>CAKQGY010000004.1 GCA_934234055.1 uncultured Alphaproteobacteria bacterium | reverse complement strand
ATACCCCGCAACACCCCCGATGCTCAGCACTCCCATAATCGCCAATACTCCCAGCATCTCTACCATACTGCGACCCGTTTCGACTCCCCTCACCGCCATCCTGATGGAAGTGAGGCGACCGAAGAATCCATTAAACAGTGTGTCCTTATTCATCTTATTTCTCCTTTTTCGGTTATAGTCTGATCCTGACTTTTATTATCATAAAATGATTTTGCCTTAATTTTTATCCCTTGTCAACTTAAATATCTCCCAAAGTATCCGCCATATCATCCAGACCGCTTATCATATTATCCACGCTATTCAACCCGCGCTCCAAAGCGCTTGGCTTATTTTTATATTTATTCTTGGCCTGCCGGTCTTTGTTAGTCTTATTCTGTTCTTTTTTCTTGGCATCTTCCGGCTTGCCCGTTTTTTTCGGATCACCGTTTTGCCCCGCTTTTTTACCGGCCGATTTCACGGCATTTTTCCCCTTACCCGCGACCTTACCGGCAGCCTGTCCGCCTTTCTTGGCCGTTTTGACCGCCGCACGTCCCCCTTTGACCGCAGCCTTGGTTCCTTTTTCCGTAGCCTTACCGGCAACTTTACTGGCCCCCTTAACCGCAGCCCCTGTCGCTCGCATACTGATTTCAGCCGCCGTTGCCCCGGCTGATACCGCGGCGCCCGCAATCATCAAAGGAACGCCCACGATCGCACCGACAACAGTGCTGCTTACACCGGCGCCCAGTTTCATCATACTATTACCGGCCGCGCGACCGCCTTTACCGACAGCCTTGCCCCCCGTCTTCAAGCCTTCACCGGCGACTTTTCCGCCCTGTTCCACAGCCTTTCCGGCCGCTTTCCCGGCGGCATCACCACCACGCGGCGCCGCATTACCGACATCTTTTGTTGCGTCATTAGCAAACTTGCCCAAGGCTTTCCCCGGGGTCGGAGGCCCCTTGGAGCTCCCTTTGGAGTCCTTTTTCTCATCATCTCTCTTGCCGTCGTTCACCTCGCTGCGGTTTTCAATCCGATCCGCCGCATCATGAGCCGCCGCCATACCGACCTTCATAAAGGCCGTCGCAGTCTTAATCAGGCCCGCTACGCCCGAGGCGCACAACGATGGAATATTGCAACTTAAATCTGCCAACGATTCAATAACCACCTGCGATGCTTTCAGCAACGAAATCCCAAAGAATACCAGTATCAACAGCAAGAACACCACATAGAATGTCCCGCCCGTCGAGGTTAACGCTTCATACATTTTGTTCGCATAGCCGTTGGACGGCTCACCCGCGTAAGCCATATATTCCCGCAGCACATTCACCACGTTATCCGGGAACGATGCCATAAAGCACGACAGCAACAGCGCCATCCCCAAACTTAAAGCCATAATACTCAACAGCGCGTGGACAAAGAAGTCCCACCCGCGCTTGGTATATTTGCGTGAAATCGGGAACACATAGGTGACGATCAAAAACGGAGTCAACAAAAATACAAACCCAAAGCGAATAAAGATATCCAACAGCTTAAACGCGATCAGAGCCGACAGCACCGTAAAACTGACGATAAATATCAACCCCATAATCCACATACCGACCGGCATCGGGACAAACTTTCGCATATCATCCCACCAACCGAAAGTAATTGCGCTCAGCACATCACTCCAAAATCCCGAGGTGTGCAACGCCCAATAGATCATCACCCGTCCCGCAGCCACCATCGGCGCCGTTTGCTTATAGACCGAGCATGTCATACACATCAGTTCTTTTTTGGCGTCGGCCGTTAAAATTGCACCGTCGCGCAACCGATCACCACTCTGCCGTCCGTTACAGTTATATTTATTCCCGGCCGCACAACACGAACACATCAGTTGCGAAGGGTTTGCCACGCGGGCCGATAAACTGTTTGAGGCCGGTCTGATTCCCACCGCCGACTGCGTCCCGCCACCGGCCGACTGCGTCCCTGTATTTCCCGTGATAGAGATATTGACCATCGCCTGCGACAACGACGAGGTTACCGAAATCATCGGCGACACCGTAACGGCATAAAAATCGCTCATCGGAAATTGTAGTAATGCAGCCGCAAACAGAACCAAAAAACCACGCGTCAGAAACTCGGTAAAGAAATCCCCGTGCCCACCATAACCGAACATACTGATCATCATCAGGACTTTGATTAAAATCCAGAACAGGAACATAATCCCCAACAGGCCCAGCGCCGCTTTTTTAATCGGTGCTTCCAAAGCACCGCAAATTCCCTCCACCGTATCAATCATCAACGAGGCAATTCCGCACGGCCAGCACGAATTTTGGTCCAGTTTCAGCAAGCGCGAAACTGTTGACACGCTCCATTCTTGCTGCAACACATTATACTTTGCCACTTTTTCCAAAAAATCTTCCGCACAATCACGCGCATCTATAATTTTGCTCAACTGTGCCGAGGAATAACGATTGCTGTTCAGCCCCCACAATCTTCCTTTCGTAAAGATTCCGGCATTTAATTCCCGTTCATAGCTTTCCATAAATTGCCGAGCCTGCGTTATCGTCAGAGGATCCGGCGGCACATTATTTCTGACAGCCGTAGACGGCCGGAAAGTCTCATTCGCATTACAGAAAATGTCTTTATATTCAACCATTTCGCTCAACGGCTTTTGAAACATACTACTGGATGCCGGTGTTTGGGGGACTTGCTCGTTTTGCGCCAACGCCACACCCGCCCCCATCATCAACAGCATCGCAATCGCCAAGGTCGCCCCCCGGCGCCACCGCATCAGAGCATAGATCAAAGCCCCCGCAAAAATCAGCGTGCTCAGCCCCCATGCCCCCATCACCCACAGTGATTTATCCGTATCCGGCGGCAGCATAGACACGCCCCAAACGGCACAGGCCATTAAAACAGTATGGAAGAAATGTTGTATATATTTTTTCATATTCTTCCTCCTTTACGACCCGCCCGGCCCCGCGGATTTAGCCGCGCTCTTGGCCACATCTTTCACATCGTCCACCGCCGACTTGGCCACCGACGGCGACGCCACCGCCGCGGCAAAGGTCACTTTGGCCGCCGCAATCGCCAACTGTTTCATACCGTTATAGACTTTAATCCAGCTGGATTGGACCGTCTCGCCCCCGAATGCATTGGCCAGATTCGGAATATATTTAGACAATTTATTCAACCCCAGCAACAGCACAAAGAACGCCAAAATACCCGTACTCAGCGATTGCGCTTCCAAGGCAAAACTCGGATCATTTGCTTGCGTGCCACTACCCATAATTCCGGGATAGTATTGATCCGTAAAGCGCGTCAGCACACTCACCACCAGAGAAATATAAACGCACGAGAAGAACACCACCATACCCGATCCCAGCAGGATTCCCCAGCTTTTGCCGATAATATCCTTGGTAGCCGGAAACACCCATGCAACCAGTGCAAACGGCGACAAAATAACCGTCGTCACCAACCGCACCAGTCCGTCCGTAAACGACATCGGCAGCGTCAGCACCAAAACCCAGAACATAATAACCACGAACAATCCCAACCAGAATGTAGAGATTCCCTTGGCTGTCCAGATCATAAAGCCCAATGCGATTCCCTGCTTCAAGCCCACAAAGATCTTGAACAGGATCGCCAGGAATTTCAAGCGCAAATCATCGCCCGAGGTCGTATCCGACAACAGCAGACTGGCGTTTTGGAAGATCGTGTGATCAGCCGGCAATTGAGCCCCCTGCACCGCCGTTCCCACAAAGTTCGTGTTATCCAGCACCAGGTTGGACAGGTTCAAAAACGCGTCCAAAATCGGTTGCAATAAATAGGTTCCCACAAATTCCACATACGCATCCGAGTTGCGGATAAGGGCCGCCACCACAATGGCCTTAAAAAACACCACCGCCATGGGTTGCACGAACTTAAAGATATTGGGTTGCTGCATAGAAACGATAAATTTCACCACATAAAACAGCAGCCAGAATGCCAGTCCCAAACCCAGCAAAGTCATCGCCGCACTGCAAGTCGTACTCATCAGAGTTTTCAGCGCCTCATCCATACCGTTAAAGACTTGCTCATACACCGCGCACGGCCAACATGCGTCATAGCCGATAAAGTCATCCGGGGGTGCGCTGGGATTTTTCATACAACCCGACAGCAGAATCATCCCACAGGCCACAGCCATCAGGCGCAGTCCGTTTCGGGATAGAATCTGTTTCAGGCGTTGAATCATAGTATACCCCCCTTATTGCCTTTATCCCTTTTTGGTATCAACCTGACGTTTCAGCTCCGCCACCAAAGCCGACAGTCTGGCCACTTCACCTTTGGACGCAGCCTCCGAGATACGTTGTCCCATCTCGCGCGAGATATTATTCGCCGCCGTGCCATAGACACCCGCCTGAGCCATAAAGTCATTCATCAGGCTTTGTGCGGTATGACCGGCCGCGCCCGGCTGGCCTTTGCTGTTAAAGACCCGTTCAGCCACGCTGACCATATCACGTTCCGATCCGGATTCCCAACTCCGACCGGCTAATGCCTCTTTCACTTCGCCCATACTCTTGGCGTTAGAGGCAACCGATTCAATGGCCGCCAAATCCGATTCCAACCGGCTCAATCTGGCCGAAATATCAGACTTCACCGCCAACGCACTTACGCCGGCCTCATCATAAGCTTTTTGTTTCGCCTCGGTCGATTCGGCACTGGCTTTTGCGGCGACTTCTTTATCATTCATCCGGTTCGCCGACATTTCTTGCAGCGCATAGGCATCTTTCAAGCTGTCTGCCGTCTTGTCATCCACTTTTCCGTTTTTCAGCAGTTGTTGCGCAGCCGCAACTTTGGCTTGCCGTTCTTCCGGCGACTTGCTGTCGTTGATCATTTTTTGCAGATCATCTCTGGCCTGCTTCTTATCCTTATTCTGAGCCGCCGCTTTCATCTTATCCAGGGTCGTATTTGCCTTACTACTGACGGCACCGGCAGCGCTGGGGGTCAAGCGACCAAAGCTTCCGGCAATACCTTCGGGCGCATCGGTTTTACCCGACACCGCATCAAAGTAGCCCTTACCCAGTCCCGCACCGAACAGCGCACGTTTAAACTTATCCCCTGTTGTCGGCAAGTCTCCGCCGGCTCCCGCAAAGTGGCCGATTGCCGCTCGCCGTGCCGATCCGATCGCACCGCCCACTTTGGACATGGCTTTCTTACCGACGCCGGCCACGGCACCACCGGCTTTACCGGCCGCCCAAGTGACAGGTCTGGAAGCCACTCCGGCACCCTTAGCCGCAAACGAAGCCATTTGATTCCCGACGGTCAGGTTGCCCCCCGCCGAGATAAAGGTATTCGCCAACGGTTCGGCCTGTTCCAGCAACGAGTATCCCATTGCCATAAAGGCCAACACATTCATAATCGCCCCACCGCCGAACGGCACCAAGTCAGCGGCTTTATCCGTATCATCCGACAGCAAGCACGCATACAGTTCCTGCCGCACATTTGCGGGAATTGACTCATTGACCAAGATAATCGTCAAGGCAATCATCACACTCAATACCACAAAGAAGATACAAGAACTTGCAAACATTTCCCATGCTTTTTTGGTATATTGCACCGTCGGCGGAAACACCCACAGCACAATCCACAACGGCATCAGCGTCAACACAAACGCAATTCGTGTAAAGGCGTTCAGCAACTTGAACGGGAACATCAGATAGACCAAGAAGAACCCGAGCATCAAAATGGATCCCACCAGGCACAACCCCAACCCGTCCAGTTTCCAGAACTTCTTTAATCCCGTCCAGGCCATAGACGCCCCCGCGGACATACCCACAATGAACGAGCTGGACACCTGTTCCATCCAGCAGGTCAGCAACCCGCGCGCCCCTTCATCCGGGTGAGAACTATCCCCCTCCAATGCCATATTTGCCCCGCGATCTTTGGACTTTAACGAGCAATTCAGTGTCGACCGTTTCAACCGCTGATCCATTGTCTGATCACCCAAAGAAATCGTTTGCACCACATCTTTCAGGGCGGTATTCATCACTTGGGTTCCCAGGGTCAGTGAAATATCCATAATCGGCGTCATCACGATGGAAAAGGCGTTTTCTTGGGCCAAGCCGGTTTTGCCACTGTCGGTCACCACCACGGCCGAAGTCAACCCCAACAAGGCCGCAGCAATAATCGCGCGACCCAAAGGCTTAAACAGGTCATTCAAGAATTGCATCAGGTCCACTTCCTGCAACTGCACCAACATTTTCCCGACCTTGAACAACAGGAAGAACAAAATTCCCATGCCCAGCAATCCGCCGAATGCCTTGGCCAAAGAGGTAAAAGTATCCGTTGCCAATTTATTGATCGCATCATACATCGTCGTAAAGATCGGACAGAACCAACACGATCCCGAGTGCGTCCCTCTATTTAATGTATATTCATTCAATGTTTTGTAAAAGCTTGAATTTTGATCAACCCCCGAGCAATTTGTTTTTTTATTCTTGCTCGCATTAAATCCCATCCCTACCAAATCCGCTGTTTGACCAAAAGTCGCTCCCGTAATACTTTGTGCCATCGCACCACTTGCGCCCAGCACTGACACGGCCAAAAACAACACGGCAATTACAGAATATATTTTTCTCATCATAGGACACCCCCAAGGGAACATGTGTTGCACTTCTCTTTAATTGTATTCTACCACTTTTTTCCGACTTGTCCAGTATTTTTTTGTGGATTTTTGAAAAAAAATGAATATAATAAGGTTATCAAGCCAGGGAAAGGAGATTAAAATGCCTGTTTCAGATAAAGTTTTTAACATATACCAACGGTTTTACGCGCAAAAGGGCGTCTTGGCCGAAGCACCGCAACTTACCATTGATCCGAACACCACGGGCGCCGGTGATTTTCCGGTGGAACAGGCCGTAGCCGAGCTGGATAAAATAGCCTCTTATTTGCTGGGCGTATCCGACATTCGCCGGATTCCGTTTGATGATCGGGTCAAATCCGTTCAAAATGCTTACAAAGATCAACCCTTCTGGCGTGATTTGCTGTTTGACTATTTGGATATGACTTTGGACCTTGAGGACGAAGCCCTTGCCGATCAGGGCGACACGCTGATGGCTCAGGCTCAGCAAGCACTGTTCGATATCTATGACAAAGAGGATCAACAAAACGCCCTTGTGGATCGCTTTGCCGAGGCCGTCTCACGTCAAGGGTTCCATGTGGATGCCAAGCGTCTCATTCAAAACTACTTCAAAATGGCGCGCAAAGATTCGGACAAGGCCTGGGATGTCTTGATTGATAACCCGGCATATTTTTCACCGATTCAGGCTCGTGACGGTGATCAAATCATTCTTTCCCCCGATCAGGCCCGCGACGAGAACAAGCGTTTGGGTCAGTTCCTGAAAGGCTTAAACGCCTAGGATTTGACAAATTATAAATTCTGTTGTATAATAAAACTATCAGGAGGATACAACCATGGAAACACTGGAAGAAACCCAAAAACGAATTGACCGCGAAAAGGCCGAACAAGTCAAAGAGTGGGAAGCCCATCAGGCTCAGGAAGAAGCCAAGGTGGCGGCTATGCGTCGCAAAACGGATAACATCAACGCCGACACGGACCACACCGATGACGAAAGTGCCGAGGGTCGCCCGGCCGAGATGAACGCGCCCAACACGCCGTCCCAACCGACGGCCGGCGTCGAACAACCCGCTCCGCAAGCCGAAGCACCGACTCCAGCGCCCGAACAGCCGACGCCTCAGGCCGAGACACCGGCCCCCGAACAACCGACTCCCCAAGCCCCGATCGCGCCGCAACGGCCGACGCCGCAATTCGGTGCGTTCAAGGCCTCCACCGGTTCCTTTGAAGCCGGCAGTCAAAGTTTCTTTAATCCCGAAACAGAAAACGGCTTTTTGGACACGATGAACAAGCTGGTTGAAAAAGGTCTCCAAGGCAACTCGCCCGAAGAAATTGCGCAAAATATGTTCTTTACCGCAATGACGGCATTGTTTGAGTTGCTGGCCAAGGCGATTGAACACCGCACCAAAGAGCGCAAGCGTCGCCGTAAAGAGTATCGGGAAAGCACAGCACGCTGGGACAAAGAGATTGCCGGTATGAATGCCATAGACAAAGCCAATATGTTCTGGGGCGTGATGTCCACGCACCCGATGATGGCGCAATACCTGGGCAAAAGCCCGCTGCCCAAAGAGGCTAAAAAGGCCGCTTTGCAACTGGCCATGCATGACAAGCAAGCCCATGATTCGTGCAAGGGTCTGATGGAAGTAATGCTCAAACGCCAGTTAAAAGAAAGCGAATACCAGCAAATGGTGAAAAGCGCTTCCGGTATGATTTTGGGTTCCATGGGTTTAGAGCAGGTCGGCAAGCTGTCCTTGAACAACCCCAAGGTGCTGGAAACATTAAACACGGCGGGGCAATCACAGCTGGTCGGCGTATTGCACGATCGCGTGGCCTCCCACCGTCAGTATCAGGCCGAGCAAGCCGCCAAGCGTCAGACGCTCAATCGCGCCCGCGGCGGTCAGGGGAACGACCCGAATCCCTATATCAACCGCAACGAATACAGTCGTTCGGCCTAGGTTTCGTCCGACAAATAAGCTTCCTCTTTTGCACCGTTTGACATCAAGCGGTGCTTTTTTTGTTTTTTTTCTGGATTTTCATTTTTTTCTGTTATATACTGATCCGCAAAGGAGTTGATATGGCAAAAAAACCAATTCGTTGGATAAAGTTGACCACAACCGGATTCGCTTGGTTTGTTGTGTATTTGGGGGTAATGTGGCAACTGGGCTTATATTTGTTTAATTTCAACCCGTTGCTTGGGTCGCAGTGGGCTTATTGCATTCGTCGTTTTCTGACCGGCGAGTGGGTGATTGACACCTTTGCCGATTTTTTGCTGTTTTTATTTATGCTGTTGTTTTTGCCGCTTTTGCTGGGGGGCTGGTGGATGGTCTACCACGTGCATTGGAGCCGTCTGATTCCCGTTAAAAAAGGCGCCCAAAAAGTCCTTAACACAGCGTCGCGCATCGCGGTGGCCAAACGATCGAACCTCCCGCAAAAAATGCGTGTGCAATCCAACGCCCTGCTCTCTGTCTCCCTGGCTCAGGCTCAGCAACAGGTCGCCCAAGCCCAAACCCAAATGCCGGCTCAACCGCAACCAAACCCCACCCCCCAACCGCAACAACCCGCAGCCGCGGTTCAATTTGCCGACGAAGTAGAGGTTCAGGACATGATGGACTATGTGGCGGCTCTGCCGGTGGAATTTTACCCTCATGTGGCGTTAAACGGCCACTATGCGTCCTTTGCGATTTCCACAGATAAAAAGGCGGCGGTCTTTACGATTATCAACCGCGCCGGTTCGCAAATGGCCGCGGATTTAGAGTCGCCCGCGGAATCGGCCGATTGGTTTTACGAGACCGGCATTTTACCCGCCCCGGCCAAAGACATTATTCCGATTGCCGCCTCACTTCAAGAGAACGAAGCCGACTCAATCGCCGTGCCGGTAATTTTGCTGATGAACGGCGCACTGATGAATGCGCCCGAAACACTGGATTATTACCGCAAGAACAATGTCTTTTTGGTGCGTATGGAGTTGTTTGACGCTCCTGATATTCCGCTTTTTTCAGATTTCATTTGCTCGTTTTTTGAACTGGACGCCGTTGTGCGCACCGGCGAGGAAGAAGACACTCCCGCCCCCACCGATTCGACTGACGCACCCGTTCCACCCTTTACTTTACCTTCGGGAGGATCTGTATGAAATTATCAACTCTTGCCCGCTCAACCCCACGCGAAACAGCGGCCTGGACACTGGCTACCTGGCTGGGTTCGGGTTTGTCTCCTCGGGCCCCCGGCACCGTCGGGTCGTTTTGCACCCTGCCTCTGGCGGCACTGGGATTAGGACTGGGACCGACTTTTTTGTTCCTGACAGCGGCCGTTTTATTTATCGCAGGCGTCTGGGCCACCGGCATCGTGTTGCGCTCTCAATCCGACTCCGACCCCGGCTTTGTGGTCATAGACGAAACCGTCGGTCAGTTATTGACTTTTGTTTTGGTTGCGTCCGGCGGATTTTCGTGGTATTATTTGATTTGCGGATTCGCACTGTTCCGGTTTTTTGATATTGCCAAGGTCTGGCCGGCCTCGTATTTCGACGGTCAGGTACACACGGCTTTCGGTGTGATGATGGATGATGTCATTGCCGGTATGTATGCGGCGCTGGTATTATTCGGGTTTAGTTTTTTATTTTAATGAAAGGAAAAAAAATGGATAAAGAACATTTCAAACATGTCGTAGAATTATATGCGCGGGCCAAGGGGTATAAACTATCCCCTTACGCGGACAAGATTATCAACCGTTGCCTGACGGCGTGCGACGGCCACTGTCCGTGCGATGTATCGCGGGGCTATTGCCCGTGCGGCGAACACGAAAAAGAAATTGCCGAAATGGGGCATTGCCACTGTAATTTATTTGTCAAAGAATAAGTTTTCATTGACTTTTTCTGAAAAAGCCGATATAATCAAGTTCGGAAGGCCGCGGACGACAACCTAAAACAGCGGGTCAGGTCCGGAAGGAAGCAGCCCATTTTCCGTTGGCGGGTCGCGTGTCTTCCTCTGATTACGGGAAAAAGATTATGGCGGGCACATCACACGTTTTAGCACGAAAATACAGACCTCAGGTTTTTGCCGATTTAATCGGTCAAGACGCGCTGGTTCGCACAATCACGAATGCGATTGCCACAAATCGATTGGCGCATGCGTATTTGCTGACCGGTATTCGTGGTGTCGGCAAGACCAGTTCCGCCCGCATCATTGCCAAGGGGCTCAACTGTATCGGTCCCGACGGCCGGGGGGGTATGACGGCCAACCCCTGCGGTAAATGTCAGCACTGTATTGACATTGCCAACGATTCACACATTGATGTGATTGAAATTGACGCGGCCAGCAACACCGGCGTTGACAACATTCGCGAGATTATAGAGGGAGCCAAGTATAATCCCGTCTCCGCGCGGTTCAAGATTTACATCATTGACGAAGTCCATATGCTATCCAAACCGGCCTTTAACGCTCTGTTAAAGACTTTGGAGGAGCCGCCCGAACGCATTAAATTTATCCTGGCCACGACCGAGGTGCGCAAAGTCCCCGTTACAATTTTATCGCGGTGCCAGCGCTTTGACCTCAAACGCCTGGACACGACCACGCTGACCAACCATTTGGCATCCATTGCGCAAAAGGAAAATGTATCGGCCGAGCCCGACGCGCTTAAATTGCTGGCACAGGCCGGCGGCGGGTCGGTGCGTGATTCGCTGTCCCTGATGGATCAGGCCATGACCCAACTTCAAGGGAACCTGACCACAACGGGCGTGCGGCAAATGCTGGGCCTGGCGGACAAGACGGCTCTGCTTACCTTGTTTGACAACCTGATGCAGGGCAAAATTAACACCGCCCTGACAGAATTGGATTCGCAATACGCCGCGGGTGCCGATCCGTTTGAAATTGTTCAGGATTTACTCAATCTGACACACTGGTTGACCAAAGTCAAAATTATCCCGCAAACGGCGTCCGACATTACTTTGTCCGAGGCCGAACGCGCCCTGGGTCAAGATTTGGCAAAAAAGTTATCTATGGGCTCACTCAACATCGCGTGGCAGGTTTTGCTCAAAGGGCTGCAAGAGGTTCGCTCCTCCGACATACCGCTCCAAGCGCTTGAAATGGTGTTGATCCGATTGGCGTATTTATCCGATTTACCCCCGCCGGCCGAGATATTGGCCGAGGCAAAAAAAAAATCACTGACCCTGCCGCCCGCGGTTAAACCCGCCCCGGCACTAACTGCTCAACCGGCTCCGGCGCCGGTGCAATCGGCTCCCGCCCAACCGCAATGTGCCATTCACACCTTACAGGATATTGTGGCCCTGGCTCGGCAAAAAGGCGAACGTGTTTTGGCGTTTCAGGTTGAAACCGGCATTCGGCCGGTGGCTCTGTCGCCCGGTCAAATTCAATGTGTTTTAACGCCCGATTCTCCGCGAGACTTATCGGCGCGCCTGACGCAGTTTTTAACCAAAACAACCGGTATCAACTGGATCTTGCAGGCGCAGGTTTCGGGTGGCGGTCAAACCCTGCACGAGGTCAAAGAGGCCAAGCAATCCGCCCTGATTGCCGAGCTGAAACAAACCCCGACCGTCAACGCTGTTTTATCAGCGTTTTCAGGCGCCAAAATTGACAAGGTTCGCCCACACAAGCCTGTCGAAACCTCCGACGAAGTGCCTGTTGAAGACAATACCGATCTGGATGACTAGGGGGAGGACATAGGGTTTCTGGCTTTGCCTTTTTCGCCCATCATATATACCCGTGCTCCTGCGATACCCCGATCGATATAAACCTGTTCAATTTTCTTTTTTCTGTGCCATCACCACGCCGATTTCATAGGCTTTCCGGCGCAATTCATCATCTTCAATCACGGCGACTTTTTCGGCTAATTCTCGTTGTTCCGCGCGGCTCAAAGCTCGCACCGGTTTTTGTGTCGGCCGTTTTAATTTCAAAGCTCCTTGCATAATTTTAATGCGGGCCACCGCCGGATAGCCGAAAAAGCTGTTGATTCGTTCTATCACGCGCATTTTCTGATGTTCAAACAACATGGCAAAAGCACCGCCCGCGCTTTTCACATGCAAGGTTCCCTTCACCCGACTGTCGCGCTCAAAGGTCAACCGCTCGGGCGTAATTCCGCGCGCCAGATCCGCCCCGACAATATCGTCCCAGGCTTCCAGAATATCCACTTCCGCGAACCCGCGCGTCCCCAGGATCGGGCGCGTAATGCGTCGCACTTCACGGGTCAGCAACGCCGGCCCTTCAAACGACCGCCGCTGATAGTCTGCTTCCGTTTTTTTACATTTTCCGGTCATGGGCATACCGCGCCATAAAAGCGTCATGGAATGCGTCAAAGCGATTTTCCGTCACCGCCTGCCGAATTTGTTTCATCAGATTTTCATAAAACCAGATATTATGCATCGTCAGCAACATACTTCCCAAAATCTCGCCCGCGCGGAACAAGTGGTGAATATACCCGCGCGTATAGTTTCGGCAAGCCGGGCACCCGCATTCGGGATCCAGCGGCCCGTGATCGTCTATATGACAGGCATTACGCATATTCAAGACTCCCGCACTGGTAAAGGCCTGCCCCGTCCGTCCCGACCGCGACGGCATCACACAGTCAAACATATCCACACCGCGCTTGACCGAGCCCACAATATCACTGGGTCGCCCTACCCCCATCAGATAGCGCGGCTTATCCGCCGGCAGCGCACACGCCGTATAGTCCAGCACTTCAAACATTTTGTTCTGCCCCTCACCGACGGCCAAACCCCCGATCGCATATCCGTCAAAGCCGATCTCGGTCAAAGCCGCCACCGATTGCAGGCGCAGATCCTCATACATACCGCCTTGCACAATCCCGAACAGACCATAGCCCGCCCGATCCGTAAAAGCATCGCGCGACCGCTTGGCCCATCGCATAGACCGCTCCATAGATTTTTTAACAACCTTGTATTCGGCGGGATATTTGACACATTCATCAAAAGCCATCGTAATATCCGAATCCAGCAAGTTTTGAATCTCCATAGACCGCTCGGGTGTCAGCATAAATCGCTCCCCGCTCAGGTGCGAGTTAAACGCCACCCCCTCTTCCGTGATTTTGCGCAGCCCCGACAGGCTCATCACCTGGAATCCGCCCGAGTCGGTCAAAATCGGCCCCGGCCAGTTCATAAACTTGTGCAATCCGCCAAAAGCCGCCACGCGTTCGGCCGTCGGGCGCAGCATCAGGTGATAGGTATTCCCCAGAATGATTTCAGCCCCTGTCGCCTGCACCATTTCGGGCGTCATTGCTTTCACCGTTCCCACGGTTCCCACGGGCATAAAGGTCGGCGTTTGGATTGTGCCGTGCGCGGTTTCCAGCACCCCGCGCCGGGCTTTTCCGTCTGTTGATAATTTTGTAAACTTTAACATGGACAATTTTTTCTTTCTGTGCTATATTATCGAAAATATGTTTTGCATTATATCAGATAAAGGATTTTTTTGCAATGGTAAAACAAGAAAAAAAACACACTTGGTGGACCGAGGCCAAAGGCCTTCTTTGGGCGGTTCTGATTGCGCTGGCCATTCGCTCTTGCGTTTTTGAGCCGTATAATATCCCGTCCAGTTCTATGGTGCCGACCTTGCTGATCGGAGATTATATTTTCGTCACGAAATATGATTACGGCTATTCTCGCCATTCGTTCCCGTTATCTGTTCCGTTCGTTCCGCACGGCCGCCTGTTCGGACGCGAGCCCCGGCGCGGCGACATCGTGATTTTCAAGGTTCCCACCGACAACAGCACCGATTACATCAAGCGCGTCATCGGCCTGCCGGGCGACAGTATTCAGATGCGCGCCGGCCGCCTTTACATCAACGGCGAACTTGTCCCCCGCCGGGAAATTGCGCGCGAGGATTGGGTTGTAGAGGTTGAAGGTCTGGTTCATTATACCAAGTATTTGGAAACCCTTCCCGGCGGTATATCACATTATATATACGAGCAATCCGACCACAAAATGCTGGACGATACGGCGTTATTTGTTGTGCCGTCGGGGCATTATTTTATGATGGGCGACAACCGTGACAACTCCCAGGACAGCCGCGTCTTCGGCTTTGTCCCAGCCCAAAATTTAGAGGGCAAAGCCCGCTTTATTTTCTATTCCAACAACGGCGCCGGCGCGCTGTGGCAATTTTGGAAGTGGGGCGATTCTCTGCGCCTGGAACGGTTTTTCAAGGGGTTATACAAATGAACAAATTACCGGTTTTTCACGATAAATCTCTTTTTAAGCAAGCCCTGCGCCTGTCGCACAACGGACGCCCCGCGGGATACGAGCGTTTAGAATTCCTGGGCGATCGGGTGCTGGGGCTGGTGGTGGCCGAAATGCTGTATCGTCGTTTTCCGAACGAGCGCGAGGGTGCCATGGCCAAGCGATTCGTTGCTCTGGTGCGCGAGGAGACTCTGGCCGGGGTTGCCCAAGATCTCGGCCTGCCGGCGCTGCTTTCCACGAACGAGGCCGCCTTGCGCCACAACGCTTCCGTGCTTTCCGATGTGTGCGAAGCGATAATTGCCGCGCTCTATTTGGATCAGGGGCTTGCCGCCGTTCAAGCGTTTATGGAGCCGATCTGGTCGCGCCTGATTGAGGCCGAGGTTCAGATTCCTCAGGACGCCAAATCCGCGCTTCAAGAATGGGCGCAAAAGAAGTTCAAAGTTCTGCCGACCTACACCTTGCTTTCGCGCACCGGCCCCGATCATTCACCGGTCTTCACGGTTCAGGTTCAAATCGGCGATCGGACCATCACCGGCACCGGCAGCAACAAAAAACTGGCCGAACAATCCGCCGCCACCAACTTTTTAGAGGACATCAATCATGCCGACACCTGACATCAGCCAACAACATTTTGCTTTTATCGCCGTGCTGGGGGCACCCAACGCCGGCAAATCCACGTTGGTCAATCGCTTGGTCGGAGCCAAAGTTTCCATCGTTTCGCCCAAAGTTCAAACCACCCGCACGCGCATTCGCGGTATTTTGGTTCAGGGCAACACCCAACTGGTTCTGGCCGATACGCCGGGGATATTCAAGCCCTCCCGCCGCCTGGATCGCGCGATGGTAGCCTCCGCCTGGGCCGAGTCCCAGGATTCCGACATTCGCCTGCTGTTGGTTGACGCGACCAAGGGCGTGGATAAAAACACCGAATCCATCATTCAATCTTTGATTCAGAACAAACAAAAGACAATCCTTGTGCTCAACAAGATTGACCTCTTGCCCAAGGACAAACTCCTCCCGTTGATTGCACGGCTCAATACCTATCCGATTTTCACGGACACATTTTTGATTTCGGCCCAAACCGGCGAGAACACCGATGACCTTAAACAGCACTTGATTTCCTTGGCGCCGCGGGGATTGTGGCTGTTCCCCGATGACGAGCTTTCGGACCTGCCCAACCGGTTATTTGCGGCCGAAATTACGCGTGAAAAGCTCTTCCTCAATTTACAGCAAGAACTCCCCTACACCACCGCGGTAGAAACCAACGCGTTCACCGAGCAGAAAAACGGCATTCGGATTGAACAAACCATTTATGTTGAGCGCACCGCCCAACGCTCCATTGTGCTGGGCAAGGGCGGCAAAATGATTAAAAAAATCGGGGCCGCCGCCCGGTTTGAACTGGCGCAATTATTTGAGCGTCCCGTCCACCTGTTTTTGTTCGTCAAAGTCAAAGAAAACTGGCAGGAAGACCCCGCCCAATACACGGACTGGGGCTTGGATTTCAATGCCTGATTTCACCTGGGAGAAAGCACTGGTTTTATCGTCCCGGCGCCTGGGCGAGCGGTCATTTATCACGGCCATTTTCACCCGGGAGCAGGGTCGGGCATTGGGCGTTGTGAATAAAAAGCAGCCGCCCAACACCGGCACTTTTGTGGCCGGCCGGTGGCAAGCACGCCTGGCCGAACAACTCGGACATTTTTATTTGGAGGAGACCCATTCTTTTGCCGCTCGTTATTTGGACGACAGGCAACGCCTGGCATGCCTGTTTTGTGTATGCGCTTTGCTGGACGATTTACTGCCCGAGCACCAAGCATTTCCCGACTTGTATGATACCGTTTTTACCTTTTTAAATCAACTGGATACAGATGATTTTTTAATGCGGTATATCCGCTTTGAACAAGCTCTGCTGTCCGAGGTTGGTTTCGGCCTGGATACATCGGGTTGCGCGGGCGGGGGCGACCCGACGGATCTGGCATATATTTCGCCCAAAACCGGCCGTGCCGTCAGCCGTTCTGTCGGAGCCCCTTACCGAACCAAGCTACTGCCCTTACCGCGTTTTATGTGGCAAGATTCCCCCGCCACAGCCACCGACATTCAAAACGGGCTCAACCTTACCGGTTATTTTTTACAGACCTTCGCCCTTAAACACGCTCTCCCCCGCACCCGCACCCAACTCTATCCTCTAAAATAGCCTTGCACTTTCAGTTCATTTGAGGTATAATGCCTGCTATGACTGAAGCCCAATCTGACAATTTACTGCTGCTTTCGTGTTGCGCGCCGTGTTCCATCGGCGTGATCAGCGACCTGCACGCGGCCGGCCAACGCTTTACCGTGTTGTTTTATAATCCGAATATTCAGCCCCCCGCCGAATACGCCCGCCGCCGCGACGAGAATCAGCGCGTTTGCCAAGCCCTCGGCGTGCCGTTTGTCGAACTTCCCTACGATCCCGAGACCTGGCGCCAAGCCACCCGCGGCCTGGAATCCGAGCCCGAACGCGGCCGCCGTTGCGATCAATGCTTTTTCCTCCGGTTGCACCAAGCAGCTCTTTACGCCCGCGCCCACGGCTTCACGCGTTTTGATTCGGTGCTGGGGATTTCGCGATATAAAGATTTCGCCCAAGTTTCCCGCGCCGGCCAAAGGGCAGCGTCTCGGGTCGGCATACCCTACACCGGCACGAATTGGCGCAAGAACGGAGGCGAGACCAAGGCCAACCGCCTGTCGCGCGAATGGGGGCTGTATCGCCAAAATTACTGCGGCTGCCACCCGCGCCCAAGGACGCCCGATACACCTGTGCCGACCCCCAAGGCCACCACTCCAAGCGACCACGACAATTCCGCCACCGACACCGACACACAAAAATAATCAAAAAAAGACTTTATTTTAGGCGCAAAGTATGCTAAACTGACTGCTATCGTTTATTTTAGAATAGGACACGATATGCAAGAACAAATAGAAACTTTACGGCCCGATTTATTGCGGGCGATTCAGGGGGCCGATACCCTGCCGGCATTGGACGAGATTCGCGTTTCCGCACTGGGCAAGAACGGCAAGATTACCGCTCTGATGAAGGGCTTGGGCGCTTTATCTGCGGACGAACGCAAAACCGCCGGCCAAATGCTCAACACATTCAAGAACGAGATTGCGGCGGCTTTGGACGCGAAAAAGCAGGCGCTGGAAACGGCGGTTCTGAATGCGCGTTTGGCGGCCGAAAGCGTGGACATTACCCTGCCCGCGCGCCCCGAAACGATCTCGGGTCGGATTCACCCGATTTCTCAGACCATAGAGGAAACTCTGACGATCTTTGCTCAAATGGGTTTTCAATTGGCCGAGGGTCCCGATATAGAGGACGACTGGCACAATTTTGAAGCGCTCAATCTGCCCAAAGAACACCCCGCGCGTCAGATGCAGGCGACATTCTTTTTTGACAACAATAATATGCTCCGCACGCAAACTTCCGGCGTTCAGATTCGGACGATGGAGACGCAAAAGCCGCCCATTAAAATCGTATGTCCCGGGCGCACTTACCGGCGCGATTACGACGCGACTCACACGCCGATGTTTCACCAGATTGAGGGTCTGGTCATTGACGAGAAAACGAACCTTGCCAATTTGCGCTCCTGCCTGATTGAGTTTTTCAAGCTCTTTTTTGAGACCGACGATGTCGCGGTGCGTTTCCGTCCGTCTTACTTTCCGTTCACCGAACCTTCTTACGAGATGGATCTGGGCGGTGCGATGGCCCGTAATATCGGCAAGGAGTGGCTGGAATTGCTGGGCTGCGGTATGGTGGACCCGCGGGTGTTGCAAAACTGCGGCATAGATCCCGCCAAATACCAGGGCTTTGCTTTCGGTATCGGCCTGGATCGCCTGGCGATGATGAAATACGGGATTCAAGATTTACGCCCGATGTTTGAGGCCGATATGAAATGGATCAGGCACTATGGCTTTTTGCCGTTGGACATTCCCACAATTACCGGCGGTTTATCTGGCAACGGAGGTAGAAAATAATGAAGTTCAATTTATCAACACTCAAACGCTATTTGGATACGACGGCCACGGTGGCCGAACTGGCCGACAAGATGACGATGCTCGGCCTGGAAATAGAGGAAGTTCAAGACCTTGCCGCCAATTTACAGGGCTACATCGTCGGCGAGATTCGCGCGGTAGAGCAGCACCCCAACGCGGACAAGCTGCATGTCCTGCGTGTCTTTAACGGACGCGAGGAAGTCCAAATCGTCTGCGGTGCGCCGAATGTGCGCGTGGGTATGAAGTCCATTTTGGCCCAGCCCGGCTGCTATGTCCCCTTGTTTAACGAGACTATTCAGGTCAGCAAACTGCGCGGTGTCGAGTCCAACGGTATGATGTGTGCCGAGGACGAGCTTGGCATCGGCACGGACCACAACGGGATTGTGGATTTAACCACCGATTACCCGGCGGGCACACCGGCGGCAACGGCCTTGAATGCCGATGTGATTTTTGATGTGAATGTCACACCCAACCGCCCCGATTGTTTGGGCGTGCGGGGGATTGCGCGCGACTTGGCGGCGGCGGGTATGGGCACCTTGATTGAAAACCCGACCCCGACGATTGCCGGACAATATACTTCTCCGGTATCTGTCACGATTACGGATTCGACCTGCCCGATTTACACCGGCCGGTTTATCCGCGGTGTCAAAAACGGCCCCAGCCCCCAATGGTTACAGCAAGCCCTGATTGCGGCCGGCCTGCGTCCGATTTCGGCGTTGGTGGACATTACGAACTACTTGAACATTGCCGAGTGCCGTCCGCTACATGTGTTTGACGCGGACAAGCTGACCGGCAACATCACCGTTCGACCGGCATATGACGGCGAGAAAATCACCGCCCTGGATGACAAAGAATACACTCTGACACCCGATATGTGCGTGGTGGCCGACGATCGCGCGGCGCAAAGCATTGCGGGCATTATGGGCGGCGTGGATACAGCGGTATCACCCGACACGGCGAATGTGTTTTTGGAAAGCGCTTACTTTACCCCGACCGCGATTGCCAAGACCGGCATCAAAACCGGGGCTCTTTCCGATTCGCGCAGCCGGTTTGAACGTGGTATAGACCCCGCTTCTGCCGAATCCGACAACGCCCGCGCCACACAAATGATTTTGGATCTGTGCGGGGGCGAGCCTTCCGAAATTGTCATTGCCGGTCAGGCACCCGATACAGCGCGCACGATTACCTTTGACTTTAACGAAGTCAAACGCCTGACGGGTTTGGACATTGCGCCGGCTCGAATGACCGAGATTTTAACAAAGCTCGGCTTTACGGTTGCCGGGAACCAAGTTTCCGTCCCCGGTTGGCGTATTCACGATGTGTCATTGCCGGCCGATTTGGTGGAAGAGATTGTGCGTGTCTACGGGCTGGACGAACTGCCCGATGCACCGATGCGCGCCGACCGCTTGCCCACCGGCGTTTTATTCCCGCATCAGCGCAAAGAAGTTGCCGTTCGCCGGGTTTTGGCGGCTCGCGGCCTGTGCCAAGCGATTACCTGGTCCTTTATGGATTCACGCCTGGCGGGACTGTTCGGCTCTCATGGTGTGAAACTGGCCAATCCCATCGCTTCCGATTTGGACGAGTTGCGGCCGTCCCTGGTGCCGAATTTGTTGTCGGCCGTTGTCCGCAACCAAGCCATGGGCTCACGCGACGTTCAGTTGTTTGAGGTCGGTCCGCAGTTTTCCGACGCCACCCCCGGCGCGCAGCAGTTGGTTGCGTGCGGTGTTCGGGCGGGTTCTTGGACACCCAAGCATTGGCTGGAACAAACGCGTGAAGTTGATGTATTTGATGCCAAGGCCGACGCTCTGGCTGCTTTGGCGGCCGTGGACGCCCCCGCGAATGTTCAGATTTTCCGCAATGCACCTGCGTGGTATCACCCCGGCCGTTCGGGCAGTCTGCAACTGGGCAAGAATATTCTGGCTGTTTTTGGCGAGATTCACCCCGCGGTGTTAAAGGCCTTCGGGATAAAGACTCCCGTTTGTGCGTTTGAGGTGTATTTGGACGCTGTCCCCGCCGGCAAGGGCAAAAAGGTCAAGCCCTTCCGCCCGGCAACATTGATGCCCTTGACGCGAGATTTTGCGTTTGTGATGGATCAATCGGTTGACGCGGCCAAAGTTTTGGCGACGATAGAGAATGTGAATCGAGATTTGATTACCGATGTGGCGGTGTTTGATGTGTATCAGGGCGAACACCTTCCCGCCGGCAAGAAGTCTTTGGCGGTTCAGGTTACGATTCAGCCGCGGGACAAAACCCTCACGGACGCCGAGATTGAGACTTTATCCACTCAGATTATCAACCTGGTGCACCGCAACACCGGTGCCGACCTGCGTTCATAATCCCACAAGGTCTTTCTCTTTTCAACGGGGACTGTTGGCATCGTCAACGGTCCCCTTATTTTTTCTCTGCTTCTCCTGTCATTACAAACACAGTGAAGCAATCCGTAAAACACTATATCCTTATTGTCATTTTGAATCGGTTGTGTTCTCCGAACGATCCATAAAAGCACTCATGCTTCTTGCCATCGCACACCTTTTCTCAAGCCTGCACCTCATCGAGTCTCCGACACACCGAATAAGCCCCGCACGAAAAATACTCTTCTTCTTACTTTTCACTTGAAATCACTTAAAAATCTGTTTATACTTTTGCGCAGGTATTGGTGCATACTCTTCACAGAAATCAATTGTTCGGCACCACGAACATAACAGGAAGAATCAAATGGAACAAAAATCTCGTTTAATTTATATTTTACTTGCCTTATTTTTGGGCGGTTTGGGCATTCATAATTTTTATGCCGGTTACAAGAAGAAAGCAATCATACAACTTTTGCTGGTTATCCCGGGCTTTATTCTGATTATTCCGCCTTTCATTGAATTTATATGGGTTTTGGTTGACATCTGCACAGTTACCAAAGATTCTACCGGCAAAGCATTTAATTAAAAAGGTCCCCCGCATCGGGGGATTTTTTTTAATGCGCCTCTTTCCAGTTCTCACCCACGCCGACCTCCACGATCAAGGGCACGCGCATTGCCACGACGCCCTCCATCACGCGCTTGACCAAGTCCCGCACCGCCGGCACATCGCGCTCTGCCACCTCAAAGACCAGCTCGTCATGCACTTGCAGCAGCATTTTCCCGTCCAGTCCCGACGCCGTCAGTTCTGCCTCCACTGCCCGCATCGCGCGTTTAATAATATCGGCCGCCCCGCCCTGGATCGGTGCATTGATTGCGGCGCGCAAAGCAAACCCGCGCGTTCGTCCGTTATCCAAGCCCCGAATAAAGCACTTGCGCCCGAACGGAGTCATCACAAATCCGTTCGCGCGGGCTTCCTGTTCGGTTCGTTCCATATAGGTTTTAATCTCGGGGTATTTGGCGAAATAGGCCTCAATATATTGCTTGGCCTCACTCCGTCCGATTTTCAGGTTTTCCGCCAATCCGAACGCCGACATACCATACATAATGCCAAAGTTGATCGCCTTTGCCCGCCGGCGCATATCGGCGTCCACCCGGTCTCGGGGCACATCAAAGATCTGTGCCGCGGTGCGTGCGTGAATATCGTCGCCATGCCGGAAAGCGTCAATCAAAGCCGCCACGCCCGCCACTTCCGCCATCAGGCGCAGTTCAATTTGCGAGTAGTCCGCGCACACCAATTTACACCCGGGTTTGGCGATAAAGGCGCGTCGAATTTCCTTACCGGCATCGGTGCGTATCGGTATGTTTTGCAGGTTCGGATCTGACGATGCCAACCGCCCCGTATTCGTTGCCGTCAAAGAGAATGTCGTATGGATTCGCCTGTCGCGTTTTACCAACGCCAACAGCGCATCGGCATAGGTGCTTTTCAGTTTTGATATGCTTCGGTATTCCAGCACTTTTTCGGCCAATTCCGACCCTGCCGCCGCCAGGTTTTCCAGCACCTTCACATCGGTTATCCAAGTCCCCAGCGCGCTTTTTTTCCCGCCGGTCAGACCCTGTTCTTCAAAAAAAACGGCCCCCAACTGTCCCGGCGAGTTGATGTTAAACGAATGCCCCGCCAGGGTATAGATTTCATTTGTCAAAGTTGCGACACGTTCGGCGAATTCGCCCTCCAATTGCTTCAAGTGCCCCTTGTCCACCAAGATTCCGCGTTCTTCCATTCGGAACAGAATCGGGATCAAAGGGCAATCTTCCTGCGCATAGATATGCCCGATTTCCTCGGTTTTCAGGCGCTCTTTAAGCAAGCGATACAGCCGCATAATCATATCGGCTTTTTCGGCGGCATAGCGTCCCGCTTGGGCAATCGGCACCTCACGGAAAGGGAATTGCCCTTTACCTGACTGCCCGACCTGTTCGTCCGGGATCATCTCATGCGACAGATACAGGCGTGCCAATTCCGGCAGGTCATGCCGATGCGTTGAGCCGTCCAGCACCGCACTCATCACCTGTGTATCATCTATGGGCGCCATTTCCAGCCCGCCGTATTCCCGCGACAAAGTATGCATTACGGCTTTCACCGGGTGGCCGACTTTCGTGATATTCGGGTTCACCCAAAGCGGTTTCAGGATCGCCAAAGCCTCCGCCACCGGCATTTGCCCCGCATACAATTGTGTGCCTGCCGAGAACAAGTCCGTCGCAGCCACCCGCTCCCCGTGGCGCAGGGGAACATAGCACGCACGCCCGTTATCCGGGCACAAAGCCACCCCCACCAACTCATTATTGCCGACACTGTCCGGCGCCACTTCGGCCGAGACGGCCACCGCCGTCCGAATTTGGGCGACCCGATCTTTCAGGGCCTCGGCCGTATCAATCATATCATACCGCAACGCCTGACTGACGGGTGCTGCCGTTTCGGATTGTGTTTCCATCACCTGACAGCGTCCTACCGATTGCGCGCGCTTGACCAACCAATTTTGCACCCGTGCCACCAGACTGGTAAAACCGTTCTCGCTTAAAAAGGCTTTCAGGCGCGTTTCGTCCGGTGCCCGTGCGGCAAATTCGTCCAGCGATTTTCCCACCGCCACCCGATCGTCCAGCACCACCAAGCGCTTGGATATTCGGATCAGATCCGCATCACGGATTAAACCTTCCCGCCGTTTTTGTTGCGGTATTTCATCCAGGTGCGCCAGCAAGTTTTCCAGCGTCCCGTATTTTATAATCAGTTCGGCCGCCGTCTTGGGTCCGATACCTTTGCCCCCCGGGATATTATCGGTCGAATCTCCCATCAAGGCCTGCACATCGGTCATTTGCGCCGGCGGCACACCGAATTTTTTGATAACATCATCATCGGTCATATCCTTTTTTTTCATCGGATCATAGACCGCCACTCCCGTGCGTTTTAATTGCATCAAGTCTTTATCCGCCGACACCACCCGCGCTTGCCAGCCGCGCTCCACGGCCAACCGCGCATAGGTTGCGATCAGGTCATCGGCCTCATACCCTTCTTGTTCAATCCACGGGATATTCAAGGCTTCGGCCGCCTGTCGAATCAGGGCGAACTGGGGAATCAGGTCTGCGGGCACTTCGCGCCGATTTTCCTTATAGGCCGGATAAATATCGTTGCGAAAGTTGCGTCGTTTCGCATCAAAAATAACCACGATGTGCGAGCACAGGTTATCCTGCGACAGATTCATCATCATGTTCATAAAGCCATACACGGCATTAACCGGTACACCGTCCGGGCGCGTCATCGGGGGCAGTGCATAAAAGGCCCGAAAGATATATCCCGACCCGTCTACCAGGCACACCGTCGGCCGCGTTTCCATAGGGGGTTATCCTTTACGTTGGCGGGGCAGTTTAGTCCTGCTGCTTTGTTCCGACAATTCTTTCAGCGATGTATACGCCTCGGCGCAATGTTCCGGGCAATAGGGTTTTCCGGTTGCAATTTGTTTCCCGCAAAAGTGAAAGTCCGGGTCCGCCGGATCGCCGATCGGCCAACGACAGGTATTCGTGCGCAGTTCCATCAGTTTGCAAGCCCCCATCACCGGGCGCGGGGCTGCGACGGGCACGACTTCTTTTTTTCGAATAGGCGACGGCCGTGCTTCCAGGTCCAGCCGATGCACTTTCCCGATCACCGAGTTTTTAGACATGCCCAGTGCTTTGGCAATTTCGTTGGTGCTTTTGCCTTTCAGCCACAATTTTTTCAGTTGTTTTACTTTATCATCTGTCCAAGCCATTTTTGTGTCTCCTTGCGTTTTTGGTGCTATTATACACTTATTTTTCCAATTCGTCAATCCTTATTGCGTTCAAGATTCCCTGATGTCCGTTTTTGATAAAGGCTTCGCGCACTTGATCGCGCCGCGCCCCCACCCGCCGCACATCGGCCGGATAGGCTTCATACATTTTTGCCACGGTTATTCCCATTTTATCGGCTTCCGAGGTTGCTTCTTTTCCCCGATACCGCCGCACATCAAAGGCGATCCGCAGCGTCATATAGTTCGCGCGATAGGCTTTTGCCACCGTATCGGCCGCGCGGGCAAAGGTTTCGCTGTCTGCCCACCCCGCTTGTTTCAAGGCCGCATCCATTTCCGCGCCTTTCCCCATGCGTTTCAGGTTCCCCAACCAAGTTTGAAACGGGTTCACCATCACATCGTGTTGACTGGTATAGAATTGCGACAGGAACAACCACGATTTTCGATCCCCCGCAATAATGTCGTTCATCGCGGTATCAAAGGCCGCCATCCCTTGCCCCAACCCCTCAATTTGCGCCTCACTCACAACGCCATAGTCCGGATTGTCGCGCAGTTCCGCCCGCGGCACGATCCACTCCCCCACGGCACGATAGGGCTTGTCCGATATCTCATACACCCCCCGCCGCAGGTCCAGGGCCACATCTTCCCCCTGATCCGTCAACATCGGCCGATCGTCATCAGGCTCCGGGAAAGCATCCGGCGAGATATAGGGATACAGTCGCGGGTTCAAATCCGCCAGGTATTCATCGGCAAAAGCCTGCATTTGGGGCGCGATTCGCGTCGGTCGCTTTCCCTCCCAAACGGCAATTTCCGGGTGCAAGCGAATTTTTTTCGGCAAGTCATTTTCCTCAAACAAAGCCGGAAAGATATACTGCCGTTGTTCAAACGGAATGGACAGCAGCATATTCAGCACCCGATCCGTCTCGGTTCCCAGCACATTTTGCCCGACATCGGCGCGTTTCACATCGGTCCAGTCCAGGCTTTTCCCGGCGTCCAATTCTGCCGCCACCTGCTCCGCCACGGTTTGCGCTCCCGCACGCCCCGCCCCGCACACCAGTCCTGCCAACAGCACCCCGACAATTACCGGTTCTTTTTTCATAGCGTCTCCTTTTTCCAAAAATCCAGCCGTGCATAATGCGGATTACATTCCAGCACTTTGCGCCGCCATTTATCGCCGATTCCCAGGCTCATGGCATAGGCATAATACACCCCCACGCGCCCCGCAGGCGGACACAGCCCCGCCGGTGTTTGCAGCAATTCCTGACAAAATGCCAATCGCATCCGCCACAGCTTTTCCCGTGCTCCCAGGCGCACCACAATCATCACCGCCCCGATACCCAGGGCCACCATCAACACCACCATCCCCGCCGACAAGATAATCGTATGCAGTTTTGCCAGCCACAGTGTCCCCAGGATCAGCAACACAACCCCCGCCACCGGCTCGCCCCACCGGCTCACTCCGACGCGCAGGACTCCCCCCCGCCGCCACGGGCGCAGTTTATCCGGCAGTAATCGCTCCCACAGGATCCGATCGGCTTCCGACACCGGCACACCCGACACGCTGGCCCACCACATCACATTTCGGCGCAAGCCCGCCCGCATCGGGTTTTTAATCCGCCGCCGGCGTCCTTCCAGCACCAAAGCCAACGCATACAGTGCCAAGATTCCCGCATACACCGATATGATGATTTTTCCGCCCGCCGAGCCGCTCCCCGCCGCCACTGCGATCGTATCCGCTTCACTCACCAGGCGCAACCGCACATCGGTATAGGCCGGCAGGATATGCGTCGTTTCAAACAGCAGATCGCGCGTCCCCGCCCGCACTTCATAGTTCGCCACGGCCTGATTATTCCCCCCGAACAACAGGGCTTTGTCGTATAATTTTGTTGCCCGCGGCAAGGCCACACTCAAATGGAATTGCTCGGTCATCAGGGGCATTTCCCCGCCCCCCACCGGCACAAAAACTTCCGCCACGGATTTATTCTTTTGAATAACACCCGTAATAACCTGCTGCATCACCAAGCGGTGCGCCCCTTTATTCAGGGGCTTACGCAAAGCCACCTGCACGGAATCGGCGTCTTCCTGCACCGTATAGGCCACAGGTTTACCGTCATTCCACACCCCCAGGATTTGCCGAGTCATCGCGATTCGCTTGCCGGCCGGATTTTGCACCTGCTTGGGCAGAATGCGCACCCAATCGGTTTTATCCTGTGTCAAGACCGCCAACACCTGATCTTCCACCCAGACACTCTCGTTGTCCAGGATTTGCACCCGCACCAGCCGATCCGCAATATGAGTCACATAGGGCACCTGCCCCACCTGCCCGAACGGAGCCACCACCGTCATTTGAGGCACAGGCTCGGGTTTGGGAGCGGGCGCGGGCGCCGGTTTTTCCACCAACACGGCGGGCTTACCGTCAAAGACCACCGTCTGCCCCGTTCCTGCCGACACGGCATTTTGCGGGTTCAACAGGTCTGTCATCACTCCTTGCGCAATTCCGCTTCCGGCCCACAACAGGATCAGAGCCCCCACCCAAAACTTGCTCATCGTGCCTCCTTTTCATCGGCCCGGCACACCTCATACAGCGGGCACAGGGCGCACTTGGGCTTGCGTGCCGTGCACACATACCGCCCGTGCAGAACCAAAGCCAAGCCCACATCAGCCTTATAGTCCGCCGGCACCCGTTTGTTCAGGTTTTTCTCCACCTCTTCCGGCGTCTTTCCGCCACAGATTTTCAATCGATGACACAGCCGAAACACATGTGTATCCACCCCGATATTCGGCGTATGGAACACGATATTCAAAAAGACATTTGCGGTTTTGCGTCCCACCCCCGGCAGGGTCAACAGCGTCTCAAAATCGGTCGGCACCTGCCCCCCGTAGCGGTTCAGGATTTCGCGTGCCAACGCGACAATATGCTTGGTTTTATTGTTATAATAGTTGATTCTGCGCGTATACTGTTTCACACCCTCTTCGCCCAAGGCCGCGATTTGCGCCGGTGTATCGGCCACGGGGAACAATTGATCCGTCACGGCATTGACATTTTTATCCGTGCTTTGCGCCGACAGGATAATCGCCACCAGCAGTGCGAACGGATTCGACCATTTCAGTTCGCATTTCGGGTTCGGATAGGCCCGTGCCAGCGCCTGCCAAAAAGCCGTCCGTTCACCTGCCGTCATCATCATGTTCAGCGTTTCCTTTCAACCATATAGGCCACCAACTCTTTCAAACACTCGGCTTTTTCCCCGAACATCGCCAACGCTTCATCGGCTTCCTTGGCCAAGTGCTGCACCAATGACCGCGCTTTATCCATCCCCAACAACGACACGAAAGTAGATTTATGCGCCGCCGAATCCTTGCCCAAAGTTTTACCGACCAATTCTTGATCTCCCTCAACATCTAAAATATCGTCCGTGATTTGGAACAACAGGCCGATCGCCTGGGCATACCGCGACAAAGCCTGCTGCACAGACTCGTCCGCTCCCGCCGCGATCGCAGGGGCCAAACACGAGAAATACAGCAGTGCCCCGGTTTTCAGGGCTTGCATACGTTCTGTTTCTTCCAGGGTCAGGGGCGATTTTTCACCGATCAGGTCCAGCATTTGCCCCCCGACCATACCGGCAGGCCCCGCCGCCCGTGCCAATTCTTGCACCAACCGCGCCCGCACCGCACCGTCCGGGTGAGTCGCCTCGTCCGCCAAAGTCTCAAAGGCCTTAGCCTGCAATCCGTCGCCCGCCAGAATAGCGGTTGCTTCGTCAAACCGGATATGATTCGTCGGCTTTCCGCGCCGCAGCGCATCATTATCCATCGCCGGCAAATCATCATGGATCAGGGAATACGAATGCAACATTTCAATTGCCATCGCAATTCGCACAACCGTCGCCGCCGGTGTCCCCAGCATTTCTCCCACCGTTATGGTCAAAAACGGGCGCAGGGCTTTCCCCGTCCCGATCGCGGAATAGCGCATCGCTTCCACCACGCGGGCATCGCGCCCCTCCGGCACGGCCAACGCCGCGTCCAGCCGTTCATTCATCAGGGATCTCACCCCGGCCATTTTATCCCGTAACGTCATGATCAAAGTCCTCTTTTCCGACAATCGCGCCGTTTTTGTCAATCACCAGTTTATCGATTTTGGCTTTGGCGTCCTGCAACTTTTGCGCGCACAGGGCTTTCAATTTCGCCCCGCGTTCATACACGGCCACAGCTTCATCCAGTTTAATTTTCCCGCCTTCCAGTTGCCGCACCACCGCTTCCAGTTCGTCCATCGCTTCTTCAAAGGTCAATTCGTTTATTTCTTTTTGCATGTTTTTTCCCCTTTCTGACAACCGCATACCCCGGTATGTTCGTGATGAGGCGCGTGATGATGACCCCCGCACCCGCATTCTTTCCCTGCGTGATGATGTCCGCAGCAGCAGGAGTGTTCTTCTTCCTCAGCCACAGCTTCCCGTATTTTTTTGTGGCGGGCTTTGCGTTCCGCTTCGGTTTCTTTGTGATGCGATTTTTCTTTCAGTTCCAGTTCTCTGGCCGTAATTTGATCCATCATATCCCAGATTGCTTCCCGCGCCGCAAAGGCTGCCTGCACTTTGGTAATATCGGTTTCCACGGCCTCCACGCGATCCAGTTCCGCCATAATAGCGTCCTGCACTTCAAAAGCCCGTTGGGACAGGATTTCCATTTCCTCCCACAGTAATTTTTTATCCTGACTTTTTTCCACAATTTGCGTCAGTTTTCGGATTTGTTCATTGATTTGCGCCATATTTTTCTCCTGTTTTGAGCATTTAGCCATTACTATATAGTTCTGTTTTTGCCATCATACACCGAATCCCCGCCCGCTGTCAACATAAACCTGCCTTCTTCCCGTTTTTTTCTCCCTTGTCGTTCCCCGCCTCTCCGTCATTCTGAAAAAGCATAACGACCGAGGAATCCACCAAACACGAATGCCTTATATACCACCACTGCACCACATTTCCCCTTCTCTCCGTTTTTCGCGTTTTAAGTGAAAAAAGCCTTGCATTTCTGCTTTTTTTATTCTAAACTAGCATTATATTGCAGAGGCGATTTATGAAGAAATTATTGATTTTATTAACAATTTTGTCAGCAGCGCCGGTGCTGGCCAACCCGGATCCGTTTTCGGTTTATACCGATGCGACGCCCCAAGGGTGCATTTCCGCGCCCGAGCATCGGGACACCTACACATTGCCCGAGTTGATTCAGATCGGTATTTGCAACAATCCGGCTCTCAATCGCAGTTTTATGGCTGTCCGGTCGGCGCAGGCGGATAAAGGAGACGCTCTATCGTCTTATTTACCCACGCTCACGGCTACCGGTTCTATCAGTCAAACGCACACCCACATAGAATCGACCGAATCGGGCAATACTTACCCGTATGCGGGGAATATTGCTTTATCGTGGTTGATTTACGATTTCGGCGGCCGCAGTGCCACCACCGCGCAGATGCAAGCGTATTTAGATTCGGCGCAGTTCAATTATAATGCCAAGCTGCACGACATGGTGCTGGCAATCAATCAAGCCTATTTTGATTCACTCAGCGCGCAAGAGGTCCTGAAAAGCACCGAAAGCAGCGCGGCTTCTTTTAAAAAATCATACGAAGAGTCTGTCAAGCGTTTTGAGCTCGGCCTTGTTTCGGCCAGTGACAAGTTGCTTGCCAAGACCAGTTATGATCAATCTCTGCTGGACGTGGTGACTGCCAAGAACACCCTGAAAAAAGCTCAGGGTGCGCTATCAATCCTCCTAAATTTAAACCCTGATGTCGCATTGACAGTTACCACGCCGCCTAAGGATCGCGATTTGACCGCACTCGCCACGGACGAAACGGTCTCCGATATGATGGAAACAGCGCTTTCTTTGCGCCCTGAATTAAAGGCCAAACAAAGTGATTTAACGGCGTCCGAGCGCGCCATAGAAATTGCCCGAGCGGCCGGTTTACCCTCCCTCAGCGCCTCTGCAAAAGCCGGATGGGACGACAGCTGGAAACGCCATAACAACGGGCAGTTCGGCACATCGTCGGGGTTATCTCTATCATTCCCTTTATTTACGGGTTTTTCCGATACGTATCGGGTGGCACGCGCCCGGTTTGATTACCGCCAGGCGGCTCTTGCCGTGGCTGAAACTCAGGATTCCGTGCGTGCCGATGTTTGGAACAGTTATCAGGATTATACCACAGCCGTTGAGGCTCACACCCTCAGCACCAATATGCTGGAAAGTGCCGTCGAGAACGAGCGTGTTGCTTTCCGTTCGTATCAGGTCGGCAAGGGCAGCATTCTGGAATTATTGACGGCCGGGTCGCAACTGGCCACCGCGCGCCAGCAGGTCATCGTCGCCTTTTATGATGTTTTGACCAGCAAGGCCGCCTTGTATCGCGCGATCGGGAGGTTCTAGGTTATGGGTAAAAAGACAGCCATTGCTTTAATTATTTTAACGCTTTTGTCGGGCTTTGGCTATTATCGTTATCATACGGCGCAGAATCCGACTTTAACCGCCCGTGATTTTGAGACCGTCTCGGTTGCAAACGGCTCGATTAAACAGGTTGTCACCGCCACCGGCAAGATTCAGCCCATCAACACCATTTCCGTCGGGACTCAGGTTTCCGGCATTGTGGAAAAGGTTCTCGCCGATTATAATGACGAGGTTCGCGCCGGTCAACTGTTGGCCCAGCTGGACACCTCCGTTTTGATCGAGAATAAAAACGACGCGCGTGCCCGCCTGGATTTGGCGCTGGTTCAACAAAAAATTGCCAAACTCAACTACACCCGTGTTGAAAAGTTATACAAGGACAAACTCATTTCCCAGGCGTCCCTGGAAGAGGCCGAAATAGCGCAGGCCACCGCTGACGCGAATGTCCTGACCGCCCGGGCTGATTTTAACAAGGCCGAGCGTAATTTCGGCTATGCCCAGATTACTTCGCCCGTTTCCGGCACCGTCATTTCCAAAGAGATTGAGCAGGGTCAAACCGTGGCGGCATCGTTGCAAACGCCGACTCTGTTCACGGTGGCCGAAGATTTGTCCAAGATGCAGATAGAGGCCAACATTGCCGAGGCCGACATCGGCTCCATCAAGTCCGATATGCCTGTCACTTTCACGGTGGACGCATATCCCACCGATGTGTTCAACGGCATCGTGCGTCAGATTCGCCTCTCCCCGACCGAGGAGTCCAATGTCGTGATGTATACCGTGGTGATTGAGGTTGACAACACCTCGCGCAAGTTGCTGCCCGGTATGACGGCGTTTGTTACGATTGTGATTCAAGAACTAAACGATGTGCCGCGCTTGCCCACTGCCGCGTTGCAGTTCAAACCCAACGCCTTTGTCCGTCGTTTTCTGCCCCAATCCAAACTGGAACTGAAACCCGACGAGGCCATGGTTTACTGTTTCCAAGGGGGTAAAGTTATTCCGACCGTTTTCACGCGGGGTCTTGCTGATACGTCGTGGGTTCAGGTCAAATCCGGTCTCACCGCGGGCGACCAAGTGATTACCGAGTTCATTTCGCAAGGGAAAAAGCGCTGATGACCAAGAAACCGACATCACCGCCTGCCCGTCCTGTGATTCAGGTTCAAGATGTGTGTAAGACTTATTTTATGGCCGGCGGGCTCAGTCAGTCGGTTTTAAAGCATATTTCTTTTTCGGTCTGTCCGGGCGAGTTTGTCGCGATTATGGGGCATTCGGGTTCGGGCAAGTCTACGCTGATGAACATTCTCGGGTGTTTGGATCGTCCCACTTCCGGCGTGTATTTGCTGGACGGGACGGACATTTCCCAAAAATCCGACAGTGAGTTGGCGCATATCCGCGGCCAAGAAATCGGTTTTGTGTTTCAAAATTTTAACCTCCTGATGAAACGGACCATTGCCGACAATGTCTCTCTCCCTTTGATTTATCAAGGCATTGGCGAGGCCGAGCGCTATCGTCGTGCGACGGATATGCTCCATCAGGTGCAATTGGACGGGTATGCCGACCGCCTGCCGACTCAGATTTCCGGCGGTATGCAACAGCGTGTTGCGATTGCCCGAGCCCTGATCAACAATCCCAAGATTATTTTTGCGGACGAGCCCACCGGCAACCTGGACAGCAAAACTTCTGACGAGATTATGGAGTTATTCACCGCCCTCAACCACCAAGGCATTACGGTTGTGCTGGTGACTCACGAGGACGATGTGGCCGACTATGCCGCCCGTATGATCAAGATCGGCGACGGTCGCAAGGTCTACGACGGCCCGCGTGCCGATTACATCGGGGAGGATCAGGTATGCTAGGCCAGATTTTGCGCGAGGCTTGGATTTCCATCACGGCCTATAAAATGCGAACATTTTTAACGGTATTGGGGATTATGATCGGGGTTGCTGCGGTGGTTTTAATGGTTGCCGCCGGCCAAACGGTCCAGAACGAGATTACCAAGACTTTTGACTCCATGGGCACGAACCTGATCATCATCGGCCCCGGCGAGACCGTCAGCGGCGGTGTGCGCGGTGGTCGCGGTCGCCCCAGTGTCAGTTTTGACGATATTGAATCTCTGCGCAATCTGAAAGATGTAGAAACGGCCTCTTATATTGTCAGTGCCGCTGTTCAGGCTGTTTATGGCAACAACAACTACGGTGTCAGCGTAGCCGGCACAACGCCCGAGTTTTTAATTGTCAACAATTGGGAGATTGATCGCGGCACGATGTTCACCGATCGCGACTTAAAATCCGGCCGTCCGTATGTGGTGATCGGCCAAACGATCGTCAACGAGCTGTTCGGCCTCCAAGACCCGATCGGCAAGACTTTGCGCCTCAAAGGCCAACCGTTCACCGTCATCGGGACGCTCCGGGAAAAGGGCGATGGGTTAATGGGCGACGATCAGGACAACATCATCATGATGCCTGCCACCACCTTGCGCCAACGCTTGCGGGGATCGCACCGCCCGCAATACACGGACATTGCGTTTGTCAAGGTCACGGACGAGACCAAAATGGAGTCGGTTGCCAACCGCATAGAGTATCAACTTCGTGCCCGGCACCGCTTAAAGGAGGGCACCGACAATGATTTCACCGTCCGCCTGATGACCGAGATGGTCGAGAAAGTGCGCAGCGTCGGGCTGATTTTATCGATCTTGCTGGCGGCGATTGCGTCCATTTCGCTGATTGTGGGCAGTATCGGGATTATGAATATGATGTTGGTTTCCGTCACCGAGCGCACGCGTGAGATCGGCACGCGCAAGGCTCTTGGGGCGCCCAACCGCTGGATTATGTTTCAATTTTTGGCCGAATCAGTGCTTATTTCGTTTATCGGCAGTTTTATCGGTATGCTGCTGGGTGTTATTTTTTCGCAAATCGGCGGGATTTACTTGGGTAAAGAGGTTCCCATTTCGGTCTGGTCGGTGATTATATCGGTTTCCGTGGCGGTGATTGTCGGGGTGGCCTCGGGCCTGATGCCGGCAATGAAGGCAATGAAGCTGGACCCCATCGAAGCCCTGCGTTATCAATAGGAGGAAGTTATGCCCGTTTCACCCAAAATCATTGCTTTTTTCAAACGATTCTCACGACCCGAGGACTCCACCCCGAATAATCAGGACGAACTGGGAGCCTATCCCTTGCGTATGCAAATTTCCGCTATTCCCGAGCGTCGCTATTTACGCACGGTGCGATTGCTGGCGGTGCTCAGTTTTATCAATCTGGGCGTGCTGATTGCACTGGCGTGCGGGTATGTTTATCTGGCCGCGCGTCAGGACATTGCCGTTCGCACGGGCTGGGATATGTATACCATGGATCCGATGCGCAAAGTCATTCGTCGGGCCGAACCGCCCGCACGCACGGTTTCGGGTATGGAGTTAATGATGGAAAAGGCTGTCCGCGATTATATCACCGCCCGCAACAGTGCCGCCGTAGATTCGATTCAACAACGCAACCTGATAAATGCGACGACTAAATACCTGGCCTCTGACGATGATTTCAAGGCTTATAACAAAGAAAACAGCGTCCTGCAAGGCCAAACCCGCGGGCGTGGTCTGGATCGCCGAGTGTATATTTACTATGCCAACCGCACGCCGTCAGGGCTGTGGGAAGTGCTGTTTGATGTGTTTGATATGCCGCCGCTGGATCCGTTTAATCCGATCTGTAATTGCCATGATGCCGGGCGGGCATGCTTGGAATGTCAATTAAAAAACAACCGCGGACACCAGCGGTTTAAGGGGTATGTCCAAACGGTTTTAGGCGGGGCACCCAATGCTGAAAATCCGCTGGGAATCAAGATGATCGATTACGCCCTGATTCCCCGCTTGATTCACCCGAACGAGGGGTATTGGGATACGCCCTCCATCTTAAAGCCCGAATTATAACAGGCACAGCCCCGGGGTGTTCCGGGGCTGTTTTTTCCCTAGGCCGTTGCCGGCTTGGCATACCCGACATTCAGGGCCACCAAGTCAACGGCTTTTTTAATTTTGGACCAAAACGCATCATCACGCGGCGTGGGCGTCAAGGCGGCCAACGCGCTGGCGCCGCTGATAATCCCCGATACGGCAATCAGCATTTCATTCCAATAAGTCATAATAAATGTCATCATCTGATTTTCTCCTTTCATTTCAAGATGAGGTTAAAAAACGCCGCCCCGATCGCGGTCACGGTGGTCAGTGCCACCATCCCCGCCACGGTTTTTAACGGCGCAATCTCGGCCCGAGGCACATACGCCGCCGCCAACTTATCGTGCAGACCTTGGCAAGCGGTTTTCGTTTGAACGGTTGTCATAAAATTCAACAGTTCGTTATGCACATCGGCGACCTGATTTTTTGTCTGCCCGATTTCTTTTTTAATTTCGGTCAACTGCTTTTGCAGGGTCTCCACCTGCGCCATCAATTTACCGATTTCTATGGTCAGTGTTGCCATATTTTCCTCCTATAAACACGTGTAAAACAAGTGGTTTCCGATTTGCGCCGTCGGGATCAGAGCCGATGCCCACCGCGGATTGACCGACAACGCATGATAGTGAGTCGCGCCGTGCGTCGGATCCGGCAATATGCCTTTTATCGCGCGCACCGCCACCCGCCGACAAATCGCAAAAACCGGATCATCCGCCAAATCCCCCGTCAATTTTACCCGGTTGGGATCCGCAGCGTTCCAGCACGAAAATTGTGCAGGTTTCAGGCACACTTCACGCACCGTGCGCCCCCACCAGCGCGGTCCGCCCGCGGCCGCATACCGCACCCGATTCAAAATAACGGCGGCGACGGCTTCTATCCCTTTCAGACCCTCGCCGCGCGCTTCACCATACAGGGTTCGCGCCAAAATATCTGTTTCCGTATCCATCTTAAATCCTCCATAAAAACGGTGCCTGCGGGGTGCTGTTCGGAAAACGCCCCAGTCGCACCGGTGTTGATAACAAAGCACCCGCCACCGCGTCCAGGCCGTCATCGTGGACCCGGTCGCCGAACGGGCGCCAATCTTGCATTTCCCGCAACAGCGGCGTTTCCCGAATCGAGCGATGAATAAACAGCGACCCGTTCATCAGCGGCGCCTCCCAGGCGGATAAAATACGCTCGGTTTTGCTGCGGCTGCTGGTTTCTTCCAACACGGTGCAGGGCAGCCGCCGGCGGGTCAATTCCCGGCGCAACAGGGCGGGCAAAAACTTGCCGATGCCGTTGCTTTCCAGATGCACTGCGGGCATATAACATTCCGCCACCAGACCCGCGACCTGGGCACATTGGCTGGCGGTGGCCTCGGCCGCGGGCGGGACGGTTAAATACTGCACTCGGTGGATATAGGCATTGCCGGCTTCGTCAAAAAAGACGCAGGCGACGACGCTGCGATCCCCGGTGGGAGCCCCAAACGCCGGATCCCACCAACACGCCCCGTTCACCAATCGCCGGCCGTTTAAGGTTAAAATGCCTTGGCCGTTGGCTTCGCGATAATTCAACTCGCCGTCATAGATATGCAGGCGGGCGGGATCCAGGCGACAGGCGGTCCATGCCGTTGGTTCCAGCAGCATTTGGCTGCGAAATCGGGTGGCGCCCGATCGGCGGCGCAGGTTTTGTATGCGCGCCAAACTGAACCGTTCGGGCCACGCCGAAGTGCCGTCGGCCGTCAGCAGCGGCACACGCAGCACCGGCCAATCGGCCAAAAATCCGCCGGCCTCGGTATTGTAAATCGTATCCGAGGCATGCGGGGTGCCGACATACAAAAAGATGCCGCCCGGGGTCAGGATATAATCCAGCTCGCCCAATTTTTGCCGCAAATCCGCCCGGCGCGCCGTGGTGGCGCAGGTTTTGGGAACCTCGACATCATCGCAAATGATGACATCGGCGCGGCAACCCGTTATATTCCCCATCAGGCCATGAGCCAACACAGACGGATCGCGCAAGTGTTTGGAGCGGCACACCGTAAAACGGTCAGAAGCCCACTCTTCCAGTGTCGGGGGTTTGAGACCCGCACACAGGGGGTGGTGTTCTATCACCTGTTTAATGTGATGAACCATTTTCTTGGCCAACGCATAATCGGCCGATAAAATTAAAATACGGGTGTTGGCGTTGCGCGTTAAAAGCCACGCGCAAAATAACCCCACCAGTGTCGATTTTCCGGAATTGCGAAAGGCCATTAAAAGCCCGTTGCGTGGCGAATCGGGGGCTTGCAAAAATGATAAAAAGCGTATCATCTTGCGGTGGTGTTTGGGAATGGACAAGCCCTGAGTCCGATCCCAAATCCAGACAAACTCACTCAAAGACGAGCGGCGTGTCGGGCGATGTGATGTTTGTGTCATCTGTATCCTCGTTTTCAAGAGCCTGACGGGCCAAATCCAGCCAATCAGTCATCGTTGTTTCCTGTCGCGGGCGATCCAACGCCAACGACAGTTTAAGCAAAAGTGCCATATGCAATAAAGCAGACTTGCACGCGTTGTGGTGCGCGGTAAAGGCTTTGGCATCATCCAGCGGCGCAGGGGTTGCCCGAAACGCCAGATAGGAAGTCAAAGCCTGATGCAAAGCCTCGGTTAAAGGGGCACGCAAATCCGAAAAAGTATCTTCCTGATCCGGCATAGCGGGCTCTCCTTTACTTTAAGACCGAACGGCCGGCCGATGTGGAAATACGGCTGATGGCCGAGGCGGTGTTGGCGTTCGTTCGATTATTCAACGCCGACAACGACAGCAGGTTTTGCGTGTTGCGCGCATTCACACTGTTGAGCAGCGCTTCCAGCGAGATGTTGGCCTGATTGACAAGATACTTGTCCTCGGTATCGTGCTCGGCTTGGAGCGAATCCAAAACCGCTTGGCCGGTGCCGGAAGTCGCACTCATTCCCCCCGCCCCCAATCGCGCCCGATAGGCGGATTGTTGTTGGCGCAGCAGATTGCGATTCTTGCGCTGTTCCTCTTCAAGAGCCAGGCGGGCCTGAGCCGCGTCCAGATCATACTGGCGCGCATTGGCGGCACGGGCGGCCTTGACTTCCTTGCGTTGGGTATCCATATTCTTCTTGCTGTAATAAGCAGCGGTTGCCGTTGCTGCAACGGCGATGATTGGGGCAGCTTCCATATTATCCTCCGATTTGTATGTCAGTGGTGGCACTGACGAGTTTGAATGATTGGGGTAAATCCCCGCGAATGTGCCATAACGGTGCCGTGGGTGTCGTTCGCCACCCCAACGATCGTATGGCTATGTCCGCCGTTTGAGCGGGCAATTGCGTATCCAGCCGATAATCCGACAAGGTCGGCACCAATTCTTGATGAAAACCGGTGCCGGTGTCGACCTGAAACGAACAAGTGTCTATCAGGCGAAACACCGCTTTGACCAAGCGCGCAGACGAGACGGGAGCGGCGCCGTTGCTGGCTCCGACGGCGGGCGGCAGGGGCGTAATGTCGTGTGTGAACGGAAGACCCACCTCAACCCGTCGTGCCGCATACGGAAGTATGATTTGTCCGTTTGCGACAACCATGTCGGGCATCGGCGTGCCGTCGGCAAGAACCTTGACCGTTTGGCCGTTTAAGGGTGCCAGGCCCGTAAAGGTCGTGGTCGGGGTTTCGGCCGTCAGCAAAAAGCCGCAGTCTGTATGAAGATCCGGCGTGAACTCCTCTAAATAATACCGATCACCGCGCCGCACCAGCAGGTAGGTTTTAGCCCCCGCAACGGCGACGGATAAAAACGCACCGGCTGTGGTCTGGTCGGTCCAGCTTTGGATGTCCTCGGCTCGGAAACTGGTCAGCACACACAGGCGTCCGTCGGCCATAACAAGGTAGGCTTGGCGATGATGTTTGTCATACGCCTGATCCACCGGCGTGGCAATCAGGTGCGACGACAATAATGACAAGTCGGTGGCCTGGTAGGCTTGCTCAATATCCGCAAAAAGGAACTCGCGCACCTCGCGCCCGTTGGCAGCCGGGAAAATCGTGGCGCCGTCTATGCCGATGGGGGGCACAAAACGATCCGCGGGAGAACCGACCTGAGTCTGGCGTTTGAGCTGGATATTCGTGGGCGTCAGCGGATCGCCGGAAACCATCCACTCGGCATTCGTGGTGAACACCTGTAAATGACGGCCGGCAAATAACGCACAGATCGTGTTGTCTTGATCAGAGAGCAGCGAAAACTCAATCCCCTCGGAATCATAGCCGTCGCCGAGCTCAAAGTTCGTGAGGTCGCCGGATTGGCTGAACCACAGGTGGTTGGGGAGACTTTTGCTACCGCCGAAAACCAGGCGCGACTGATAAAACGCAACCGTGCGCGGCCAACCGTATGCGGCGGAAAATGCCGGCTCGCCCCAACTGCGCGTCGGAGCAAGACTGTCGGTATCGCCGGCGGACTCGACCAGCTTTTTCAGCACGGTGGCGGTGGCCGAACGGGGCGATTCAACCGCCGTGATTTGGACATAGCCCGCGGCAACCTTGAACGGCGTGCCGATATGGCGATTCAAAAACACATCGGATGAGGCTGTCAGCGTAATACTGCCCGTGACGGCCGACGCGGACAAAGTCGTGGAATCATCCGAAAATCGATGATAGGGCTGGCGCAGGCACTGATCCTCGGTCAAAAAAGTAAAGGCGGACAAGATCCAGCTGTTGCCCGAGCCGGTGAGCCTTTGCGGGGCGACATCGGGGTGCGTGAAATAAAGCGCATCGCCCCCCGAGCACCAACAAACCGACGCTATTTGGGACGCGCTCCACGGGGTTTCCAGCGTGGTTTGCAATACGCCGTCGCGGTAAATGCGGGCGGATTGATCTTGAAGCACGATGAGATAGGATTCAGACGCGCTTTTGGTATAGGCAATCAGGCGGCCGGAAGTCGCAAAATCCGCCAGGTAGCGCGTGCCGAAACGCCGATAGACCCCGCCAGTTGGTTGAATAAACACATTTTCAAGCACCAGCGCGCCGTTGTCATACGATTTGAGGTCTACGCGACCCAGCAGATCCGGCGAAAGCGCTCCGGCGGAAAAATTTGTCTTGGTCGTGAACAGGTTCGTCATTGGCGCACCTCAATCAATGAAAAATCCTGAAACGACGAAGGAACGGATTGCTGGCTGTCGGCAAGGCGGGCTTGCTGAATCGTCTCGGTGGCAATCTTGCGCAAATAATCCGTTCGGGTCGTGCTTTCGGTCAGCGGCAGGCAAAACTCGGCGGCCAGCTGGGCGGTCAGGGCTTGGGTGAAAAAGGCCGGGAATTGGCGCTCGGCCGGACGGGAAATATAAGTCAGCAAGACCTGCTCGGCGTCAGTGTGTAATTGCTGGCCGGTCAAGCGGTAGTTGAGCCCGCGGCTGTGCGTGCCGGTGCCGGCCGATAACACACGCAGGCAATCCGCCGGCAGAGCATACGCATACCGATAATCGGACGCCGGCGTATCGGCCAGGCGCGCAAGCACACTTTGCGCCAAGGCAAAACGCCACGGATAAGACGCCAAAAGCGCGTCGGTGGTGGGGGTGTAAAGTTGCTCGGCAATGCGGGCTCCGGTCGTGTTCTCGGAAAACGACGAAATCGTGCCGGCCCCCAATTTTACCAGCGCATGCGAGCAAATATCTGTTGCGGAAAAAGTCATATCAAAAAACTCCTGTTAAAAAAAAAGGAGGAGAGGATAACCCTCCCCTCCCCCGTGGTTGCATGGTTGCTATCAGCCGTTGCCGGTTGTCGTCGGCGGGGTGTCCAGGCACTCCATTTTAACGACGCCCTTGGGATCTATGAGGCAGGCACCTTGGCTCATCATATTATTGACAAAGTGAGCCGCATAGTCGCCGTGCCAGGTGATATCGGTTTGGATATCCTGACCCGAAGCATGGCCGACGGCGGATTTGTGGTAAATAAAGCAAGTGTGGGTTGTGGTTGTCTTGGGCAAAGCATTGTGCATAATCCAGACAATCCCCATCCACTTGCGACTTTCGGAACCGGTCAGCATCGGATACGCATCGCCCACATAGTTGGCGGACGAGAACTCCTCAATAGACAGCAGTTGATTCCATTGATCCGGTCCGACCAGCGCATACCGTTCGCCGTCGTCTGGCACATCGTTTTCGTTTAAGATCGTGAAAGCCTGTAAGATCCGGTCTTTGGTAAGCGCTTCGGCCTTGGTGCCGGCCGTTTGCGTCGCCGTGTTGAGCGCGGCAATAATCAGGTCGTCCGTCTTGCGCCCCAGGGCATACGCACCCGCCGAAGCCAGGGCTTTGCGCTCGTCATGGCCGACTTTTAATTCGTCCAGCTGATCCACCCATTCGCCGGCATAATAATCCGTCAGTGTGCATTCAACCGGCGCGTGTGTGACAGCCGATGAAGTAATCTGGGCATTACGCGTTTTGGTCGTGGCGGCCATGGTGCCGATGACTTGGAAAGTCGTGGAAGCACCGGCGACATTGGTCTTGGACCGGACCGTGTTTTTGAGTTTGGAGCCTTGTTGCTGATAGGCGGTGTGCACGTCGGCTTCAAAATGTTTGATGAATGACGCATCAATCGTTGTTGTTGTCATAAGTTTTTTCCTTTCATAATGTTAAAAAAAATGTCGGCGGTTATGGCCAAAGGTCGCCGCACGACAAGCGGGGACGAATCCCCAAAACAGGCACAATCCCGACGAGGACGGTGCCCCATAGGCGGGCTCGAAAGAGTTATCCGCCCGAAACTATTGAGCCGGATAGAGACGCTTGAACCCGTTTTCTATGCGGCGCACCAGATCGGGATCCTGCTTTTTCCAATACTTGGGATCCTGCATCAGGCGTTTCAAAGACTCTTCGGTGTCGGCCGGTTCGCTCGAATCAGCGGGCGGCAGCACGCCCGGCTCGCGCCCGTCGGTCATCATCTTGTAAAGCGTGAGAATGCCGTCCTTACTGGCGGAAAGGGCTTCAAAAACCGAGCGGTTTAAGTGCTTTTCTCCCCAGGCGGAAATCTGGCGCGCGACCGTGTTGAAGCGATCTGCTCCGCCGAAATACTGCTCTAAATCCGATAACGCACGATCCGTTTGGAATGTCTGAATCACATTTTGCAACAGCGGAATGACTTTCTCGGCCGCCAAGTCATAGACAAATTGTGCCTGGGCGTTGGTGAAACCAAGGTCAAACAGGCGTTTGTTGATCGATTCGTCCACATGCATCAGGTCGCTGGACAATCGGATATCGTAATCGGTCGGCTTGTCCGGGCGCGATCCCGCAGCGGACGGGGATTTGGCCGAATCGCCCAACTTCTTTTCCAGCGCCAAATAGGACTTTAACAGCGCGTCCGAATTGAGGCTGCCGTCCGGATTTTGGAACTTGGACGGGACGGGTGTGTCAGATGTCGGCACGGCGGCCGGCGTTTGCGGTTGTTGGTTTGTTTGGGTCATGGTTGTTTCTCCTTGGGTTGTTGACCTTGTTGAATGAATGATAAAATGGTTGCGAAAAGCGCGCGCTGGCCTTCCAGATACCAAACCTCGCGATCGGAGGCGGTGGGCGGCAAAACACGCTGCTGAGTGAGGCGCCGGAGGGCGGATAAAACCGCGGCGGCCTCGGGCCGGTTAAACAGGCGGGCAAAGGCGGCGGCGGTCATTGAATCCCTCCCATCGGCGGGGAAAGAACCGAATCAGGCACGCCGAGCTTGTCCCCCAGCCACCGCACAAATGTGCCGATGTCAATCTGCGACAGGCCCGACTCGCCGAGCTTGGCCACATTCGTCAGCCACAAAAGCGCGTTGTTGGCGTCAATCTGCCCTTGCTTGGCCGCGCGGGGAGACTGATACGCGACGGCAAGCAGACGGCCGTCCAGATACACCTCGGGAATCTCACCACGACGACGCAAAATCTGAACCGCACGCGCCAAAAGCGGCGTCAGCAGCTCGGTTTGCAGGCGGCCGTATGTCGCACCCAATATGCGCATCATTTCGTCAGAACGCTCTAGGACCTCGGTCGCCGTCATGGCGGGGGTCGCGACCTCGCCCAGTTTGTCGCCCAATAGCGCGTGGCGAATCCGCTTGCGCAAATCCTCTATCACCAGTTGGGACACATCAAACTTGCCGGGGGCTTCCAGCGGCGTGAGACCCTTGGAACCGACGGCCTTGGGGATAATCGCGCCCGGAGTCAAATGTATGTTCGCCGGATTCAAGACGCCGTCGTCCTCGGCCAACCAAATGCCCGTGACGGAAATAGAGGCGTTCTTTAAAATCAACTCAACCACTTTGTTGGCGGTCTTGATATCGGGCAGTGCCTTCATCACCGGCGAACGACCGTAAACCTCGCCCGGGGCTTTGAGCCAACGAAACGCAATGAACGGCGATGTCGTATAATGCGACTCGCGCAACAACAGATCCGTGCGAGGCAGAAAATCCGGCAAAGTCTCGGGATTCAAAAACGCCGTGTAGGTAAAGCCACCCCCCGGCGCCGGCGCGACCGACTCCAAAATGTCCAGCTTGACATCGTCGGGGTTGGCTGAGCGCGGAAGACGATCGGGCAAGTGAAACTCGGGAAAACGGGCACAAAAAGCCTCAAAATCCAGTGAACACCGGCGGAAAGTCGTGTCCAGGCGGCCGGAAGAACCTTGGGATAAATAAACCTGAGACAACGGAACCGCCGTGAACAGAAACGCCGAAGATGACCCGACGGGAGCCTCCTCGAACAACAGGCAGGCCGTGCCGGCTGTAATCAGATCAAAATAACACTGGTGCACCTCTAACGCGAAATTGGATCGGTCAAAATGAGTCTGAACAACCTGAGAAATGTGCTCTAAATCCGGCGCAATGCGGGTGCCCGAATCGGCCGACAAATCCGTGCCGGCAGTCAAGCGAAACCAACGCAGCCAGGGAGGCGTGAGCTCGGACAGCATAAGCGCGGCCAACTGATCCACGGCATCGGGCGCCGTGCCGTCAAACAAATGACCCAACGGCGTGTGCGTGGGGTTGAACATACTTTCACGATGCGGCAGGGCGTATTCATAACACGACTGCCAAACGGGCTCCCAATCGGCACGAATCGCCTGAGCACGTCGGAAACGATGATACAAATGTTGTATATCCGTCATATAATCTCCTTTTCTGATATAAAAAAAACGGGTCGGCCGGTGGGCTAACCCGATAAAAAAAGTCAGCGGATAGAGTCCCAGCCGCTAACTAAAAATCACTATATCACACTTTTTTGCGAATGTCAAGGATTATTTTCCTTTTTTAGGTTAAAAATCTAAAAAGTTGATAAGGAGTCCAGATTTTCGGGGCGTTAATACCCAAAAAACGCTTGACGATTTCAACGCAGGTGAGCGGTCGGAACGGCGTGTGGCACAAGGGCGGCACTTTGGGCGTGGTGCGCACCAGACGATAGCCCCGGGCACGCAAGGTGGCACACACGGGGGCGTTCTTTAACACAATCAAATCCGTGAAGTGAATCAACGGATCTATCAGCACCCACTCGCGCCCGTTGCCCAAGACCAAAGCGCAATGATAAAAGCCGCTTTTCAAAAAACGCATCCACCATTTCGTGCGGCGGCCGCCAAAGGCAACATACGCATACGGATAACGATAGCCGGTGGCAATTAAATCTTTCATTTTTCATTTCCTTTCATATACATAACAGGCACGCGACGATTCCTTTGCGGCGCAGAATCATCTCTAAAAAACTCATGGCTTCGCGCCACAGACGACACACGCGGGCGGTGGCTCCGAAGTTCGGATGAGGCGGGGCTTGGTCAAAGCCGTAGTGCTCTAAAATCCGAATGTGCTCGGCCTTTAAGAGCCCCTGATTCATCAACCGCTTGACGGCAATAATAATGTCCGACGACTCGCACGGGCGAGCGATTCGCGACTCGCCACCGCGAGCCCGCGTTTGACCCAATTGTTCGCACAGGCAAAACCAGAACCAGGCGTCCTCGGGCGTCTCAAAAGGCACGGTTTTGCGAGTATCTGTTTGTGTTTGGTATTTATTCCTCATAATCTATCCTTTCGTTAAAATTAAACACAAAAATAGAAGTAAATCAAAAAAAATGAATTGTCAAGACTAAAAATAAGAAAAAAAACCTATTGACAGGACAAAAAGGATATGGTATAGGCGAGACAACTAAAAAGAGTGGGGAGATCGAAGGGGCGGGAGAGGCCGGCAAAGGCCGCATTTCAGGCGGCGAAAGGCGCGCCACGGGGCCGGGGATCAAAGGGGCGACCGAGGAGGCGATGAGAGGTCGGCGCAGATGTGTCGGTCGGTGTGGCGAAGTAGGGAGCGGGGACGGCGCGGAATGTGCCGGCCAGTGGTGGGGTGCGGTGTGGGGAGCGGCGCAGGGTGTGGCGGTCGGTGGTGGGGTGCGGTGTGGGGACGGCGCAGGGTGTGGCGGGCGGTGGTGAAGTGTGGCGCGGGAGATGGATAGGGGTGTGCTGGCCAGAGAGGAACAGTGGGGACGAGAAGACGAGGGATAAGAAAGGAGTGTGAGGGGGGGGATAGAGGCGCCCTCCTCCCAAAAAATGGAAGCCGAGGATAAGGAATGAGAGCGGAAGGGCCGGTGGAGGTAATTTAAAAAAAGAGGAGAGACAGCAGCCGGGGCGGTGGCGCGCAGAGGTCGGCGTGGGGTGTGCCGGGCGGCGCAGAATGTGCTGGTCGGTGGTGGGGTGCGGTGCGGGGAGCGGTGCAGGGTGTGGCGGGCGGTGGTGAGGTGTGGTGTGGTGCGGAGACGGCGTGGGGTGTGCCGGGCGGCGCAGAATGTGCCGGCCGGTGGTGAGGTGTGGGGACGGTGCGGAGTGTGCCGGCCTACTCTTTTTTTGGGGGAAAATGTGTGCAAGAATATATTGATTTAAGTGTTCAGTGGATTGCCACGGGGCACACTGCGCCCCTCGCAATGGCATAAGGATATAATGTTTAGTGGATTCTTCGGGGGACAAGCCCCACTCAGAATGACAGTTGACTTCTTGTTGAATGGATTTCCACGCCGGCAAGCCGGCTCGCAATGACAAGTTGCAGTTGCGCTTAGTGTGTAATAAAATAAGTCAAATGGGCACCTGAGACAATTACTATGACTACAAGAAAAATAACAGACAGGGCTTTAATCAGCGTATAAGTCCTTTCGGAGAAAAAAGCAAAAAGGCATAAGCAAACCGCCGGCGTAAAAAAGGTCAATAAACCAAATATATCATCAAGGGTTTTAGCTCTTGACATTCCGGTCATGACAATTATAAAAGCATATGGAATCCCTAGCAATAAATACAGGATACTTAAAGCATCACTTTTGGGCGGCTGTTTTTCCTTATGGGCCATTTATACCTCCGATATGTTGAGTTTAAACAATTTGCGGATTTTTTGCAAGTTTTTTTGTTCTGGGATGGGTGATTCTATACATTGCATTCGTGCCGGGTGGATTGCCACGCCCCGCAAGGGGGATCGCAATGACAGGTGGGTGAGGTGATTGGCGGATGGGTGGAATGGTTAAATAATAATAAAATGACGAGAGTGGGGAGAATAAGAAAAGAGGATTTTAGAAAAAGCGGGGGATATTTGCCAAAAAGAGGGGAAAAGGAGTAAAAAAGTGGGGAAAGTGTGAAAAATATGTTGACGAAAACGGGTGGGTGTGGTAAAAAGGAATTAGGATAAAAAGCGGATATCACCCCCGAAGGATAGGAATATACCGAAAGAAAAAAGTGATGAAACGGGTCTGTGTAAAAACAAAAGGAGTGGCATTATGCAACTGACATATGCGGAAATATGGAAAGGAATTGAAAACCTGGCGGAAAGCAAGGGGTTGTCCTTGTCGGGGCTGGCAGTCAAGGCCGGCTTGGACGCAACCAGCTTTAATAAATCCAAACGAATCGGCGCGGACGGGCGAAAACGCTGGCCCTCGACGGAAAGTATGAATAAAATCCTGAATGCAACAAATACGACAATCTTTGAATTTATGGAACTGGCAGGAGAGCCCTATCGCCCAAAACCGCATGTCATCCCCCTGTTGGGCTTGGCCAAAGCGGGACGCGCCGGATACTTTGATGCAAACGGCTATCCGCTGGGCAGTGAAGATTGGGACGGTATTGAATTCCCCTTTGATCTGGGACAACGGGTGTATGCCCTGGAAGTGTCGGGCAACAGTATGGAGCCTGCCTATCGCGACGGGGATAAATTGGTCGTCTCGCCGGATGCGGAAGTGCGCAAAGGAGATCGAATCGTCCTGAAAACCCGAAAGGGGGAAGTGATGGTTAAAGAATTAGAACATCGATCGGCACGGCAGGTGATCCTGAAATCCTTAAACCCGGCATGCGATGATATCGCACTGGACACACCGGAAGTCATGTGGATGGCACGCGTGATCTGGGTTAGTCAATAGGAGGCCGAAATGAAATTGTCGGGACAGCCGATTGTCAAGCGAATCGCTTTGTTCGTCGCGGGCGGCATAACGGCACTGGCCTTTGCACCATATTATGCTATATATATATTGCCGTTCACCTTGACGCTTGTGTTTCGGGGAATCAACCGTGCGGAAAACCGCAAAACCGCGTTCGGGACGGCGTTCTGGTTCGCGGCGGGGCTGGGCGTGTGCTCAACAAACTGGATCACAAATGCCTTGATGATTGACGGGGGGAGTTTCGCGTATCTGATTCCCCTGTGCTGGCTGGGGATGGGGACTTTGTTCGGTCTGTTCTGGGCTGTGCCGGCGGTGCTGTGCCGATTCGGACGCGCGGGCGGACAGCGATTGCTGGCGTGGGCGGCGATCATGGTTATCTTTGAATGGGGACGCAGTTGGATCCTGACGGGCTTTCCGTGGAACCTGATGGGATCGGTGTGGGAAAACAGCCTGCCGATCCTGCAATCCGCGTCGGTCTGGGGGGTCTATGGCCTGTCGTTTATGACTTTGACAGTGGGGGCAAGTCCGGCTTTGTGGCCGAATAAAAAACCCGTCATCGCGGCAGGGATGGCTTTGGTAATCCTGTATGGCGCGGGGGCGTTGCGGCTGTATCAGGCAAGCGATTCGCAAGCGGCGGGGGTAAGGGTGCGCCTGGTGCAACCGAATATCCCGCAGACCCTGAAATGGGATCCGCAAGAAGCCGATGCAAATGTGGATAAACTGATCCGCCTGTCGCGCGAAAAGAATGACGCAATCACGCATGTGATCTGGCCTGAATCGGCTGTGCCCTTTATCATAAATACCGATGAGACCGAGCGCGCGCGCCTGATGCAAGCGGTGCGACAGGGGGGAACATTAATCCTGGGGGGCATGCGGGCAACCGGCAACCGGCAGACTCCCATCGCAAACAGCCTGTTTATCCTGGATGATTTGGCGAATATTGTGGCATCCTATGATAAAGCGCACCTGGTGCCCTTTGGCGAATATGTGCCGATGCGGGGAATCCTGGGGCGGACGAAAATCGTGCCGCTGCCGTTTGACTTTGAAGCCGGAGCGCATGTCCGCACCATCCGCACCAGACGCACGCCGGCACTGGGGCCCTTGGTGTGCTATGAGGTCATCTTTTCGGGGCAAGTGGTGGAACGCGGGCGGCGGCCGGATTGGCTGATCAATATCACGAATGACGGGTGGTATGGTCTGTCCGCGGGGCCCTATCAGCACCTGGGCATGGCGAAAATGCGCGCCGTGGAAGAAGGTCTGCCCCTGGCACGCGCGGCCAATACCGGAATCAGCGCGGTCTTTGACGGCTATGGGCGGACGCTGGGGCGGCTGGAACTGGGACGCGAGGGTGTGCTGGATACCGCTTTGCCGATGCCCTTGGCGCGGACGATTTACGCCCGGGGCGGTGTGGGAATCCCGCTGGCTCTGATGGGGGGGATATTACTTTTTTTGGGGATAATGCGAAAAAAGCCTTGACAACGGGGAAAAAATCGAGTATAGTGGGCTATCTTTTTATCGTGGAAAGGAATATGCTATGAAAGTTCGTTGTTCGTTAAAATCCGCCAAAGCGCGTGATAAAGATTGCAAAGTTGTTCGCCGGAAAGGGCGTGTCTATGTTATCAACAAGAAAAAACCCAAGCTGAAAGCTCGGCAAGGGTAAGTGTTGAACAAGTTTTCTATCGTTGAAAGGCCACTCCGTGCGGGTGGCTTTTTTCGTGTGCGCGAAGAGACGTGTTGAAAGATAAAACGCAAAAGAGGCCTGTTCGACAGGACGCAGAGACCCGGCCGGCGCGGGATGTGCCGGATCGGTGATATGGTGACTCTTTGTTGAATGGATTGCCACGCATCCGGAGCGAACACTTGCAACGGCGAAGAAAAAATGACGGATTTATGACAAAATTTATAAAAAAAAGAAAAAATCGTTAAAAATAGTAAAATAGTGCTTGCATTTCCCAAAAAGTTGTGCTAGGTCTTAATTCGTGAGGGTGTTAATACACCTCATATAAATTACAAAATGTTAACATTATTTTAAGAAGGATACAAAAATGAAAAATGTAAATGAATCTGGTCGTTCAATGGTTGAAATGTTGGGCGTGTTGGCGATTATCGGTGTGCTGTCTATCGGTGGTATTGCCGGTTATACTTTGGCTATGAACCGCTATCGTGCTAACGAAATCTTGAACGCTGCTTCTATGGTTGCTATTGAAGCCGTCGCTCGTGCTGCCACTGGGGCCGGCGCCGATGTGCTGTATACGGATTTGGGCGGTGTTTCCAATCCGACAGGGGCTGATTCCATTACCGGTAAAACCGATGGTACTGTGGAGGTCGTAATTCTGAAGGACTATAAAGATGTTTGCGATTTAGTCAAAACATTGTCAGGCAACCGTGCCTCTGGTGATTGTGGTGACGCTGCGAACTCTACAATTACAATTGACACGAAAGCAGCAACAAAGTAATCTCTACGATTGACTGCTACCCCTCCCAATTTCTTGGGAGGGGTTTTTATATTGACTCCTTATTTAATGGATTGCCACGCCCCGGATGGGCAATTCCACCTAAGCCTTGAACGGCGTGCGCAGGGGCGGACTTGTTCAAGGCAAGGTTCATTGCTTTGCGCACTTGGACCGGCCACTGGCAGGTCCTCGTTTACGCAGTGCAATGACAGGGGAGAGAGGGTTGGCGGCGGGGGAAGAATAACGGAAGAAAGATGGAAGACAAACAGAGAAAAGGGGTGTGGATAAATAGTTAGGGGAGAATGGGGAAAAGATCTTGACAGGCGGGGGGGCGCATACATATATATAGTCCAACTTATTTGAGGAGGCTTGTATGGCTGTGACAATTACTGATGGTGTTTATCCGGTCCTGCCGCTGCGGGATATTGTCCTTTTTCCGCATGTGGTGGCACCGCTGTTCGTGGGACGCGATAAATCTATCGCGGCTTTGGATAACGCAATTACTTTTAACAAACCGGTCCTGTTGGTGGCGCAAACCGACTCGCAAATGGACACGCCTCACACGGGCGACCTGTACCCCGTGGGGACTTTGGCAACCGTTCTGCAAATGGTCAAACTGCCCGACGGGACGGTTAAAATCCTGGTAGAAGGAAAAAATCGGGCACGGGTGAAAGATTGGACCCAAAATGAGGTGTTCTTTGAGGCCTATACCGAAATCCTGACGGATAAGGAAACACGCGAAAATGAAATTGAGGCTTTGGCGCGGTCGGTGCGGGATTCCTTTACCGACTATGTGCAGTTGGAAAAACAAATCAATCCGGAAATCTTGGGCGCGATTGAAAAAATCCAAAAGCCGGACGAGTTGGCCGATATTATCGCAACGCACCTGAATATCAAATTGGAAGATAAGCAAAAGTTGCTGGAACAAACCTCGTTGGCGGGGCGGTTGGAAATGCTGTTTAAGCTGATGGAAAAGGAAATTGAAGTCCTGCAAGTAGAACGCAAAATCCGCAAGCGCGTCAAAAAACAAATGGAAAAAAGTCAGCGCGAATACTATTTGAACGAGCAGATGAAGGCTATTCAGCACGAGCTGGGCGATGAAGAAGGCGGCGAAACAAATGAACTGGAAGCCAAAATCAAAGAAGCCGGTATGTCCAAAGAAGCGACGGAAAAGGCTTTGGCGGAACTGAAAAAACTGCGCATGATGGGGCCGATGTCCGCCGAAGCGGGCGTAATCCGGAATTACCTGGATTGGTTGTTGGCTCTGCCGTGGCAAAAGAAAGATAAATTGCAAACGGACCTGGTGGAAGCCAAGCGAATCCTGGACGAAGATCATTATGGTCTGGAAAAGGTGAAAGAGCGGATCTTGGAATTCCTGGCCGTGCAAAAACGGACGAACAGCGTGAAAGGCTCTATCCTGTGCCTGGTGGGACCGCCGGGGGTGGGGAAAACTTCGCTGGGGCGGTCTATCGCACGCGCAACGGGACGGACCTTTGTGCGCGCCAGCCTGGGTGGTATGCGTGATGAAGCGGAAATCCGCGGGCATCGGCGCACCTATATCGGATCTATGCCCGGGAAAATTATCCAAAACATGAAAAAAGCCAAGACAATCAATCCGCTGTTCCTGTTGGACGAAATTGACAAGCTGGGGAATGACTATCGCGGGGATCCGTCGTCGGCGTTGCTGGAAGTGCTGGATCCCGAGCAAAATACGACCTTTAACGACCACTATTTGGAAGTGGACTATGACCTGTCGCATGTGATGTTTATCACGACGGCAAATACCTTGAAAATGCCGCGGCCGTTGCTGGACAGAATGGAGATTATCCAACTGTCGGGCTATACCGAACGCGAAAAAGTGGAGATTGCTAAACGGCACTTGATCGGCAAGCAGCTGAAACTGGCGGGGCTGGCGGACGGTGAACTGACAATCACGGATGAGACGCTGCTGACCCTGATCCGACACTATACGCGCGAGTCGGGGGTGCGGAACTTGGAGCGCGAAATCGCAAATATCGCACGCAAGGTCGTGAAGGAAATTCAACTGGGCGACATTAAATCCGTGACAATCACGCCCAAAAACCTGAAAAAATACGCAGGAATTGAGAAATTTAACTATGGCATCGCAGAAGAAGAAGATCAGGTCGGGACAACAACCGGGTTGGCTTGGACAGAAGTCGGTGGCGAGATCTTGTCCATTGAAGCCGTGACAATGCCGGGAAAAGGGACAATTACTTTGACCGGGCAACTGGGCGATGTGATGAAAGAGTCTATTGAAGCGGCGCGCTCGTTCGTGCGGTCGCGGCATACGCAGTTCGGGATTGCCTCGGAAGTCTTTGAAAAGAACGACATCCATGTGCATGTGCCGGAAGGAGCAACTCCGAAAGACGGACCCTCGGCCGGGATTGCGATGATGACCTCTCTGGTATCGGCTTTGACGGGAATTCCCGTGCGCAAAAATGTGGCGATGACCGGCGAAATTACCCTGCGGGGGCATGTGCTGCCGATCGGGGGATTAAAAGAAAAACTGCTGGCGGCGCTGCGGGCCGGAATCACAACGGTAATCATTCCGGAAGAAAATAAAAAAGACTTGGAAGAAATACCCGATGAGGTCAAGCAAAAAATCCGCATCATGCCGGTCAGTAAGGCTGAAGAAGTCTTGAAAATCGCACTGAAAAAGAAGTTGACGCCCCTGCCGATTTAGGAAGCGGTAATTCGAAATCGGGCGTCCGGCGGAGTGCCACGGGGCGGACAAAAGCAGTCCACCCCGCGCAATGACATTCAAACTCTTTGTCTAATGGGTTCTTCGGGGGGACAAGTCCGAGGTTGTGCAGTTATCCGAATAACGGGAAAATTCAGAATGACGATACCGATTCGGGGAATTGTGGGGAAAACATCGTATGGTAGGTTGCATTTTACCCAAAAGATACCTATTTATGAATATATTCCCCGCAAAATGAAAGGAAAATAAAAATGTTGATCTGTAAAAATGTGATCGTCAACGGACGTCGCACCAGTATGCGCTTGGACAGGGAAACTTGGATTTCTATCGCGGATATCTGCCATCGCCAACGCGTGAGTATACACGAATTGTGCTCAAAAATTGATAAAGTGCGGGGAAAAACCGGCCTGTCATCGGCAACACGTTTGTTCGTATTGACCTATTTCAGAGCCGAGTTGAACAAATATCAAAAGCCCGCCTTCATCGTGCCGCCGGAATATAACCCGGAAGTCCTGTTGGGTGCGATATAAAAAAGAATAAAAAACGACAAAGACAAGAATGGCGGTGGGGACGGAAACTGTCACTGCCCCACCCCTCTTGCTGTTCCGGCGATATATTGACGCTTTAATTCGCGGGTTATCATACCGGTGGCATTGCGGGCGTTCTTGATTGTCTCACCGAGGCCATAATGATATTTTTTAATCGCCGAGCTCAATTTCACTCGGGCCCGAAACGACAGGTATAAAGACAGCGTGAGGATGAGGCTGCACAGTGTAATGATGAGAGAAAAGTAAAAAAGTAAAAAAATAACTTGATTTTGCCGTCTCTTTATGGTATAGTATATGCAATTTTAATTCCAAAAAACCGGAAAGAGGTGAAATTTTTATGGTAACTATCGTTGTTCATGACAACAATGTGGAACAGGCTTTGCGCGTGTTAAAGAAAAAAATGCAACGCGAAGGCAGTCTGCGCGAAATGAAACTCCGCCGCTATTACGAAAAACCGTCGGAAAAGAAACTGCGCAAGAAAACAGAAGGCCTGCGCCGCTCGCGGAAATTACAACGCAAGCGCTTTAATGAAGGTTAGACCTTGGCACTGTGTTTGAAAAACCTCGATTCGCATCGGGGTTTTTTTATGGCCTTTTTTAGAAGGGAAAAGTGCCCGATCTTGGCCGGTGGTGAAATAATACAGAATTAAGTGCCTTGCGGATTGGCACAAGATGTCAGACGTCTCCGGCAATGACGGAAGAGGAAGAAAAAATAACACAGCAGGAAATACGGGGCGAGGAGAAAAAAGTTCAATCCACGCCCCGAAAGAGTTAGACCGGTTTGGGGTATGCGGCTTTGATGCCGGCAATTGTATCACGCCAAATCGTCGTGCCGTTCACTTGATCCCAATAGATCATATCCAGTTGATCGGTCAGCGCCGGATAGGCAGCACGGCGCAAATCTTGATAATCGGGCGTCGGGGCAACGGGCGCAAATCCGGACAAATACCAGTTCCCATCAGGGCCCTGCTCTACCTCTTGCAAAGTCATACCACGGGCCTGATAGGCGGCTGCGTTATTGCCCAAGCCCACAATGCACGATTTCGTTGTTTCATTTTCTATTTTTGCGTATTTAATCATTGGACACTCCTTTATACGGGATAAAACTGAAATTAGAACCATAACCGCTGTTCACGACAAACGAATAAGTATCGCCCGTCGCAACCGGTAGCAGGTATGTCATCGTCATCGTGTTGCCGTTGTTCAAAAATTCAATGTCGTTGATGACGGTTTTGCCCTCGCCTCCAACACCCGAGACATAGACTTTGAGCACACCGGGACGATCGGCGGTGTAAGTGGTGCCTTTGGTGCGCGATTCGGCAGCACTGTAATCCGGCACACCCAGTGCGGCAATAACGGCTTTACCGGATTGGGACAAGTTCCCCAGGCCGACATCAGCTTTGACAGATAAAACTGCTGCGGCTTCGGCAGCCTTTCCGGCAGCTTCGGTGGCTTTACCGGTGGCCAGTTGCGCTTGGGCTGTGGCCGTAGCGGCAGAGGCTGTGGCGGATTGGGCTTGCTGCGCGGCTTCGTCGGCCTTGGCAGCCGAAACGGCAGCTGCCCCTTTGGCTTCATCGCGATACCCCTTAATAGTGGACTCTAGGGCGTTAACTGCAACTGCTGAATTTTCCAGATTCGTCCCGTTGCTGTTCCAGACAATCGCTTTACCGGCACTGGGTATCGGAAGCGTCAGGTTCACGCCTGTATCCGTCACATAAGGCGGTAAAACCATAGACCGATTAAGACTGTCGGCAATCTGTTGTTGACACGCAATTTGATAATCCAATTCGTGATTCAAAGCCTCGGCACGCAGCACACCCCCCTCTTGAAAGTCGGTGGTGCGTTCTATGGTCAATTCGCGCGCCAAAGTGATAATGACACCCGCAGCCGGCGGTTGGCTCAGGGTAATCTGCCCGCCGTCGCTGTCCCCGACACCGGCAACCGAAAATGAGCCGGCCTGCTGCACCGTGCTGTCCAGATACAAGGTCAGATCTGATGCCTTGAAAATCGCGAACGGGAAAGTATAAGTGGTGCGCACACCGTCCGAAACATAGCGAATTCGCGGCGGAATGCTTTTGATAGAAATGTGTTGAGACACGATAATTTCCTTTGTTTTGGGATTAAAAAAAACCTCGACCGGGCGGTCAAGGCACACATAGCAAAAGACACCGCGCGCAACAAATACACGGGTGCCTTTTAACCAAAAAACACTATATCACATTTTGGAGCAAATGTCAAGGATTATTTTCCTATTTTTAAGAAAAGCGAAATGGAGGCGGGAAGCTATTTATCGGATTTCAGGCGAAGCAGCGGCAGGCCGAACAGGTAAATCCAAGTGGTGCGGCGTTTGGTCTTAACCTTCAAAAACGGCAAAATGCCAAACAGCAAAATGCATGTCCGACGGCTGGGATGTTGCAATGCCGAAAAAAGACGCTCTTGGCAAGAAAGACGCGCGAGATCCACGGCGACAGCAGCGGGGTGTTTCAGCGGCAGGCAGGGATACGTCCGGCGAAACAGGGCGTCGCTGTTGCCCCGGATATGCGCACCGTCATCACCAATGTTGCTGATCAAATTTCGGGTCGGACAAATGCACAAGCCCTGTTGGGCAACGATCTGAAACAACCACTGATAATCCCAAGTATCCATTTGCGAAACACGGGCAAGGATATCCCTCCAATACCGGCAGGCGTCAGGGGTCGGCGAAATCCGATCCAGATGCGCCGGATCGTAGTCCGACAGATCATATGTATACTGCGACCACCGATCCGCCCACGAAGCCCAGCCCCAACAATGCATAAAGGGCGTGAAATAATAGCTGTCAGTATCGGGGTGCCCCTCTTCCGGCAAGATCGGGTTCATACCGGAAATATGCCAAACACGGTGATCCGTGCGGTATTTTTTCAGCAACTGTTCGCAATAGCCGAAAAAGTCCGGATGAGGCACGCAATCATCCTCCAAAATAATCCCCTGAGGTTCGTGCCGGAAAAACCAGGTAATGGCACCCGAAACACTGTGCCCGCAGCCTTGGTTCGTGGGATTAAAATGCCGGAATACCTGGCACGGCCAATCAATATGCGACACAATCCAATCGCGCAAGTCTTGAACGATTTTATCCTCGCCGGGGCGGGTGGCACGCGGGCCGTCGCCGGCCAAATACAAACGCGGCGGACGGGCGGCACGAATGCGTTCAAAAACCGCACGGGTGGTATCAGGACGATTGAAAAACAAAAATAAAACAGCTGTGTGCATGGTCTAGCCAAATGTTTTAGGGCGGGCAACTGAACGGAAGCAGGTCGTGATGTCGTCCACTTGTTCCGGTGTCAGTTGCGCATGGTTGGGTAAATACAATCCGTTCGTATGAACCAAATCCGCATGCGGCAGGTGCGTTGCGCCGTGAGTTTTAATCCAAAACGGATGCAGGCCGATGTTCCCGCAAATCAGCGGACGACACTCTATGCCGTTCTGAGTCAAGTGGCGATAAACCTCTAACCGATTGTCCACAATCACGCCATAGGCAAAATGCGACAGAAAATCGTGGGTGCTGGTCTGAGCCCAAAAATCAGGCAACCTGTCGCGATAAAGGTGATAGTTGCGATTCCGAATGCGGGCGTAAGCATCAATTTTATGAATCTGGGACAATCCCAAAAAGGCATTCAGGTCGGTGGAGCGTAAATTAAACCCGGCATAATAAAAAGTATACAAATCCCGAATGGCGTCTATGCCGTATTCCTGCGTCCAGGCGTCGTGGTAGGCGGGTTCTAAATCCCGAGCCCAGCCGTGCGATCGAATGGACAGCATCAGGTTGTATAAATCCTGATCGTCGGTGACAACCATACCGCCCTCGATGGTGGAAATATGGTGGCCGTAATAAAATGAAAACGATCCGGCCAGACCCATGCTGCCGCACTTTTTACCGGCATAAACGCTGCCCAGGGCTTCGCAACTGTCTTCCAGCAGAATAATATCGTATTTTTGGCAAAGTGCTTGGATTTCGCGCATCTTGTTGGGATGCCCCAGCACATGCACGACAATCGCCACCGCCGGACGAACGGTTGCGCACAGGTGCTCAAAATGATCCAAATCCAGCCCCAGGTCGTCGGTGCTGCAATCACACAGCGATACATCAAAACCCAGCTGTAAAAAGGGCGTGACCGTGGTGCACCACGACACAGCCGGCGCAATCACGCGGTTGTTTTTGAGACGCCCGCTTTCACGCAAAGCCCAGGTCATCAGTAAATTCGCAGAACTGCCCGAATTGACAAAAACCGCATATTTGGATCCCTGCCACGCAGCAAACTCGGCCTCAAATTGACGACACAGCGGGCCTTTGGTGAGGCGGTGATCGTCCCGAATCCAATCGGACAGAGCGGCTAACTCGTCCCGGGAAATGGTGTCTTCGGCCAAATGGATATGTTGCATTATTGAACCTCCTTGCGACGCAAACCGATCGCTTTTAAGAATAATTTAACCCGGCGTTCCAAGCGTTTATTCCAACGCTTGTATGACGAGCAAACAAAGGTGGCATGACGCACCAGCGGGTTGGTCTGATACAATTTAATCAGCCGATAATACGTGCGAAACGCATTATAGCCGTCGGTAAGCGCGTGCTGCTTGGCCGGGTCGTGGGCGGCATCAATCGTAATAGAGCCCGCATGGGTGCCAAAACGCGCCAAAGGCCGGGTAATCACGGCGCATTTCGGATAACGCAGGCAGACCAGCAAACTCATCAACAGATCCGGGCCGACACCATGATACGCGCCACCGAAATTGATCGGCAGGTTGCCCGGCAAAATCGCGTCTATCACATCGCGGCGGCGATACAGGCACATCGCGGGCGACAGCATCAAGCCGTCCAGCAACATTTTCTCTAAGTTTCGGGAGGGCATGATGCCGGTTTCAAGAGTCTTGGAAAACTGAAATATCTCGGGAATGGTGGTTTTACCCGTGGTGCGGTCAATCATACACGCGTCAGTGAAAACCATACCGACATCGTCCTGCATATAGCGCAGGGTTTCCTCTATGAAATGCGGATCCATCAGGTCATCATCGTAATGAATATGCACCAAATCGGTGTTGGCATTCAATATACCCTCTAACCAGCAAAAATGCGGGCCAAAGTCGCGCTCGCGACGGATATAGGTGATCCGATCGCCATATTTTCGGACAACTTGCGGGGTGTTGTCGCGGCTGCCGTGATCGCAGACAATAATGTCGCACGGCTCGGTTTGCGCCAAGGCGCTGTCTATGGTATCGCAGACCAGGTGCGCACGGTTAAAAGTCGGAATAACAATCGTTACTTTATTGGTCATTTGTCTCTCCTAAAATTGTTTTTAATCGGGTGATATCGGCAACCAGATAATCCGGCGTACCGGTGGCTTGAATCGTGAGCGGTGCGGGAGAAAGCACCTGCACAAAATCACGAATGCGTTGCGGGCGACCCGAGGCGATATTCACCGCTCCCGTTGCACGACACAAAGCCAGGCGGGTGATAATGTCAACAACCTGCTCGGCATTCAGGAAATCACGCACGCTGTCGGCACCGGGAAGAATAAAAGGCTGAGCCAAATCTTCGGTCGCCAGGCGATGTCGGATATTCGGATACAAAAACGGCGGCTGTTGCGTATCATGATAAAAACTGAAAATCCGGCCGATACAAGTATCAAAGGGATAGGCTTTCGTCGTGCCACAGGTAGCCACAACCTGCTCGGCCATCAGCTTCATTTGGCCGTAAAGCGATACGGGATTCAGAGGTGAGTCTTCACGTAAAGGACGATCCGAACTTTGATACACATGCGATGAACCGGCGTAAAAGACCCAGCCGCGGCGACCCTGCCATGCGGATTTCAAAGCATTCATCAGGTTGATCGTGCCGGAGACATTCACTTCATACGCCGTCAACGGATCACTGCGCACCTGAGAAGTCGGAACAATCGCCGCCAAATGAATCACACCGTCCCAGTCGTTATCGGCTGTCCAGGCAGCCAAATCAGCAGGGCTGCGGATATCACCCGTAAAGCAGGAATAAGTGATGCCGGCACGATCCAGGCGGGGACACAAAAGCGTGCCCAAAACACCGGAGGCACCCGTAATTCCAAGTTTCATAGCACCTCCCCGGACATCGTTGGGTCAAAGCCGTTGTCAGCGAGCAGCTTTTCCTGTCGAGCCAGAGTTAAATCCGCGGCAACCATTTCATGCACCAGCGTCGCTAAATCTGTGTGAGGCTGCCACCCCAACTCGGTGCGGGCTTTGGTCGAATCACCCAGCAGTAAATCTACCTCAGCCGGACGGAAAAAGCGTGAATCCACCGCAACCAATACACGACCGGTGGCTGCGTCAATCCCCTGCTCGTCCATGCCGGTGCCACGCCAGACCAAATCAATTCCAAGCTCGCGAAAAACAAGCGTTGTAAAATCACGAATGGCAGTTGTCGTGCCCGTAGCCAGCACGTAATCTGCGGGTTTATCGACCTGCAACATACGCCACATACCCTCTACATAATCACGGGCATGACCCCAGTCGCGCCGGGCATCCAAGTTACCCAGATACAGGCGATCTTGAAGTCCTAACAAAATGCGCGTGGCGGCTCGGGTAATCTTGCGCGTGACGAAATCTTCACCGCGGCGCGGGCTTTCGTGATTGAACAAAATCCCGTTGCAGGCAAACAGATTAAAACTTTCACGATAATTCACCACAATCCAATACGCATACAACTTGGCAACGCCATAGGGCGAACGCGGATAAAAGGGCGTGGTCTCTTTTTGGACGGGCTCTTGTATCAGGCCAAATAACTCGGAAGTGGAGGCTTGATAAAAGCGGGTCGCAGTTTCCAAACGGTTGGTGCGAACGGCCTCTAATAACCGAAGCGTGCCCAAAGCGTCGCTTTCGGCCGTGAACTCGGGGCAATCCCATGAGATCTTGACATGGCTTTGCGCACCGAGGTTGTAAATCTCGTCGGGATGAATTTCACCGACCAACCGATTGAGACCCGACGAGTCCATCAAATCACCATAGTGTAAGGTCAGATTCGGATTCCCGATCAGGTGGGCAATCCGACCGGTGTTCGGAGATGAACTGCGCCGAACCAGGCCGTGAACCGCATACCCCTTGGCCAGCAACAATTCAGTTAAATAAGAGCCATCTTGACCCGTGATACCGGTAATCAACGCGTGTTTCATTAAAGATTATCCTTTCGTGTTATTATAGCGAACTTTGAACCGTATGCCCAAAATAGCAATGATCTTGTGTGTGCGTTTGCGATCCGTTTTGACAGAGAAAATCCGATCCCAAAAATGATATTGAACCCCGGGCCACCGATAACGCGCCAAAAGAGCGGGCTTGATATGTGTGGTGAGAGCGCGTAAACACTCGGTCTCGGCCTCGGTCGTGTGTTTCTTGTCGCTGGAACGACCACCCATCAGAAAATCCGCCACCACACGATCCGTGTGCTGAAAGGTGGCGCCGTTTTTGGCAAAGCACAACCATTTGTCATAATCACCGGCGTTTTTGTAGCTTTCATCATAAAGACCGTATTTCGTGAACAAATCGCGGCGAATAAAGGAGGCCTGGTGATTGATGGAGCGATTGATAAAATACATCAGATCTGCCCGATCGGGATAATGAGCAATTTTCGAACCCCACTTTTTGAGATAGCACGCATCGCCATACACCACATCGGCCGTTGGCATCGCACCACCGAAAATGTCCGAAAACACCGCGCTGTCATGGAATGAATCCCCGGCATTCATAAAGCACACATAAGTGCCGCGTGCCAAACGAATACCTTTATTCATGGCATTATAAATACCGGTGTCGGGTTCGGATACAAAACGAGTGATGTGCGCTTTATACTTGTCCCAAATATGTTGGGTTTCAGGACCGCTGCCACCGTCAATGACGATCCACTCAAAATCACGGAAAGTTTGGGCCAAAATGCTGTCGCAAGTGGCCGTCAGACGCGGAGCGTTGTAGCAAATAGTGATAACGGATAACTTCGGCGGCAAGAGAATCCTCCTATAAAATGATATATGATTGTATGTTTTATCATACGATTGTAGGCTTGTCAAGCAAAAGTATAAGGAACACACAAAAAATCCCCGCAGCAGCGGGGAAAAACAGGAGAATTAGAGAATTGTCCGAAAAATCAGGACATGCGGAAGAAAGTGCCCCGGCCGACCTGAACAACCGATTGGTTGTTTAGAGCGGGGACGGCCTTGATATCCGTGATCCGAGTGCCGTTGAGTTTAACGGCGCCTTGGGCAATCAGTCGGCGAATGTCGGATTTGGACTTATACTTGCCGCTGCTGAACAAGGCTTCCAGTAAAAGCATACCGTTGTCCAAGCCCGGGGTCGTCGGAATCGTTAAAACCATAGCCTCGTCCGGGGCTTGCTGCTTTTGATAAGCCGTTTTGAAGTATTCTTCGGCTTTGAGCGTTTCTTCCTCGGAATAATAGAGGCGGACAATCTCGCGCGCCAACTCCATTTTAATATCCCGAGGATTCGCACCGGCATCCAAACGAGCCTTGACCTTGGCTACATCGTCGGGGTGAACATCCGTCACCAAATCATAGTATTTGATAATCAGGTTGTCGGGAATCTTCATCGCCTTTTCATACATAACCGTGGCCGGTTCGTCAATACCGATGTAGTTGCCAAGACTTTTACTCATCTTTTCAACCCCGTCAAGCCCCTCTAACAACGGCATAAAAAGCGTGATTTGCGGGGTTTGGCCGAAATCCTTTTGAATCGTGCGACCCATTAAAATGTTAAAGGTTTGATCCGTGCCGCCCAACTCTAAATCGGCGTGCAACACAACCGAATCATACGCCTGCATCAACGGATAGAAAAATTCGTGAATGGCAATGGGTTGTTTGTTCTGATAGCGCTTTTGAAAATCATCACGTTCCAGCATACGGGCAACCGTTGTTTTGGCGGCTAATTCTATCACATCACGAAAAGTCAGTTTGGAGAGCCATTCGCTGTTATACCGGACCGTGGTTTGAGCGGGGTTTAAAACCTTGAAAATCTGTTTTTGATAAGTTTCGGCGTTTTCAATGACCTGTTCGCGCGTCAGCTGTTTGCGGGTCTTGCTTTTGCCGGTCGGATCACCGATCATACCCGTAAAATCACCGATGACAATAATGACCTGGTGGCCCAGATCTTGAAGCTGTTTAATCTTGCGCAAGACAACCGTGTGGCCCAGGTGAATATCCGGCGCCGACGGATCCAGCCCCAGTTTAATCCGCATGGGACGATTCTCTTTTTGAATCTGCTCTAACTTTTCAATAATTTCAGCGGGAGAACTGCCGTCGGCGGCCCCCTTTAACATAATCTTTAATGTATTTTGTATATCCATGTTCTGAATCCCAAAAATGCTTTGGCAGGCAAAGCCGGTCGGCCATTGTGGCGGAGCGTAGAGGATTTGAACCTCTGCATCCCTTTAACAGGATGATGGATTAGCAATCCACTGCATTACCACTCTGCCAACGCTCCATACTAATCAGTGCTATCATACAGTCCTTTTTCGGAAATGTCAACATTTTTTTGCGGCGCGGGCGCTTTTATTTTATTGACGCGGGACGGAGTGTGTGATATGATGCCCGCAAACGGAGGCAAAAATGATTGATCCCTATTTAGCGGAATTGACCATCAAACGACATATGTTAAAAGTGATTGTCGGCTTGATAATCCTGTTTTTAATGACGCAGATCGGAGCGTGCTCGCCAACTATACGCGCGCCGATACTATGGGTAAAACGACCGATTGTGTGGTTACTGGGCAAGCCCAATACTAACCCGATGATGCCCCTGTATTCCGATGAAGTGTATGCGGACTATACCGATCCGCAGGCAGGAAAAATTTATCACTGGAAGGGATATGAAGTGCAAAACACTTTCCTTAAAACCTATCGCGTGCGAGGAACGGTCGGATACCTGGATATTAATGATTCTCTGTTAAAAGGGTGGTACTTGACGGCGGGAGATGACTATTCGGCACAATACAAGAAAATTGCGCCGTATGATTTGTGCTTGGTCTTTGGTGCGGCGGCGCGGCCAGAAGTGATGAAATATCTGGACATCGAGCATGAAGAAAATGCATGTTGGATAAGAAATTCGTCCAATGTAGAAGTGGACTATGATGATATATCCAATTTTCACATCATCGTGCCAAAGACTTCTATACGCCAAGTTCTCAGCATCTTGAAACACGGGGATGATGTGCAGATTGAAGGCCTGTTGGCACATTGGCGCGGGACAGGGACTCTGGCAAGAAATGAGTTTCGATCGGCTTTGTATCGCGGGGAACTTTATCCGCGCCTGGCGGGCGGAAGACCCGGAGCGGGATTGTGCAAGCAAATCTATATTACACGCCTGATCTGGAACGGGCGTGTGTATGAATAGCGATTAAACCTCGACAAGCAGACCGTCTTGAACGCTGACACGCCGATCCATTTGGGCAGCCAATTCGGGATTATGGGTTGCAATCAACGCCGAGAGATCCGTCTGACGCACTAAGGTCATCAAAAGCGTAAAGGCTTTGGCGGCTGTTTGCGGATCCAAATTGCCGGTCGGCTCGTCCGCCAGCAGCAGTGCCGGACGATTCGCAAGTGCCCGGGCAATCGCAACGCGCTGTTGCTCACCACCCGACAGAGCACCGGGACGATGGCCGGCTCGATTTTTAAGACCGACCTGTTCCAGCAATTCCAAGGCACGGGTGCGGGCCGATGAAAACGATGTGCCCGCAATCAATTGGGGTAGCATCACATTTTCCAGCGCCGAAAAATCGGGCAGCAACAAATGCGATTGATACACAAAACCCATCGTCCGTTGACGCAGGCGCGTGCGACCGTTGTCGCCCAGCCGGGTGGCATTTTGCCCCTGAACAAAAATATGGCCGCGCGTAGGTGTATCCAGCAATCCCGCAATATGCAGCAGCGTGGACTTGCCCGAACCCGATGGTCCAACCAATGCCACAACTTCACCGGCATGAACGGACAGATCTATACCACGTAAAACAGGTAATGCTGTCGGGCCTTTGCCATAAATGCGTTCGATTTTATCTAATTGCAACACGGGGATCTTATTCATAGCGCAATGCCTCCACCGGATCGGTGCGGCCGGCTTTCCACGACGGGTAAAGGGTGGCTAATAACGCCAATGCCAGCGACATACCCGCGACGACACACACCTCGTTCAAATCAACCTGCGCCGGCAAATGGGACAGGAAGTAAATCTCGGCCGAAAAGAGCTCTTGACCCGACAGGCTTTCCAGCCAGCCCTTTATCGCGTCAATGTTATAGCTGAACGCCAAACCCAAAGCAACTCCCGCCGCCGTGCCAACCATACCGACCATCAAACCAGCCATTAAAAATACCCGCTGAACTCCGCCGCGCGACAAACCCATCGTGCGCAACACCGCAATGTCTTTTGTTTTATCCTGAACCAGCATAATCAAACCCGAAATCATATTAAATGCCGCGACCAAAATAATCAGCGTTAAAATCAAAAACATCACATTGCGCTCTACCTCTATGGCGTTGAAAAAGGCTTGGTTCGTGTGGCGCCAATCATAAACGACAGAGTCAGGGGTAATGACATCAAATGCCTGGCGAATGGTGTTATCCAGTTGTTTAGAATCACGCACAAAAACTTCCAAATGCGAAACGGCGTCGGGCATTTTGAAGAACGATTGAGCCTCGGCCAGGGGCATAAACAAATAATTATCGTCATATTGAAACATCGCCGTATCAAAAGTGCCAATAACGGTATAGCTTTTCATCTTGGGAATTGTGCCGAATGCCGTGATGTTGCCTTTGGGCGAAACCAGCATTACCTCGTCTCCGGCACGCACACCCAGACGTCGCGCCAAACGATAGCCCAAGATAACTTGGCGATGGACGAATTCGGTAAAGGGCAGCCCCTTGTAATGATCCATTAAAATCGGACGCGCTGCAAAATCCCCGGGGCTCATACCGCGAACCATAATGCCGGTGCTGGTATCATGGGCGGTAATCATCACCTGGGCATCAACGACGGGGACAACCGACTCAATGTTCGGGAGCGTCAATACGGCAGCTGCGTTTTTTTGATAATCGGGCAATACATCTCCCCATTCGGGATACACGCCCAGTTGGCCGTTCAGACCCAATACGCGCCCCATCAACTCGGCCCGAAAACCATTCATAACGCTCATCACAATAATCAGGGTGGCTACTCCCAGCATAATCCCTAAAAAGGAAAAACCCGCAATCACCGACACAAAACCGGTGCGCTTGCGCGACTTTAAATAACGAAATGCCAATAATCTTTCTGTCCGAGAAAACATAGATCCCTTTCAATAAAATATGAACAGAGTCTACACGACATTTTTCAAAAATGCAATCTTTTATTGATGCTGATTTTGATTATTCATAAAAACAAGGAGTTTGTGTGTCCGACCTTGATGAGGATAAAGCGACTGATATGTAAATGAAGCGTGATCAATAATTTTGATACGATCTAATGATGAAATCGGCAATGTCTCCCTACCCGTATATTTCAAAGCCGCACCGGCAGAGGTTTTTAATTTGGACTGCATTAACGCATTATAATCACGCACAAAAGCATGATTGTTTTGACAGAAAAAATCTGTAATAATCTGGCTGATTCCACTGTTATGCACCGTGTTTTCAAAATAGCCCAACCGCACCTTTTTAATCCCATAGCCTCCCGTGTAATGCTGACGCTCTACCCAAATAACGGGGCAGCAATCTTCTCCGGCACAAAAGGAGCAAGAAAGACCCGTCAGATACGTGAACTTGCCGTTCTCACTTTGATCGGCATTCAGCGGAACACGCAAATTATGAGCCGCTTTGTTCAAAAAAGCATGATGCTTATACCACAATTCTTCCAGACCTGAAACCGACTCTAAATCCAACTGCCAAGTGGGGTATTTTATCGTCGCAACAGGAACGGTTATTCCCACAATCAAGCCGGTGCCATCCTGAAAATCACTGTTCGGTTTGAATAATGTCGTCCGATTTTTGAAAATAATATGCTTGTAAGCAGCCTTACGATTCGTCCAGACATAAAAACCGTCAGACTGTCCCCCCTGCCCGTGGCCAATACTGCACGCGCCGGTATTCAAAAAAACAGAAGCAAAATCAGCGTTGGCACTGATGTGGAAAAAGGTATGTTCCATAAAATCTCCTTTAACTATGTATATTTTGAGGCGACTGCACCGTATAATGTTTGACTTGAAGATGACGGGCTATCTTGACGAACGCTATGGTCGGTCCGATTTCGGGCATATAGGACGGGTGCCAAAGCAGGCACTTGGAACGGCCGATTTCCTGCTTGAAATAATGATAGGTCAAGCCCATTTGCGCCACACGGTGCATAGACGACACCGCGGCAATCATCTGATCCACGGGGACTGCGGACAAGTCGTTTGGACGAGTCTGATATTGAATGCGCAAGGCTTGATGAAAGGTTAAATCAGGAGCAAATTTTTGAACTTCCTCGGGCGAAATACTGATATTATCCAGCAGATTACCGACCTTATCAGGCACGGTGTCCAAGGCCTCTAATCGATCAAAAATACGCTCGGCATAGCGGATATAATAACCGTGAATGCCGATTTTATACGCCTCTGATAAGGGCGACCCTTCACTTTGACGACGATCACGCTCTATCTGACGTGCAGCACGCAACAACTGATACCCGGCGCGCCAAGCCTGAATCTTAAACCGCAAAATATGGAAATGCGATAAACCGGTGGCTAATTTCTGAAACATATAAACACAGATCCTTTCCGAAATAGAATACCGCGAAAAGGATAATTTGTCAAGTTTTTTCTGATCAGCGCATATATTTTTGAGCTTCCACCAGTTCCTCGGGGGTGTTGATGTCGGCCGGCGCAGCGTCAATCAGCTTGATGCCGGGAACAATCAGCGCATAAATACTCATCCCGTTTTCCAGCGCACGCAGCTGCTCTAACTTTTCCGTTCGCTCTAAAACACCGACCGGAGCCGATACAAACCGCTGTAAGGCCGAAGCCCGATACACATAAATCCCAATGTGCCAATATGCAAAATCATACGCGGGCACGCCGTCACGATTATACGGCACAGGTGAACGCGAAAAATAAAGCGCGCGACCAAAAGTCTCTCCCTCGCGCAGGCCCATGGCAATCTTGACATAGTTGGGGTTTTGAATGGCGCCTGCATCGGTGATTTTAATACCAACCGTCACCATATCGGCACCGGAGCGTTCCATAATGTCCACCAATTGTAAATTGAGGCGCGGGTCAACATTAATTCCGTCGCCCTGAAAATTGACAACGATGTCGTATTTTGTGCCGTTGGGATCAATTTGCTGCAACGCGGCCGCAATCCGATCCGTGCCGGACGGCAGGGAGGGATCCGTTAAAATACACTGCGCATGGAAAGATTGAGCAGCCTCTAAAATCTCGGCATCACCCGACGCAATATACACATCGGCCGCAGGGTGAACCGCAATGGCGTGCTCGTAAACATGCTGAATCAACGGCTTGCCATTGATCATGGCCAACGGCTTGTTCGGCAGGCGCGTGGACTTCAAACGGGTCGGAATGAGTACTGCAACTTTTGACATTGGTTTTGAATCTCCTTTTTAATTTTTTCAATGGTCGCATCCTTAATCAGCGAAATATAAGTGCGCGAAGGCCGGTCCCAAATCGTATCGGGCCAATACATATCGCCCTTGTATCGGCAAATAATATGGACATGCAGTTGAACCGTCTTGCACCCGATCATCGCTACATTTGTTTGGGTCGGGTGAAATAACTCTACCATGGCTTTTTCGCAGACCTCTATTTCACGCATCAATGTCAGGCGTTCGTCCGTTGTGAGGGCACACATATTTTTCGTATCGGCCTTGCGCGGGACCAGAATAATCCACGGAAAATCGGCATTATCTTCAAGCAAGACCCGACAAAACGGTAAATCACAGACAAAATCCTTACGGGCCAGACCCGCGCTTAATTCAAAACTCATGGTTGATACCCCGTTAAATGTTCTTTATTCTTTTGATAAAAAGCAAGGGCTTTTTTGATAATTTCCTTGGCTTTGTCGGGACCCAGGAACGATTCGATTTTGACTTGCTTTTGCTCTAAAATTTTGTAATCCTCAAAAAAACGTTGCAGCGTGCGCAAGGTGTGTGGCGGCAATTCATCAATATGGTGATAGCAGTTGTATTGGGGGTCGTCTTCGTGAATGGCGATAATTTTATCATCAGCGACTCCGCCGTCAATCATCTTCATCACGCCGATGGGACGAGCCCGCATAATGGACAGCGGTGCAACACTTTCCTGCCCCAAAACCAAAACATCCAGCGGATCATTATCCGCGCAGTAGGTCTGAGGAATAAAGCCGTAATTGGCCGGATAGTGAACGGCACTGTATAAAATCCGATCTACTTTGACAAGGCCGCTGGCTTTGTCCAGTTCGTATTTGATTTGAGAGCCTTTGGGAACCTCAATAATCGCCGGAATAATGTCCGGATTTTCGGGGTATAAAGCAACTTGATGCCAAGGGTGCATAATATTTCCTTTTCTGTTATCCTAGGGGGCACGCTGCAAATACGCCTGAACCAGCGCATCCGTATCGCCCAACTGTGCGGCCAGCTGATCAGCCAGCAAAACGTTTTTATTACCGGAAGAGTAAACCTTCAAATACGGACCCAAACCGGATAAGTCAATGTCCAAAATGACTGACTCGTGAATGGCCGGCCGACTGACCAAAATAGCGTATTTGTGGTCGGTGAACTCTTTACCCATTACAAAATTCATTTCACGGGGCGACAGATTCCATGACGCATAATCGGCAGGATTGGCCTGCGGATTGCGGAAGAACACAACTGTCTGACATTGACCCCGAATCACATCGCCCAGGCCGTGGTCGTCCAAAAACTTGGGCTGCTGGAATGCGCAAAGGAAAGCCTGCCGCTTTTTACGCCCTTCGCGCAGACCGACGATGAACTGATCCTTAAACATCGGGTGCTCTAACATCGGGGCGGTTTCGTCAATCATAATCATGGTCGGCGTGCCCTTTTGCGTGGCCAGTGTGTGAATCCGGTGCATCACATAACTGATCACCGCGGGAGCAAGCGTAGCATCTTGGAAAATGGTGGTAAAGTCAAAGCCCATATAGCGCGACTCCAAGTCCAAATTATCGTCCGGAGAGTTAAAAACACGGCCGTATTGCTCGTCATCAATCCAGCGCAACAACTCGCGCCGCATAAACCCGCCGTTGGAAAAACAGCTTTTATACAGATTTTTAAGCAGGCGTTCTTTGGGTTTTAAATACTCAAAAGAAGTCGTAACAGCCCGGGCAATTTCCTGCTCGGAAACAGCATCGGTGCCCCCGGTAATGTCCCGCAACCAAGTGCGCAAAAACGCGCGATTGTCGGGGCTGTCCGGAATGGCAAACGGGTTGAGCGACACCGAATCCGCACCACCGTCAAACTTGACATACGGAGCACCCTGCATACGCGCAAAAACTTTGGCACCGTTGTTCCGGTCAAAGAAATAGACATTCAAATCCGGAATACGCAGCGACTGACCCGCCATAAACGAGAAAAATGTTGTTTTCCCCTGCCCCGTGGGACCGATCAGCGCGGTGTGAGCCACGGCATAGGCGTCCTCGGACACATGGAACTGGAACGCATACGGCGTGCCGGTAATGGTCCGGAAATATGACAAAGGCACCGGACCCCAGTCAGATTTTTGACGCCCCTCGGCCGTGCGATCCACACAAATGGCACAAGCCACCACCCGCGATAAATACAGGAATGTGCGGGGATAAACCTCGTAAGTGGGAAGTTGAGCAAAGAAAGATGCCTGTGCCGACCAGCCGTCGCGCACCGGTGTCACATTGTGAATGCGGCAAATCTTTTCAACCTCCTCTTGGCCGAATTTGAGTTCTTCTTTGCTGTCGCCGAAAATAAACACCGTCATGGCGTATTCATTCAAGGTCTGGCCATCAGCATCGGATTGATCCATCCATTCCAAGGCGGTGGTGTATTGGTTATACACATTCTGAGAAAAAGTGGTTAAATAGGCCATTTTACGCTGTTGAATCAAAAGCATATTAGCCTTGGTGGTGGGAATCGCCTTGACATTATGCAAAATGTTGAGTTCGCAATCAATGGACATAATGTCGGCAATCATTTGCTCGTCCATAAAATCACCGGGTTTGCGGATACTCATCACAATACCGAGCTTTTCCTTGTCGCCCGAAAAGAAACGGATAATCCCCTCGTCCTTGGTAAAATGGATGTAATCGGCCGTGATCAGGTCATTCAACGTTTGACCGTTTTCACCGTGAATCATCGGCTTGGGGCGTGTGACAGGGCTCATCAAATGTGCAAAGACCCAAAACGGGCTTTTGTCATTATTGCGCTCGGGCGTCTTTTCGGAAATCACAACCGGGTGATACATATCCAAAATCGTTGTCGTGGCGTTGGTGGCCTGATCCAAATCTTTAAGCGCATTTTTGCGATCGTTCACCGATAAAATAATATAATGCCGATTCTTAAAAATCCGATGCAGACTGTCCAGCCAGCGAATGGAAATAGCCTTTAATAACGGCTCGTTACGGAAAGCCTCTTTTTCGGACAGAGGCACCCGCTCGCGAATGGTAATGACACGCGCGACAACCTCAACCTCGGCCAGTGAATCGATCCACTGTTTGCGCGCGGCGGCAAAAGCGGCACGCTCTTCGGGTAAAACCAAAGTGGTATCGGCCCCCTCCACTTCCAATACACGCGCCAACGCATTATTGCGCAGGTGAATGGTGGCGCCGTCTTCGTCCAAGCGACTGAACGGTAAAAAGTCGGCCACGCGCGATTCCTTGGGACGCGGCAAAATCCGATCGCCCAGCTTGGACACAAATGTAGAGGCAATCAACATTGCCGCCACAATACCGATCACCAACAACCATGTGGAAGGCGCACCGGCCGTCTGCCAAAGCATATAAAATAAACTATCTTCCATACGCTAACCCTTTCACCCCTAGGACGCCAATTTTTTACCGCGGGCCCGATAAACATTATAATACATCTTGATAAACGGGCCTTGGGATTGCATAATCTTGGACATATGCGGCTCACGCACACCATAGATAATCAATATCACATGCACAATCAAAAATGTAAAAATAAACATCAGCGGGTTCACCGTCCCCGGCGCAGCCCCCTGCAACATTACCATGATGGCCATCTGAATAGAGAAATTGACCACCATCGGCAACATCGGCGCCCAGAAAACTTTGGGCGGCATGGCAACAGCTTTTAATATCGGTTCTCTCATATTGACAATCCTTTTTTCTTATCTTACTCAATTTTTTCCAAAATGAAAAGAAAAAAATACACTTGAACCGAAAAAACATATAGGGTGCGAAAAATTATTTTCGCAAATCAATCTTTTTAAATCGTTTTTATGCAAAATTATTATTTATTTTCAGCATATTGTATTTTTGTCATACTTTTTTATTGACATTTAACTCCTTTCGCGTTAAAATAAAGACATCACTTATTTCGGAGGGCCTATGGCAGATTTCAGCTATGTGCAAAAATTGCACGAAGAACGAAGCGCAAACAGTTGTGAACCGCTTTTTTTCAAATCGTATGATCACGGAAAGAACCTGGTGTTCCATGTGGTGGGGCAGTTTTGCGAAAAGCAACGCCCTCTTTTTTTACGCTATGAGCCCAAGCCCACCTCGCATCGGTTTGTATCCAAAGACGAAAAAGCCAAGATGCTGACGCACTTGGTTAATCATAATATCGTCAGTCGTTGCGGAAAGCCGGAAATTGCCGAAATGATCCGAAACGGACATATGGGAGAATTGGAAAGCGACCTGTTCGGATGCTCGTGGATTGTGCCGTTGGATCTGGGGGGTGCCGAAGAAATGAAGAATGTGCACCTGGTGCATAACTTTGCTCGATACGAAATGCTGCATCGGATTTGGGTGCCGTTAAAGCAGCAAATGGACGCAGCCATGGCCACCGGAAAATATCAGACAATCACAATGCAATTGCCTCAATTTCCGCGGTTTTTGGACTTGGAAGCGTGGGACAAGTTTATCGCCAGCAACCAAGGTGAATGTCGACGCACCGAGCACCGAAAAGAAATCTTGAAATCACAAACATACTTTGATATAGAAGAAAAAGGTCAAGCGGTTATCGTGAGAATGAAAAGTCATCCCTTTGTTTGTTGCCCCGTATGGACAGTTCAGCTGGACGATCCCGAACCAAATGCGCGACAAGAGTTTAATGACGATTTGAAATTAAAGACAAAAGTGTGCCGTCGGGATGCCTCACTGTTAAAAAAACTGAGTGCCAAAGAACGCGGCATTATGTTCCGTATGGGGCAATATCCCAAGAGGTTGCACTTTGAATACCACCATATTTTGCCGTTGGAATTTGGAGGTAAAAACACCCTGACAAACTTGTGCTTGGTGGCACCGGAAGTGCATCTGCGGTTTAACAAAGCGATTGAATTACCGTTAAAAAACTTTTTACGCGAAAATCCGCATTTGAAAGCACGCAAGTTTAAAGATAAAGATATTTACTTTGAACTGCCGATCCCATTGACGGCCTATGTGTCGCCGACCGTGGATTTGGGACACGTGACAAAATTAAAGAAAGTCAAAAACCTGAAATATAATCGGCGAAAAATCCGGCATCAGGAAGCGCAAACTTTGCTTATGCAACAACGCTTGAATGATTTTGACTATGAGCGCGCATAAAGTCTTTGACTTTTAACCGAAAATGGTCTATAATGCGAACCGGCCCGTTGTTTGGGTCGGTTTATTTTTTAACAAAAGGATTATACTATGATTGAAATAACGCTGCCCGATGGGGCAAAAATGCAGTTTGATTCGCCGGTGTCGGGCCTACAAATTGCGCAAAAAATCAGCGACGGGTTGGCCAAGAATGCTGTAGCCGCCCAAGTGAACGGAACAATGACGGACCTGAACACTCCGATTACAACAAACGCAACGGTTTCAATCATCACAACAAAAATGCCGGAAGCCCTGGCGATCCTGCGTCATACGGCGGCGCATGTGCTGGCTCAAGCGGTCAAGAACCTGTATCCGCAAGCCTTGGTGACCATTGGGCCTGCAATTGAAAACGGGTTCTATTATGACTTTTTCGGGATTGTCCTGAAAGAAGAAGACTTGGGCAAAATTGAAGCCGAAATGGCCAAGATTATTGCTGCGGACTTGCCGATTAGGCGATCAGAATTATCGCGTGCGGAGGCCGTGAAATTATTTGAATCCAAAGGCGAAAAATACAAAGTTGAACTGATCAACGATATGCCCGAAGATGTCAAGACAGTCTCTGTCTATACCCAAGGAGACTATGTAGAATTATGTCGCGGGCCACATTTATCCAGCACGGGACGCGTGGGAAAAGCCTGGCGTCTGACAAAAGTGGCGGCGGCCTATTGGCGCGGTGATTCAACGAAGGAATCTTTACAACGCGTGTATGGCACAGCGTTTTGGACGGAAAAAGAATTAAAGGCCTATTTTGACTTCTTGGCCGAAGCGGAAAAACGCGATCATCGGAAACTGGGAAAAGAAATGGATCTGTTCCACTTTGAAGAATATGCGCCCGGCGATGTGTTCTGGCACCCGCGGGGGTGGACTTTCTTTCAAACCCTGATCGCCTATATGCGGCGGCGGCAACAGGCCGAGGGCTATGTGGAAATCAATACGCCTCAAATTATGGATAAAGTGCTGTGGGAAACATCGGGACACTGGGAATGGTATCGCGAAAATATGTATACAACCGTGATTGAAGACAAAACTTTCGCCATTAAACCGATGAACTGCCCGGGTGGTGTGTTGACCTTTAAGCAGGGAATCACCAGCTATCGGGACTTGCCGAAACGAATCGCCGAATTCGGGCGCGTGCACCGGTATGAAGCCTCGGGCGCTTTGCACGGATTACTGCGCGTGCGAGCCTTTACCCAAGATGATGCACATATTTTCTGCACCCCGGAACAGTTCAAAGAAGAATGTCAGCGCGTGGTGCGCTTTATGTTGGACATTTACAAGGATTTCGGCCTGAAAGATGTAAGTATTAAACTGTCCACCCGGCCAAACGAACGAATCGGAACGGATGAAATTTGGGATATGCTGGAAAACGGATTGGCTGATGCCTTGACGGATATGGGCTATAAATACACCATCAATCCGGGTGACGGCGCTTTTTACGGTCCCAAATTGGACTTTAAACTGAAAGATGCTATCGGACGCGAATGGCAACTGGGGACCTTACAGGCAGATTTGAACTTGCCCGAACGGTTTGATGTAACCTACATCGGTGAAGACGGGCAACGCCACCGGCCGATCATGTTGCACCGCGCTTTGTTCGGATCGCTGGAGCGATTCTCGGGCGTGCTGATTGAGCACTGTGCGGGGGCTTTCCCGTTCTGGTTAGCGCCGGTGCAGGTTGTGGTAGCGCCGATCTCGGCCGAGCAAGACGATACCGTTAAGGAAATTGCACATAAACTGTTCGTGGCGGGGATTCGCGTGGAAACCGACCTGCGGAACGAGAAAATCAGCTATAAGGTGCGGGAGCATTCGCTGAAAAAAGTGCCGGTGATTTTGGTTATCGGAGCCAAAGAAAAAGAAAACGGCACTGTGACTATTCGGCGGTTGGGATCGGACAAACAAGAGGTGCTGCCTTTTACTGAGGCCTTGACGCGCTTTAAGAAAGAAGCACGATTCCCGAGCGTGGAATACGAAGACTAACCAAAATCGGGGCGATACACCATCGCCCCTTTTTCATCGGGAGATTCTAATGCGACGACTTTTGAAACAGGTGCTGCTGAACGAAAAAAATGTTGATATTCTGATTGAGGGGGATACCATCACACAAATTGCAGATCGGATTGAGGGGGCTGACTATGATGAAATAATCCCCTGCGCCGACAAGATAATTGCACCCTCGTTTGCAAATATGCATACGCATGCGGCGATGATGTTCCTGCGCGGAATGGGAAGTGATAAGCCCCTGCACGCGTGGTTGGAAGAAGACATATGGCCGTTTGAAAATCGGTTGCAACCAACTGATATTTATACACTTTCCAGGTTCGCGATTTTGGAGATGATCAAGACCGGAACAACCGTGTTCTGTGATATGTATGGCGACGCATTAGAGACCGCGCGGGCTGTGCAAGATATGGGCGTGCGAGCCATGATTCCCTATGTCGGAATGGATCTGTTTCAAGTGTCTGAAAAAGAACGCCGAATCAAGGCATTACACACGTTTTTTGAAGAACAAAATAACTGCCGGCGCGTGATTAAAGGAGTGGGTTGTCACGCGATTTATACAACTTCAAAAGAGCTGATTCAGCGGTTTTATCAAGAGGCGCAGGAACGGGATACTTATTTCCATATTCATATTTCCGAGACGGAAAAAGAGATCACCGACTGTATTGCGCAGCACGGATGCCGGCCGGTGGAATTGTTGGAACAATGGGGCGTTCTGGGGGTCAAGACAATCTTGGCGCATGCGGTGCACTTGTCCGACGAAGAGGTGGCCTTGATTGCCCGGCGCAAAGCAGTCGTGGCACATTGTCCAACTTCTAATTTAAAACTCAATTCGGGGCGTATGGATTTTCAAAAATACCACAATGCCAGCGTGCACCTGACCTTGGGGACAGATGGGGTGGCTTCAAACAACAGTCTGTCTATGCTGACGGAAATGAAGATAGCAGCCTTATCGGCTAAAAGTGTGGCAAGATCGGCTAAGGCCGGACGGGCAACGGATATTTGGCAAGCAGCCACCCGAAACGGGTTTGCGGCCTTGGGGATTCGGGCGGGTGTCATCGCCGAAGGATACCAGGCGGACTTTGTCCTGATGAACCGCAATAATGTGTTTTTAATGCCGGATACGGACAGGACGGCGAACTTGGTCTATGCGGCGGATTCGTCGTGTATTTGTGATGTGTTTTGCGCCGGAAACCCCATCATGACAAACGGCCATGTGCCGGGGGAAGAAGATATTATCGCAGCTTTTCAAGAAACGGCGAAACGCTTGCTGATCCGATAATCAGCAAGCGCAACCGAATTAAATCCGCTCAGAACGAGAAACGAACGCCGCCAAGGCCTTCCAGGTTTTGATTGTGGCGGCCGTGATTCAGCATCCGATAACGCGCCATGGCCTCCAAAGCAACAAAACGCGTCAGAGCATAAGACACACCGGCCTGAACCGAGGCAAAGTAATTCTTGTTCGTTTTAGTCTCTTTGATCCCGTTTTCCTGGGTGGCAACCTTGGCCCGATAGAGGCCGACACCGGCGCCGACGAACGGGCGCAATTTCGAATCCGAATCAAAGTCATAATAGGCATTCAGCGCATAGTTATCCTGGGCATACGTATTTTTGAAACCGGCCCGCTTTTCCATTTTGGCTTTTTTATTGTTGGCATATTCAAATTCCACACGCACCGCATCGGTGATGTGTGCCCCAAAGGCCGCTCCAAACACACGCGCATCGGGATTGTCAAAGCCGGCTGTAATCGTATCACCATAACCAAAACGCGGAGCCACATAAAATGCCAATGTATCAGCTCCCGCAGAGTGTGTCAATGCAGAGGAATCAGAACGAGAGGAAACCGATTGCGATGGTTGCTTTTGTGATGCGGCGCGTGATCGTTGAGAAGCCTGTTGTCGAGACGCTGATTGGGAAACCGCTTGTTTTTGAGCCACCGGTTGAGCCGTCTGTTGAGAGACCGTTTGGGCGGCAGCTTGTTGGCGGGCTTGTTGCTGAGCCGCACGGGCAGCCGCAGCCTGTTCGGCGGCACGACGCTCGGCCGCTTTCTTTTCCTTCCACTCTGTCAGGGTGGTGGCTTTTTCCGGTTTGTCAGAGCCCGCAATCAATTCTTCATTCAGACCGTCGGCAAAGGCCGGAACCGCCAAAAACATCATCATAATTGCAAATAATTTTTTCATTGTATTCTCCTTGTGTGTTGTAATGAATTGTGTATAGCACACATCAAAAAGTATTGCAAGCTCCTTTTTCATTTTTATTGCCGATTTGACTTTTTTCCGTTTTTATGGTATGATATAAGGATGGAGGATTTAGGCTATGACTGATACAATACAACGTAATACGGATATGTCCCGGCGGCAGTTGTTAAAACTGTTGGGCGGGTTCTTGGTTGTCGGTGCGGTGGAATCCGTGTTCGGCAAAGAGGTCGTAAAAACTCCGGCACCTTCGCCTTATCCAAAAGCCTATGATATTTTATGGCGCGCCTATTTCCCGATGTTGAAACAAAACGAGGGTGAAAAATTGACTTTTTATCGGTGCGCCCAAAACAAAGCGACTGTCGGCTATGGCAGCAATGTGCAAAGCGATCCAAAACAATTGGACGGAATTACCGTCTGTTATCGTGGCAAGCCTTTATCAGCAGGACAGCGGGCGCTCTTTATCAAGGGATTAAAAGATAAAACCGCCAAAGACTTAGCAAAATATTCCATATCGCGCGCTGATGCCGAAAAAATGGCCAAACGAACAGCATGTGCTGCTATCAAAAGTCTGGAAAAAACCTTTACGGGAATCCGGTTTTTAGATCTGCCTGTGCCAATGCAGGCTTTGGCATTGGATATTTTCTATAATGTCGGAAATGCGGCATTTGCCAAATATAAAAAATTCCGGAAAGCATTAGAAACAAATAACTTTGTCCAAGCCAGCAGTGAAAGTACCGTCTATATCGGGGCAGGTAAAACGAACAAAGCACGGGAACGGCGTAAAAAACGCCTGTTAAACCTGACACAAATTATTCAGAAAAACGCTACTAAACCTTTGAAAACAATACAAGAACTTGTTGCACAGGATTATCAGAAAAACACGCCGAAATTGGTGCGGATCTTGAGCGGACGCACGGATCGAATCTGTGAAGATGCGCTGATTCGGGGAGAGTTGGAACGACGGCAAATGAAAAATACGATGCGGGCTTGGACGGTCGGTAAGCAACTGATAACAAAAAGACGATAACAAAGCAGAAGAACAATAACCTGAAAAAAACAACAGGATTATCTCTTTTCTTGGCGATGTTAGCTTTGGCCGGTTGTGCCGACAAAAAATCAGACACCGAAAAACAGAGAACAAAATCCCCCGCGCCCACGATTCAAACCACCCGCAAAATCGTGACGGGCGAATGGGTCGGTCGGACTTTGTTGCCACGATCCGGCGAAACAGTGGCGCAATATGAAGAGCACTTGGTCACTTTGAATGAAGCTAATAAAGATCTGAGCCGAGGCAGTGCTTGGCAACCGATTCTGTCTATCCTGACCGAACAAGGACGGAATATGTATACCTGGGGCGCGAAAGCGGTAATGCGCTCCAAAACCGGCAGTGCGGACAGCTTTGATCCGGCGCAGAATCCGAACCTGATCATGGCGGCACAAATGGCTCGGGGCGGGACAGTCTATCGGGCTGAAAAAACGGCGACAACCGGTCCGGAAGAAAAGCCTCAACAGGTGTATCGGGCGACTGTGCGGCGCGGACGGTTCTATGACTTTTAAGTGCCCGAGCCGGACGATTGAATGAACATTCCCCGCATAAAAACCATTGACGGGGGGATTATTTTGGCCTATAATGGCTTATACAACAAAAATATGAGAGGTCAAATGGGAAAATAAAAACTTATTGTTATCATTTTCCAAAATGGGATGCTTGCTTTATTGCGGCAATGTCGGCCTTGATATTTGCGGTCAGCTTTGGCAGCGGAATCTTGTGGACTTTGTTTATCATCGCAGCGGGGCTGTGGGTCTATAAAAACCTGTGGCGGCAAAAGGCGGTGGTCATAACCGATAACGACATCAAAATTGATCATACGAATCCGCTGCCGTGGAAAGACATTCAAAATGCGGAAATTCAAACGGTTCTGTTGTGCGGCGGAGAGATGAAGATCTTGTCCTTGATTCCAAAAAAGAATATTCAACACCACTATAATTAGCTGCAACGGCATAACGGGGCTTTTGGGGCATTTCCCGTTCCTTTATACGGAATCCTGACGCCCGATGATGAACGGGAAATTATCCAAATCGTCAAAAAATATGTGAAGATTAAAGAGTAAAAAATCCGTCTGTTCTATATAAAAAAACCACCCCGTCGGATGGTTTTTTTGTGGTGCGGAAAGCCGGAATCGAACCGGCACGGGAGCAAGTCCCAACAGATTTTAAGTCTGTTGCGTCTACCAGTTCCGCCATATCCGCATAACTTGTAGAACGCAATTATCATATACAAAAAATCGTTCCGCGTCAAGTCTTTTTTTAAAAATGAACCCAAAAAGAGGGAAAAGCCCTATTGAAAGGTCAATTTATCCTTGGTCGCATCAATCTTGACCGTGGTATTATCCGAGACCTCTCCGTCCAGCAACCGGATCGCCAGCGGATTTTCCAGTTCTTGTTGAATCAGTCGCTTTAACGGACGCGCACCGAACTCGGGATCATAGCCGTTCGTAGCCAGCCAATCCTTGGCCTTGTCCGTCAGATTGAGACGAATGTGATGATCGTCCAGCCGTTTTTGCAGGCGGGCAATCTGGATATCCACAATCTGACGAATATCCTCACGTTTCAGGGCGTGGAAGCGAATAATTTCATCCAAGCGGTTCAAAAACTCGGGCTTGAAAAACGCCTTTAATTTCGTCATCATATCTTTTTCTTTGTCATCCACAATCAGGTTGGAAGTCAAAATGATGAACGTGTTTTTGAAGTCTACGACACGACCTTTGCTGTCGGTCAGGCGACCATCGTCCAAAATCTGCAACAAAATGTTAAACACATCGGGGTGGGCTTTCTCAACTTCATCAAACAAAATGACTTGATACGGGCGACGACGGACAGCCTCGGTCAAAATACCGCCTTCGTCATAGCCGACATAACCCGGAGGCGCACCAATCAACCGCGCAACCGCATGTTTCTCCATATACTCGGACATATCAATGCGGATATAGGCAGCCTCTTCATCAAACAAAAAAGCCGCCAATGCTTTGGCCAGTTCGGTCTTGCCGACGCCGGTCGGCCCCAAAAACAGGAACGAACCGATCGGCCGGTTGGGATCTTTCAGTCCGGCCCGCGACCGGCGCACCGCATTGGCAACGGCGGTAATCGCCTCACCCTGCCCCACAACACGCTCGGCCAATTTTGTTTCAATATGCAACAATTTTTCGCGTTCGGAACTCATCAGTTTATCCACCGGAATCCCTGTCCACTTGGAGACCACACCGGCAATCAAATCCGGCGTAACGGTCTCGGGCGCAGAATGTTGCTGATTGAGTTGATCCAGCTCGGCCAACTTGGCTTGCATATCGGGAATATCCTTATACTGCAAACGGCCGGCCAAATCGTAGTTTCCCTCGCGGAAAGCGCGGTCAACTTCGCTTTTGGCCCGATCAATCTTTTCGCGCAAAGCGTTCGCATCGTGCACCGAATTTTTGGCCGTCAACCATTTAGCCGACATATCGGCAGACTCTTTTTCCATAGCCGGAATCTTGGTCTCTATCACAGCCAAACGCTCCTGGGAGGCTTTGTCCTTTTCCTTGCGCAGGGCTTCACGTTCTATCTTTAATTGCAACAATTTACGATCCAGCTCGTCCAGAGCCTCGGGCTTGGAATCCAGAGCCATTTTCAATTTGCTGGCAGCCTCATCCACCAGGTCAATGGCTTTGTCCGGCAAAAACCGATCGGCAATATAGCGGTTGGACATCACCGCCGCCGATACCAGCGCCGCATCGGAAATCCGAACGCCGTGATGAATCTCGTATTTTTCCTTGATCCCGCGCAGGATAGAAATGGTATCCTCTACCGTGGGCTCGTTGATGTAGACCGGTTGAAAACGACGCGCAAAGGCGGCATCTTTTTCAATATATTTTTGATACTCTTTGAGCGTGGTGGCACCAATGCAATGCAGTTCACCCCGCGCCAAAGCGGGTTTCAGCAGGTTAGAAGCGTCCATAGACCCCTCGTTCGCGCCAGCTCCCACAACGGTGTGCATTTCATCAATGAACAAAATAACCGACCCGTTGGAAGAGGAGACCTCTTGCAACACAGCTTTAAGTCGCTCTTCAAATTCCCCCCGATATTTGGCCCCTGCGATCAAGGCCCCCATATCCAGTGCCATCAACCGCTTGTTGGACAGGCTTTCAGGCACATCACCATGCACGATCCGCAAGGCCAATCCCTCAACAATTGCTGTTTTACCGACACCGGGTTCGCCGATTAAAATCGGGTTGTTTTTAGTCCGGCGGGACAGCACTTGAATGGTGTGGCGAATCTCTTCATCACGGCCGATTACGGGATCCAGTTTACCCTGACGCGCGCGATCCGTAAAATCAATCGCATAGCGTTTTAAGGCTTCAAAATTATCCTCGGCCGAGGGCGATTCCGCCGTGCGACCCTGGCGCATTTTGTTGATCACATCGTTTAGTTTTTTAACATCAATCCCATAGTTCTTATCCGCCAGCAGAGCTTGCAAAAGCCGCTCTACCGTCACATAGGCATCTTTGGCCTTGGTTGCGATTTGCTCAGCCCGATCCAATACACGTAGGAAATCCTGAGAGGCCGAAACTTGAACGGATGCACCGGAGACCTTGGGCAGACAATTCAAGTCCTCGTCCACCGCGGCCGAAACCGAGCCCATATCAGCCCCGGTTTGGGTAATCAGCTGTGCCGCCATCCCCTGTTGGTCGTCCAACATCACACGCAATAAATGCACCGGCGCCAAATACTGGTTTCCCAAGCGGGCCGCCAGATTTTGAGCCGATTGTAAAAATCCTTTTGATCTGTCTGTTAGTTTTTCAATATCCATTTTTTACTCCTTTTGATAGCCAAATACATAAGTATTTATTCACCTTTTTTCAAGAGGGATTACCGGATCTGGACTGTTTATTTTTCCTTGACAATCATACAAAAATCAGTTAGAATACATCTAATTTATTTAAAAAGGAGTAAAAAAAATGGCGGCAACGACAATGGATCAACTGGTTTCCCTGTGCAAACGGCGGGGATTTATTTTTCAAAGCGCTGATATTTATGGCGGGTTGCAGGGGGTCTATGATTACGGTCCTTTGGGCGTGGAATTGAAAAACAACCTGAAAGCGGCCTGGTGGCGGGCAATGGTCTATGAACGCGATGATGTGGAGGGATTGGACGCCAGCATTCTGACACACCAAAAAGTGCTGCATTACTCGGGGCATGAGGAGACCTTTACCGATCCGTTACAAGATTGCAAAAAATGCAAAAACCGCTTTCGTGCCGATCATGTCAAAGACGGTAAGTGTCCAAACTGCGGCAGCACGGATTTAACCGAACCGCGTATGTTTAACCTGATGTTCAAAACAGCGGTGGGTCCGGTGGAAGATTCCGGCAACTTTGCGTATTTGCGGCCCGAAACAGCTCAGGCGATTTTCACGCAATTCAAAAATGTGGTGGACGCGACTTCACGCAAGGCACCATTCGGTATTGCTCAAATCGGAAAATCTTTCCGCAATGAAATTACACCACGCAATTTTATCTTTCGTGTACGCGAATTTGAACAAATGGAATTAGAATTTTTTGTCAAGCCGGGAACCGATCTGGATTGGCTTGAAAAATGGAAAGAGGCGCGCTTGAAATGGTGGGAAGAACAGGGTTTGAATCTCAACAAAATGCATATCCTGACTGTGCCGAAAGAAGATCTGGCGCACTATTCCAAGGCAACCTATGATCTGGAATATCAATTCCCGCACGGCACCGAAGAGCTGGAAGGGATTGCCGATCGACAAGACTTTGATTTGGGGAACCATACGCGCTATCAGGACGAATTAGGCTTGTCGGCCAAGGTCAACAAAAACACCGACTCATCGGCAAAACTGGCCTTGTTTGATGATGAAACGAAAAAGTGGTATGTGCCCTTTGTCGTGGAACCGTCGGCCGGCGTGGATCGTGGGGTTCTGGCCGTGCTGACCGAAGCCTACACCGAAGAAAAACTACCCAGCGGGGAAACACGAACGGTTTTAAAACTGAAAAAACATTTAGCTCCCGTGAAAGTCGCAGTCATTCCCTTAAAGCGCAACAATCCGGATATTATGAAATTAGCACACGAAATCAAGGGTATGTTGCTAAAAACAGGAATTGGTCGAGTCATGTTGGAAGATTCAGGCAATATCGGGAAAGCCTATCGTCGGCATGATGAGATCGGAACGCCGATTTGCGTGACGGTGGACTTTGACAGTATTGAAAAACAACCGGCAACCGTGACCATTCGGAACCGCGACACTATGGCGCAAGAACGCATTGCCGTGGCAGATTTGCCGGAGTATGTCAAAACATTCTTTAATAAATAAAAAAGCAAGCTTTCGGATATCCGAAAAACCCCTTCTGAGCAAGAAGGGGTTTTGGGTGTTTGCGACTAAATCTGAATCAGTCCCCGGGCAAAGGCGTAAATCGCGGCAAGAGCAATCACAATAATCGCGCCGACCAGGATTTTTTCACGATCGCTGAACAGCGGGAACGGTTGCGGTGTATCATGCCGTGCCCAGATGTAAAACGGAATCCCGACAGCGATAAACACAACCGCCATCAACAGGTATTCCAGACCCGCCGCATACAACAGCCACACAGCATAAATTGTTCCGAGCAGACCTGTAATCAGGGCTGAAAAACGGCCGATTCCGTCGGTTGGTGTATATTCGTGATCTTCGCATATCTTCCATAAATACAAGCACGACATCAAATATGCCGGCAAGACCATCACGCCCGTAATGGACAACATCGTATTCCACGCGTTATTGGCAAAATAAACCAAAATCATCGCGGCCTGCATCAGCAAACTGGTAATCCAGAGCGATGTCGCGGGTGATCCGGCTTTGTTTTCCGTACCGAAGAACTTGGGGAATGTGCCATTTTTGGCCATGGCATAGGGCATTTCGGCCACAATCATCGTCCAGGACAGCCAACTGGCCAAAATAGCTATTACCAGACCGATATTCATCAGCCACGCTCCCCACGGGCCGACAACGGCTTTCAGCACACCGGCCGTGGACGGATTCGCAACACCGGCCAATTGGGCACGGCTCATAAATCCGAACGGTAAGACCGATAGCAGAAAGTAAATCGCCAAGCACCCCAAAAATCCGATGACGGTAGCTTTGCCGACATAGGATGATTTAGCTGCTCGGCCCGACAGGACAACCGCACCCTCTATACCGATAAACGCCCACAAAGTGACAAGCATTGTGTTTTTAATCTGGCTGCTCAAACCACCGAGTTTGTGCTCGGATAGACGACCCCAGAAATCCATATCAAATTTGTCCATATTAAAGACAAAGGCCATAATTAGAATAAACAGAATCAACGGCACCAGTTTGGCAATTGTAACAACCAAGTTGATTAGCGTAGCTTGTTTGACACCGCGCAAAACTAAAAAGTTAAACAGCCAAATCAGCAGCGATCCGCCAATAATGGAATAAAAGTTGTTTCCGCCGGTAAACACTCCCGGAAAAAAATAATCCAAGGCGTCCATAGTAATCACGGCATACCCGACATTCCCGAAAATCTGGCACAACCAATAACTCCAACCGATGTTGAAGCCCATATAGGGGCCAAAACCTTGGCGAGCATACATATAAACACCCGAAGTTAAATCCGGCCTGGCATTAGATAAAATCCGAAAAGTATTCGCGATAAAATACATACCGATACCGGTGATAAGCCATGCCAAAATCACAGCACCAACCGAGGCCGATTGTGCCATATTTTGCGGTAATGAGAAAATCCCGCCACCGACCATAGAGCTGACCACAATGCCGGCCAGTCCGAAAATCCCGAGTGTGCCGGCGGGACTGATATTTTGTTGTTTTTCTTGTTTCATGTGTCCTCCTTAGGATAAAAAGGCGGTCCGGAAAAACTTTCCCCAACCGCCCGCTTACCCGACAAGCGCGTCTATTTTTTCAATTCAACGGCCGGTGCATTTTCAAAGTTCAAAAATCCCAGTGCTGTCAATGAATAACCGAACGCTTTTTCAATGTTCACGAAATTGTGGAAAAATTGGAAGTCACTATGTTGTTCCATACCGCGAATCTCTAACTCATGATTCAACGATTTGGTCAGCCACATTTCGGCGTGCGCTTTGGCAATATCGTCATCAATAAAGGTGTCAAAATACTCAACATATTCTGCCGCCCAACCGCCAATGAATTGGCCGTCCTTTTTACCCCAAACAATACCGACACCGGTGGCGATGGCTTTGTGCTCTTCACGACGCGCTCCGTTCCCGGCCATAATCACTTCCAGCACGGCTCCATGCTTGAATTTGTCAGCGACCTGATCCACGGGCACAATGTTTCCGAACAGTTCGGGCGGCAGCACCGATGTATAAGGAATCACGTTAAAATCTTGAATCTTGGCCTGGCAAAGCGCCGAATCATAACAGAATGTTTCAAACGGCTGCGGCGGAATACCGTCCTCGGCTTGACCGGCGCCCCCCGTGTGAAATGCCAAAGTGGGATATCTTGTTCCATAAACCATAATTTTTTCTCCTTCCTATGTTTTGAATTGCGTGATTGCAATCACTTTGCACATAGGGCGGTCAGGCCGGGCGCGTCAACCTAACCGAAAGACCGCTGGCAACCGAAAAAGGCGGGCCTTAAATAATCCGTGTATTATTCAAACAAGGAGGAACAAAATGAAAATACATCATGTACTGACATTAGGCGCAATCGCTCTGACATTGGGAATCGGAGGCGGCGCTTGGGCTGAAACATTGGCCGGTAAAATTATCTCAACAGACAATAATGCTCTGACGATTCAACAGGCCGATGGCACAAAACAAACCGTCCAAACAAACGATAACACAACTTTTCACAAGAAAAAATTGCTAAAACGAAAGAAAATGAAGCATGATAAAGACGGCAAAATGAAAAAAATGAACGCTTTACCATGGGCTGAAGAAGATGATTGGGTAGAGATTACCTATACACCGACTTCGGAAAATGATTGGGTGGTGGAAGATGTCACCATCTATGATGACTAAATAAATCAACAAGATAGTTTAATCCTCGGCCATACATTGGTCGAGGATTTTGTTTGCAGGAAATAACCGCTGCAACCCTTTTTTTGCATCGCCTCCCGATTTTTCTGAATAAATATGGGAAAAAGCCGCTTTCGTTAATAAAATATTAAACATTTTTCCTGTATGCTGTCAAAAGATATTCTATCTATTCCACTTTTGGCCAAAAGGAAAATGAATACATGCGCATATTGAAATACTCTACTTCACTTTTGTTGACGGCAAGCGTCGTGCTGGCTTCATCGGTTGTTATGGCAGACGGTGAACCAACTGAAACAATTGAGGAATTCTCGGTTTCTGCGGATACGGCTTTGCGGCCGGATGAACAAAACGCTTTGTCCGAAGAGGCTGTTGCGACCGTAACGGCGGATGGAGACTTCCTGTTGCCGACATACCTGTTGCCGGGCGAAACGGCACAAGTAAAACGTAAAACAATCGTGCAAGAATACACGGAAAAGCCCATAGCGACAGCCCGAGAACAACGCTCACAACCCAAAAACGTGACCGCACCAGTTGCACAAGCACCCGTAGTGGCTGTGCCGGCTGCTGTGATTCAAGTGCCGCCCGTGGTGGTTTCGGCCAAAACCTTACAACCTGTTCCGACAGTGCGACAGCAGACGGTGGTGGCGCAACCGGTTGTGTCTCAACCGGCTGTATCGGTGAAAGCAGCGCCGACTCCGGCCAAGAAAAAAGTGGTCTCGGTGCGTAAGAAATTATTGATTCCGCTGGCTGATGTACCGGCCCAAGATGCGGCAGAACCGCCGGTTCCGACAAAAACACAGTGGTTTGTGCCGACCGTATACGCCGATCAGATGACATCCAGTTTGCGTAGCGGCGAGGAAATGCCTTTCCGTATGCCACACGAAATGCGTATTACTTTTTATCCCAAGGCCAGCTCTTTTTCGGGGCAGACTCTGAAATGGGTGAAAGCTTTTGCGACAGCGGCTTTGCAAGATCCGCGCTTGGTTGTGGAAGTGCGCGCAAGTTGTGCCGATGCCAATCTGCAAGAGGCACGGTTGGCTTTAATCCGCAATGCATTAAAAAATGCCGGATTATCACAGCACCAAATTATTGTAAACTATACGAATCGGCCGGTGGATTCCATGTTGTTGATGGCTGTGCCGCGTCCGGAAAAGAGTGAAAAAGTTCTGATGGCCAAAGAACAAAAACCGTCCAAAGCCATCTCTCGCGTCACAAAATGGTAAAAGAATGAAATAATATCTTGTAATTCAGCAAAAAATGGGTTAAAAAAGAAGTTATAGTTGAGGAGTTTTGAAATGAGCAGAAAAAATACTTGGCATTATCTGATTTTATTGGGGGTATCATTGGGCGCGTTAGGATTGGCGGCTTGTACGTCTGTTAATGAGGACTCAGCAGAACAAAATGATTGGTTCGTGGCCGTTGATGATATTGCCGAAGAGCCGACTCCGGCGGTTGCTGTGACGGAAACGGATACCGTGGCGATTGATGATTGCGATACGACAACCGAGGCTTGCCAAGATTACCTAGCTTCTCAATTCCTGACCGATACGGTGGTTGATGAAGATATTGCTTTATCGCGGCGGGCATCGCAGCGGGGCACTTCCATTAAGGACAAGAAAAAAGCCGTTATTCGAACGGTTGACAAAACCGTAAAAACTGAAGGGGATACTACCATCACAACCGTTAAAAAAGAGCTGGTACCGGCCGATAAAGCCACCAAGCAAGCCGCAGCAAATACAACAGCCGATGTCATGGCAGAAGCAGTCGCGGCAGCGGCAACAACGGGAGCAGTAACCGATACGCGCGTGCCCTTGAAGAAGGTGCGGACAACAATCTCGGAGACAACGACTCGAATCAAAACCGAAGCCAAAACACATGATGTCAAAATGGGCGAAACATTGAGTGAACGTATTGAATACGGAGATACTTCACACGATTGGGATGCTACGGCAGGATCTACATTACGAACGCTTTTGATGGATTGGGGAAATCGGGGCGGTTGGACCGTGATTTGGAAACTGGATCGCGACTATCATTTGGAAGCGGGGGTTATCTTCCGCGGCACATTCACCGAGGCTTCAGGGGCTTTGGTGCGGTCGTTTGCACGGGCAACACCGGCACCAATCGCGACATTCTATCAGGGCAACCGAGTCCTGGTCATCAATACGCAGGAGGATGAAAATGAACGCTAATTCATTGAATAAATACTTTTTGGCCGGAGCTTTGAGTATGGTGCTATGCCTGGCAGGTTGTGATCGGTATGTGGCCGATACAAACACCAAAATTGAGACAACTTTGGAACGGACCGAGCAATATAAAAAAGAAGCGTCTATTCCGGATTTGCCGGTTCCGGTGGATACGGTGCGTGTCCAAAATGATTTGTGGTTGGGTGATACCAGCGTTAAAATCATGGAAGGCGATGCATTGCCAGCCAAATTTGAACAAGAGGACAGCATTACCTTTGTTGTGGCGGAAGATGCCACTTTGCCCGACTTGGCACGAGAATTGACCGATATGACGGGGATTTCGGTGCGCTTGGATGATTTGAAAGCCGAAGACGCAATGCCGGAAGAAGCTGTGCCGGTGAATTATTCCGGTAAGTTGAGCGGATTGTTGAACTACCTGTCCAACCGATACAGTGTTTGGTGGCGGTATCGTAATGGTATGATTACTTTCTTTACCAAGGAAACACGGGTCTTTACGATTTACGCGTTGCCGACCGAATCCAAAATGACGGCCGACTTGCAAGGCACCAGTATGGGTGATAGCGGCGGCGGCAATAGTAGCTCTTCGCTTTCCACTTCGGCGGATTTGGCCTTGTGGGACAGCATTGAAAAAGGCGTGGAGCAAGTTGTCGGTGAGCAAGGAACGCTGTCGTTCAGTCGTGTAGCCGGCACCGTGACCGTCACAGCCAGCCCGTTTACGATGCAAAAAGTGGCCTCGTATATTGCAAACTGGAACGAAAAATTGTCGCGCCAGGTGGCTATCTCGGTCAAAGTGTTGCAAGTGCAATTGGACAACACCGATAACTATGGCTTGAATTTAAGTGCCGCCTTTAACAGCAGCAATATCGCGGCGACATTTGTCAGCCCCTATGCCGATGCCGGCAAGGCAACGGAAGGGCTGCTGTCCATGACATTATTGCGACCCAGTTCTAAATGGAAAGATTCAAAGGCTTTGATTGAAGCGTTTTCAACACAGGGTAAAACCTCATTGGTGACCAGTTCCAGTGTGACAACCTTGAACAACAAAGTGGCACCTGTTCAAATTACCACATCACAAAACTATGTGAAGGAGACGACTGTGACGAATTATAATAACTCGTCCAGCAACGATTCGGAAGTGGATTTGGAAACAGATACTTTGAATTATGGGTTCACGATGGAAATCCTGCCGCGAATTTTGGATCACGGTCGGTTGATGGTATTGTTCTCTATGACCCTGTCCGAATTGTTAGATTTGGAAAAATTCACTTCGGGTTCGTCGGCTTCATCGGACGGTTCCAGCAGTGATGATTCGAGCAGCGGATCCGGTTCCGGTAGCGGATCTGGTTCAGATAGCAGCAGTTCCAGCGGTGGTGGCGATCGGACAACCGTTCAATTACCCAAGATTCAATTACGCGGTTTCTTACAAGAAATTGCCATGACTTCGGGATCTACCTTGGTTTTGACAGGTTTTGAGCAAGTGCATGATACAACCAAGACCTCTGGTGTCGGACAGGCAAAAATGGGCTTGTTAGGTGGTCAGGCCTATAACCAAAATACACGTGATGTAATGGTGATTTTGGTAACACCCGAGATTTTGGAATCGCCACTATCGCCCGAATCCAGAATGCGTAATTTTTAGGAGAAACCAATGGTGGAAGAAACAAACATTTCAGCAGCCGAACAAGCGACGGAAAAACCCCGTGGCATGCTGGGGAATGTGACCGTTGGTGAAACAAAATACGCAGTGGGTCTGAGTTGGGCGCCTCTTCAAAATCAGGACGATCCGATTCCCGAGATTCGAGAAGCAATGGATGCTGAACCGGGTGCAGATCTTTACTGTCAACGGATCTCCACTGCACCGCAATACGGTATCGGTAAATCCGATATGGGGCACCACAGCGGTGAACCGGCTTTGGCAGCCTCGGTCGCGACAGCTTTGTCGGGAAAAAACTCGGCATGCTGTGTGTTTCGGGTGCCCGAAGGTTGGTGGTTTATCGCGATTCGGAATGATTTAATCTTGTCCGAAGAAGATATCCTTTTTCCAACGGAAGAGGCAGCCAAACAAGCTTTCTTTACCATGATGGCCGTTCCGGATTGGGATGTGCGCATTACACCGGCTGGATGGAATGTAGACGGCAGCATTCAACAAGACCTAAAAACCTTAATTGAAAATGTCCGCAAAACGCGATTGTTTGAATTAAGTTCAGCTAAAAAGACGCCCGTATTGATCTTGTTGGCTTTCGGTGTTTTGATTGCTTTATCGGCGGTTGTTTATCTGTTGGCACAGTTAGTGCTGAGTGCAATCGGTCAAGAACCAATTATTCCTCTGCCGACACCGGAACCTGTGCAACCGGTCGAACCGGCTCCAGAAAAGCCAAAACCGTGGGAACGCGTGCCCGAAACAAATGCCTTTATCAATCGATGCTGGAATAATGCTTATCAATTGAGCTCTATCACTATTCCGATGTGGCAGATCGGACGCATTACCTGTACACCGGACGGGATTACAACCGATTGGCGAATTACCTCGGAGCGCGGGGCACGGGCGGCTTGGTTGAAAATGGCCTTGGATCAGTATAAACTGACAAAAGCCACTGTGACACCTGACCAGTCGGGAACCAGCGCATCAGTTCAAGTAGCCTTTACAGATATTCCACTGGTCTTGTCGTTGCCAACTTTGACGCCCGCCCAATTGTATGAACAACTATCGGAAATTCAAAAAGCCACAGCTTTGCCGATTCAGTTCTCCGAACAAACGGTAAAAAATCCGCCGGATAATCCGGACGGAACAATCCCACCGAATCAGCAAGTCTATACATTCTATTCGTTTTCAATCAACTCACCATATTCGCCATGGGAGTGGAAGACTTTCTTTGACAAGTTTTCCGGATTGGAGTTCTTAAAAATCGGTTATGATCCGACGATCGGTTCAAACAACAAATGGTCATATGAGGGGAGAATCTATGCAAAATAAATTTTTGTCAGCTCTATTTATTTCGGTTTCTGTATTTTGCGGACAGGCTGTAGCCCAAAACGCGACCGTGGTGCCCGGTGAAACACCTGTGCCCGTCGTGGCACCGGATGAGCCAATCACCGGGAGGGAACAACCGATGCCGATTGAAGCATTACCGGTTGCAGATCAATTACTGCCACCGCCGGGACTGGATGTTCAACCCGAGACCACAGCCCCAGCCGCCACCCCAGTAGAGCAGCAGGAGCCGACAGCGACTTTTCCGGCTTTAAAACGGGCTTTTGACGATATGATGGCGCCACAAAACACCGTTTCTAATGCGCCGACAATTGATGATTTAGGCGCACCAAGCACCGAAGATCCCGATGCGATTCGTGCCGAAAACAAACGGCGTTTGGAAGAAGAATTAAAAAATACAACTTTGACCGGTAAAAACATTCAAGATTTTCCGAACAGACCGTCCTTGGGGAACTTGGAATTAGCTCCGCTTCCCGGCATCAATGAAACCGCTATCAGCGGCCCGGCGCCGATGGCAAAATCTGTCTCGGCCAAGGATCTGCCCAGTGAGCAATTATTGGGACGAATCACGCCAGAGGTCTTTCAAGAATTAGCTGATTTAGAGCGCGGCAATACATTTTTGAAATTACAACTGGATAAAGAACGGCTGAAAAACGACTTGGAGCAAATGAAAGCTTCGTATCGGCAGCAACGATTGGACGAAATTGCCAAGCGTGAAGATGTGGTTCGGACTCGGATTCAATGGTGGCAAGAACAAGAAAAACTGCGCTTGGCACTGGAGGAAAAGCAAGCCGAAGAAGCTGAATTGACTCAGAAGCTGGCCGAAAAGGAACAACTGCGCGATCAGTTACAACAAGAAGCTATGCAACGCCAAGGTCAAAAATCGACCGATGCAACGGGCATTTCGGATGCAACCGAGGTAGCAACGACAACTCCGATGTTGGAAAACACCTATCGGATTCAAAGCATTCGCGGGATTGGTAAAAACTTGACGGCTCGGTTAAAAAACAAACAGGACAATACTGAAATTACGGTTAAAAAAGATGATATCTTGCCGACAGGCCATGTTGTCAAGGCAATCCAAAAAGATGCTGTTATCGGGGTCTTCGGCACACGTGAAGAAAAAATCGTATTTCAACCGGTTGCGGCTACAGTCGTTCAAGAATAACGGTTAGGACACGATGAATTCATGGCAACTGATGCGGAAAATAAGGAGGTTAAAGCGCCGAAAATGACCGAAAAAAAATCGGCCATAGTGGACATGCCTGTACCACCTCCGGTTATTCCGCGCCATTTGCCTGCTGATACTTTTGCGCCAGAAACACCTGAACCGACTTCCTATCCTTCTTTTTTGCAAGAACCGGTAGCGCCACCCGTTTTACCCGAAGTGCCGTTGCTGCCCGAACACCCGACTGTAAATACTTCGGTTTTACCCCCTGTCTTGCCGTTCAATCCCTCGGCGGTTTCAGAGGAAAAAGAGAATACCGAATTTCAAAGCTCAGGACACACCGATGCAGAATATGCAAGCACAGAAACAACCGTTCGGGAAAATCCACCGCAACCGCCTGTTTTGCCAGAAGCGACTGATTCCGATTTTGTGGTTGTAGAACCTGATCGACCGGTTGATTCGGATGAGAATGAACCGGAAATAGAGCCTGTGGCTCCGCCCGTGCTACCACACTCTGAATTTGAGGCTCCAGTCTCCGAACCGACGATTGAAGAATCTGAAACTGATTCCGGATCCGAAACCGAATCTACAACCATGTCGGCTCCGGCACCGGATTTGATTGAAACACAAAAGTCTGAAACGCTTTCAGAAGCTTCTTTTCAACCGGCACAACCGCCGCATATTCCGGCGCCCAAGATACCGGCGTCCGAAATAGTGACAGAAGAAACCCATTCACCCGACCCCGAAACAACAGCCGAAGCCAAACAAAATGAGGAAAAAACAGACCCCAAATCAACCGAAGAAACACCCCACGAACCGGTGACAGACTATCGGGCCGAGAACTTTTTAAGCGATTTGTTTTCTAACGAGAATACTTGTATCACGGCACCGAACGGGGCTTTTCCGCTGAAAGAAGAATGGCGGGCGCTATTGGCTTTGTTCTCTAACGGGCGCTTTTTCGTCAATGAAGCTGCCCGAAATCACGGTTATGTGTGGACTTTCACCACAGAAGCCAAGAAAAAACGGTTCCAAATCGGACGCGCCGAATATGTGCCGGCAATTGTTCTGAATGATATTTACGAATATGCCGCCCGTCAAACGACAACCTCGCTGATTACACCGGTTGTTGAAACCGATATTCAAGAACAAGTTCGTATGCAGCGTGACTTTGTGACAATCGTATCACGAGCAGCGGCCGAGCATGTGTCTGATATTCATATCGTTGTGGCCGACCACACTACGGTTATGTTCCGTGTCAACGGTTTGATGCAAACTGAAATGGAATATAACAAAGAGTGGGGTGAAAGTTTTGTGCGAGCCGCCTTTGCATCATCCGATATTTCTGATGCGAACTATGCCCAAAACGAGTATCAAGCCGCACAAAAATTAGGACGGACTCCTTTGCGTGGTTCGGGAGGGAAACTCTCGCTGCCACATAATGTGCTGGGTATTCGTTTGCAATTTAACCCGATCGCATTCGGCAGCCGCTATGTTGTTATGCGATTGTTGTATGCGGAGGAAGATTCGACCAGCGCTTCGGATTTGGAAGCATTGGGCTTTACGAAAAAAGAGACGGATTTATTCTATCAGATGCGGGCCTTCCCAACGGGAATTATTGTGGTGTCCGGGCCGACAGGATCCGGAAAATCCACAACCCTGCAACGCAATATGATCGCAATGTTAAGCGAACGAAATTATGAAATCAATCTGATCACTGTGGAGGATCCGCCCGAATATCCTATTCCGGGGGCGCGTCAGATGCCTGTGACGAATGCCACCATTGAAGAAGCCAAGGATCGCGAATTTACCAAGGCTTTGTCGGCGGCGTTGCGGTCGGACCCGGACGCATTGATGATCGGTGAAATCCGAACCCTATCCGCGGCGGATTTGGCTTTCCGCGGTGCTTTGTCGGGGCATAATGTGTGGACAACCCTGCACGCCAACAGTGCATCGGCCATTTTAATGCGGTTAAAAGATATCGGTGTGGAAGACTTTAAGTTGCAAGACCCCAGCATTATCAAGGGTTTAATGGCGCAGCGTTTGTTCCGTAAAGTCTGTCCGTTCTGTCGGGTCAAGGCCACCGAACGATTGGATCATCCGGCGGTGCAGCGTTTACGGCGGGCTTTCGGTGATGTAGCGCTGGATTTGTGCTATCTGCGCGGGCCGGGGTGTGAAAACTGTGATAACCGCGGGGTGAAGGGACGGACCGTGGTAGCCGAATTCATCTTGCCGGATGCGACTTTTTTAAATTTATCCTTGCAAGGAGAGTCAAAAAAAGCGTTGGACTACTGGATAAACGACCTGAACGGTGTTACATTAAGAGAGGCGGCAATCTCCCGTATGCTGCAGGGCATTATTGATATTGAAGAAGTTGAACGGTGGACAGGATTTTTGGACCAACAGACACTAGCATAGAGAGGATATTATGGCAGATCTAAATCAAAAAAATACACTGAGCAAGACACAACCGAAAGAAAAAACGCTAACAGATTCTATGAATATGACCTATGCCAAAACGATGGTGCGGCTGTTCACATCGGATCGGTTGGCCGTTTATCGAAAATTACAAGCCTTGGTGCGGAACCGGTTTTCACTGATGGACGCGCTGGAACGACTGTATCAGATTGCCTCAAAAGACGGGAAAAACCCGGACGATTCAATGGCGATTGCGATTCGCTCATGGATGGGGTCTATCCGAAACGGTGATTCGTTGTCGGTGGCTTTGCGCGGATGGGCGCCGTCCACGGAATTGTTAATGCTGTCGGTTGGGGATATTACGAATCTGGAACTTGCCCTGGGTAATACGATTAAAGTGGTGGAAGGTATGCGCCGAATGAAAGCCCCGGTGATAGAAGCCGTATCGTATCCTTTGTTCTTGATTTTCTTGACATTTTTATTGATTATCGGGGTCGGAAAGTTTTTGGTTCCGCCGATGGTTCAGGCCGTGCCGAATCTGGAATGGAAAGGGCTGGCCAAGTCGTTGGTGGATTTGTCGGCGTTTGTGGGTAAGCACCCGCTGTGGCTGCTGCTACCGCTACCGATTGCGTCTGTTATCATTGTATGGACATTTCCACGGTGGCGCGGCGGTTGGCGGGCGCTTTTTGATAATGTGCCACCCTGGTCCATTTATCGGATTTTTATCGGGGTGGGGTGGCTACTGTCCTTGTCTGCTTTGATTCAAGCCGGCACGCCGGTATCGCGGGCCTTGCGTTTGCTGCGGGCTGATGCGTCCAAGTATTTACTCTATCGGATTGATCGCACTGCTATTTTCGTCAACAACGGGGATAACTTGGGCGAGGCGCTTTACCGCACACGGCTGGGCTTCCCGGACGAAGAAGTTATCGGAGACTTGCGAATCTATGCGGAATTGGATAACTTCCCCGAAGCTCTATCACACTTAGCCGATGACTGGTTGGAAGATTCGGTACGTGTGATTGAGGGGAAAGCTGCCGTATTGAATACCATTGCGATTCTGTCTATTGCCGCAACTGTGGCTTGGGCCGTGATGGGAACTTTCGCCATGCAGGATCAGATGGTCTCGGGCATGGGCTTGGGCGGCTAAAATACCAAGACTTGCAGGATTATTTATCCGGATTTATAAAAAAATAAGGCAATATGTTATTTTTTGCTTGCATTTTATAAAAAGTTGGGGTATAAGTATTCTTGCATTTCGAATGCGGGTGTAGCTCAGGGGTAGAGCGCGACCTTGCCAAGGTCGATGTCGAGGGTTCAAATCCCTTCGCCCGCTCCAATTAACCGTCCGAAAGGGCGGTTTTTTTATATGATAAATTAGGCTTTTCCGGCTTTCATCATTGCAGTTGAAGATAAATTATGATATAATATTTCCTATAAAACAAAAGGATTAAAATGATGCAACAGATTTATCAGCAAGATACACTGCCCAATTTTGAAAAAGCAATGGCCGAGGCACAACAACAACAAGGCCTGGATGCAACAGAGCACATTGCCAAGCAATATATTCACTTTGCCAAAATGGAACACAAATGCCATCATGCAAAAACATTGGTCTTGATTCAGCGACAAAAACAAAGACTGATGGCCGCACTGGGGCGGTAATCACCCCAGATAGCCGGACTTACCGGTATTGACCGTATCCCGACAAAAAGATGCCTTTGGCGGTTTCCGAGCGTTTCAGTATTGCAGCCACATCATCATGCCCGGTTTCATGAGCCAGCATAGACGCCGTCGCACCCTCTTTGGTTTTCTTCATCACATCAGCATGCGAATCCAACAATTCCGTGCATACTTCCTTTTGACCGTTGCGAGCCGCCATATGAAGCGCCGTCAGGCCGTCTTTGTTCGTGGCATTGACATCGGCATACAATTCATGGATCAAGCGCTTGACGATATTTGTCTTGCCCCGTGAAGCCATATGCATCAGCAGCGTGTTATCGTTAGAATCCTTCCAATCACTGCGAGAAGATGCCAGCGTCTTGGCAAACAGATCCATTGCCTCACGATCCGATAGCGATTTAGTATCCAGCGTATTCAAAAAAGCATTCCACGGCGATTTTGCCTCCGTTTGAGAAGCTTGGGATAAGATATTTGAAAAAGATGTGCTTGTCATGATGACCTCCTATATGCTGTATCATATGATTTATTATACCATATCGGCGCCATTTTGTCAAGCCATTACTGCGGGAGTTATTGTCCGATACAACCGGCCGTTAAATCCAATGTCACGTCATAAACCGCCGATCGCAAACCCGCCATACCCATCAAAGTGTGAAAAATCATATCTTGGCTGGCCGGCATTGTCGCTTTGGCATTCAGGCACGCCCGATTGACATTCAACTCCTGCGCGGTATTCGTCGGAATCCAAATAAAGAACGGCACTTGTTTTTGTTCGGGCGGCGCAATCCGGTAATCGGCGCTGTGTGCATAAAATCCGCCCTCGCCCAACGATTCGCCATGATCCGAAATATAGATTAAGATCGGATAGAAACGATCCGTTTGGCGGTTCAAATCGTCCATTAAATCCGCCAATAATACACTGGTATAATACAGCGAATTATCATACGCGTTATTTAACTCTGCTGCCGTACAATTTTGCACATCGGCACGCGTGCAATACGGCCTGAACAGGCGATACTTTTTCGGTGTGCGCAGGTCATAACGCGGACCATGGCTGCCGCGTTGATGCAACACAATAAAACTGTCTGTCGTCAGAGTGGGCAAAACTTGGGTCAAGCGCTCATTCAATACATCGTCGGTACAATCCCGCGAATGGCATGTCAACTGTGTCGGAATATTTCGGCAAACTTTATTGCAACCCATCTCGTTATCCAGCCACAACATCTGCCACTGTTTGCTTTGCAAAATATCTAAAATATTCGGCGTATTCAGAGCCGCCTCGGGGTGATAGGCTGTCCGGCGATAACCACTGAACAAGCAGGGAACAGATACATGTGTTTCTACGCCACAGGCCTGTGTTTCGCGCAACACGGTCATTTCGGGTAAATACGACTTTAATGGGCCCGTGGTGCGAGCGGTAGCCGTCAGCGGATAACTTTGATACCGAGCCGATTCGCCCAGCACAAACACAATCAGCATTTTCTTGTCCGGATTCCAATAGCGCGCTTCGGTTAGGTCTCGTGTTGTATCAATTAAATCAAAATCTTGAAAATGCAATTTGACAAGACCGATGGCAGAAGAAATATAACTGCTGGGCAGTAACATATAGCGCAGGTTAAAGTTCTCTTTCAGGAAAATTTTGATCGGGACGCGGTGGGACAAAGCCAAACCGGCCGTCAAAAGGCCTGTCAAGACCAGCAGAACAGCACTCCGTTTCAGATGCGTCCGAATCGGAGCAAATACAATCCGGCACTTCCATATCAACGCCAGCGGTATCAAACAGGCCACTACCACATAGATCCAAAAAGAAATGCCCATCCATTCTGTGGCTTCGATTACATTTGTGTCCAGCACATTACGCAGCATTGTTTTGTTAAATACAATATGATAAGCCGACATAAAATAGCCACATATGCCATTAAACAGAATCAAAATTGTTGCCAGGACTTTAAGGGTTTTAGGCCAAAAGATCACGGTATGCGCGCACAGGTATATTGCAAAGATAATAGCAACCGTCATAATAAACCAGAATAACGGAACCACACGATACAGCTCTGTCAAAAAATAAAAATGATATACGCCGATCGTCAGCAGAGTGAACAATAAATTAAACAGCCCAAATGATATCTTCATCGACCGACCAACCATACTTGATATAAAATAGTGCCCCAAATCGCACCCCAATTCAAAAATGCCAGCAAAACCAGCGCACTTCCGATGTCTTTGGCCTTTTTGGACAGCGGGTGAAAATCCGAACCGATTCGGTCAATAACAACCTCTAAGCCGGTATTGACCAACTCCATAATTAAAATAAACAACAACGAAAAAATCATCAAGGCCAACGCGATACCCTGCACCGGCAACCAAAACAGCGTTGCACCTGCCAAAGCACAAAACAGCACATCTTGGCGAAAAGCGCTTTCGGTCTGCAAGGTGGCCTTGATACCGTCATACGAGTAGCCAAAAGCCTGAAAAATACGCGTTAAACCTGTATAGGGAGATTTCATATTTTTTCCTTTCTGTTATTCCCGATGATAAGGATGGCCGTCTAAAATTGTCTTAATCCGGTAAATCTGCTCGGTCAACACCACGCGTGCTAAAAAATGAGGCATTGTCATACGACCGAATGACAGCACCAAATCCGCCCGAGCGCGTGTTTCAGGTGCATGGCCATCCGCACCGCCGATTAAAAAAGCAATATCCTGGGCACCGTTATCCCGCCAACGCGCAATTTTACGCGCCAGCTCGACGGACGAGGGTTCTTCACCGCGCTCATCCAAGACAACGACCTTGGCTCCGGCCGGTACCGATTTCAAAAGCAACTTAGCCTCGGCCTCTTTTAGCGCAAGGCCCGACAGTGCTTTTTTCTCCTCGCTTTCCTTGATCGTAATCGGCCAACGCGTCTTGCGCACATAGTCGTCAATCAACGCTTGTTCGGGGGTCTTTTTGCCCAGTTTACCAATGGCGGAAATCAGGATTCGCATACCGGCTCTCGTTTAACATACTTGTTCGGAATCAGCGCGGTAATCGGCTCTATGGTATAACCCCGTTCATTATCCGCCGGCATTAAAACATGGGCATTCGGGCCATAATCGGCGATATACTCACGGCATCGACCGCACGGCGAAATCACATAGGCATCCCGATCCCGCACAGCAACAATCATATCTATTTCCATATGCGGATCATCGGTGTTGGCCATACCGATTGCGATAATCTCAGCACAGGTGGCCAGCGAGGGCTGATTCGTTCCGGCATTTAAGGCCCGAAATACCTTGCCCGACTTGGTCAAAACAGCAGCCGCCACAACGCTGTGATGGCCCTCTTTGCAATAACGTTCTTTCATTAAAGCTCGTGCCTGATCCAATAATTCTTGCGGTGTCATTCGTCCTCCCATTCAATACGGTTTATCATATCGTCCAGCGATTCTTTATTGTCTTCGCTGTATTCCACAATAGCCTCTTTGACATTTTTCTTCAAATCAATGCCGATTTTTGGCACCTTTTGCCGTTGCAGTTTGCCTTGTTTATAGGACTCTATTTTTTCCTGGATATTCTCGGGAATCACATATTCCAACCACCCGGATATCACCCGAACATACGGCACAGATACATTCTGTGTCTCTATTTTATCCAGCTGTTCGGTGGACAGAGCCATGGACGCCCCCAGATAAACCACAGCCGCCAACAATCCGGCGCGCGCCACACCAAAAATAAAGCCCAGCACTCGGTCCAAACCGCTCAATGCACTTTGACGCAATCGCTTGGTAATAGCCGAGTTGATCAATGTCATAATCACCAACACGATCACCGCTACAATCACCGAACCCGTTATACCGGCAATCATCGGGTTTTCTATCAGTTTATTCATCAGGGGTTGCAGCGGTGCATAGCTATACAACGCCGCCAAGCCCGCCAAAATCCACGCCGAAATTCCCAACAACTCGCGCACCAACCCACGATAAAGGGCGAACAACACCGAGAAAATCACGGTAATCAATAAAAGAATATCTATGGCTCCTATCATCATTTTATGCTCCTTTGAATGTATCCATCAGTGTTCGTAAATGGCCAACCTCGGTTAAATGAATGCTGGCACTGCTTTTTTTAGCATTCCGGCGGGGCGGGATTAAAGCGGTCTTAAAGCCTAATTTTTCAGCTTCTTTCAGACGCAAATCCGATTGCGACACCGCACGAATCTCGCCCGACAAACCAACCTCACCAAACACAACCATATCTGCGGGCAGCGGCTGCTGAGTCAAGGCTGATACCAGCGCCATCGCAACCGCCATATCACAGGCAGGCTCGGTAATTTTAAGGCCGCCCGCGATATTCAAATAGACATCTTTGGCCCCGAAAACAATACCGCAACGCGCCTCTAAAACCGCCATAATCATCGCCAACCGATTTGCATCCCAACCAACCACAGCGCGGCGCGGGGATTGCCCGCTGATCGGGGCAACCAAAGCTTGGATTTCTACCAACAGCGGACGAGACCCCTCAACCCCTGCAAACACGCAGCTGCCGGCGATATTACCGCGCCGCTCAGCCAAAAACAAAGCCGACGGATTTTTAACCTCAGCCAAACCCTGCTCGGTCATTTCAAAAACACCAATTTCATCCGTTGCACCAAACCGATTCTTCACGCTGCGCAAGATACGGAAATGGTGGCCGCGATCGCCCTCAAAATACAAAACGGTATCCACCATATGCTCCAACACGCGCGGACCGGCCAAAGTGCCCTCTTTCGTCACATGCCCCACCAAAAACAGTGTAAAGTTTTTGCGTTTAGCCAAGCGAATCAATTCATTTCCGCAAGCACGCACTTGCCCCACTGTGCCAGGAGCCGAATCCAGTGTATCCGAAAACATTGTTTGAATAGAATCAATAATCACTACATCAGGCGAATCACCTGTATCCAGCGTAGCCACAATATCCCGCACATTGGTGGCGCTGGCCAACTCTACACGCGCATCGGCCAAGCCTAAACGCAACGCCCGCAAGCGCACCTGATCCACAGATTCTTCACCTGAAATATAGACACATTTGGTCGCATGACCGGCTTTGTTCACACCGGTAGACAGATGTGCTACAGCCTGTAATAAAAGAGTAGATTTACCGATTCCCGGATCCCCGCCGACCAGAATCACCGATCCCGGAACCAAACCGCCGCCACAGACACGATCCAACTCGCCAATTTTGGATTTTAAGCGAAAGATAATCTCGGGCGCCCCACGCAGGTCATAAAAATCCAATTTATGTCCGCCGCGACCGGCTGTCATATGAGGTTGATCTGCTGCGGGAATAACCTCTTCCGTCAAAGTATTCCATTCACCGCAGGAGTCGCATTTACCGCTCCATTTGGCAAATACCGCCCCGCAATTTTGACATACATATTGCGTCGTTCGTTTTGTCATATTTATTTCACCTGAACATCCATTTGAATGGGACCTTGAGCCGAACCGGCAACAAACTGCCGCACATAGGGGTTGCTGGTTTTATCCAGTTCTTTGACTGTTCCGGTCCAAATAATTTTGCCTTGATACAACATTGCGATTCGATCAGCAATCTTGCGCGCCGAAGCCATGTCATGCGTAATTGTTAGGGCGGTAGCACCCAGCCCCTTGACCGTATCCCTAATCAAGTCATTGATCACGTCAGACATAATCGGATCAAGGCCGGTCGTCGGCTCGTCAAAGAAAATAACATCGGGATTGGTGGCTATCGCACGAGCCAGGCCGACGCGCTTACGCATACCACCGGACAAGTCTGCCGGATAAACATCAGCCACCTCGGAAGGCAAACCGACTTGGGCTAACTTACGAACAGCAATTTTTTTGGCTTGGACCGGGTTCATATCCTGATTTTGAAGCAATGCAAATGCCACGTTTTCCCAGACGCTTAAACTGTCAAACAAGGCGGCGTTTTGGAACAACATACCGAATTGGGTAAGTGTTTTTTCACGCTCGGTTCGAGGCATTGTCAAAATGTCCTTTCCATCAATTTGAATAGATCCGGAGTCCGGCTTTAAAAGCCCCAAAATACATTTTAGCGTCACAGATTTCCCTGTACCGGAGCCACCAATAATCACCAGTGATTCCCCCGCATTCACCGATAGATCCAAACCGTCTAGAACTGTGTGTTTTCCAAATGTTTTACACACACCCGTCATTTGTATCTTGGGCGTTTCGGGTTTATTTTTTTTATGAAAAAAGGCCATATTCGCTCTCCCTAAACACTAAATAACATTTCCGTTAAAATATAGTTAAAAATAAGAATTAAGATACTGGACGATACAACGGCATTCGTGGTCGCCTGTCCCACCCCTTGCGCACCTCCTCGACTTTGGAAACCATTATAACACCCCAGTAATGTGATAATAAACCCAAAGACGGCTGCTTTTGTCACACTGGATACAACATCCATAGCCGTTAAATACTGCCATGTATTTGTCAGGTAGGTCGTCGCATTAAAGCCAAGCTTATATACACCGATTGTATAACCGCCACAGATCCCGATAACGTCTCCAATCAAAACCAAAATCGGCAACATAACAACACCGGCCATTACGCGTGGCACAATCAGATATTTGAACGGATTAGTCGACAAAGTTGACAGCGCATCAATTTGTTCTGTCACACGCATTGTCCCAATCTCGGCTGCCATCGCTGCACCAATACGACCCGCCACCATCAATCCGGCCATTACGGGAGCCAGCTCACGAATTACAGATACTCGCACCACCATAGCCACGGCTCCTTCGGCCGAGAATTGCGATACGGCTTCGTATGTTTGCAAAGCAATAACCATCCCCGAAAACAAAGTGGTTAACGCCACAACCGGTAAAGAATAAAAGCCGATTTCAATCATTTGGTGACTGACTTCTTTCCAATAAAACGGTGGCATCAGGCAGTGATACAGTGTTTCACCGCAAAAAATCCCCAATCGCCCCGTTGCCCGAAAAAAGTTCAACACAACACGGCCCATTTTGTCTACAAAGTTTAGATTCAACTGCATATCAAGCGGCTCCTTTATTGATTATATTTCCCTTATACCGCCGTTTTGTAAAAAAAGCAACCAAAAACTACTCGTTAAATGTCGGTTTCATCGGGGGAACCGGGGGGATTTTACCGGCACGATGCATCGCAAAATCCGGGTGCAGGCTTTCGGCAGATGAGAAAAATTGCTCTAATTCAAAACCTTTCAATTGCCTGGCCGAAATAATATTTCGTCCGAATGGCGGCACTGTCTTTCCTTTTTTCAAGACTTCAAAGTGTAAGTGCGGCCCTGTAGAACGCCCCGTGCTACCGACATAGCCGATCACTTCGCCACGTTTAACCTTACTACCGACTTTCAGATCCTGACGATAGCCGTTCATATGACCATAGGCTGTTTGATAATTATCCGCATGACGGATGCGGATATATTTACCATACCCCCCCTTGCGTCCCAATTGAGTGATCACACCATCAGCCGCGGCTTGAATCGGCGTATTCATCGGAGCTGCCAAATCCACACCATGGTGGAAAATCTCATACATCAAAATCGGATGTCGACGACGACCATAAGGAGATGATAACCTGGCACGGGCTTTCAATGGGCGCTTCATAATTGCTTTTTCTCCACTACGTCCCCGTGCATCATAAAATGAAGTTGTGCCAGTTTTATCCGTATAGGCATAACGATAGATCTCTTTCTTGCCGGTTTTCAATCCGATAAAAACCAGTTGTTTGGCACCGACTTCCAACCCGCCGGCTGTTTTTTTTGTTTCCCAAATCACATCAAACGAATCGGCCGGCCGAATATCCGAGGCAAAATCCACCTCGCCGTCCAAGGCCGATGTGACCTGCGCCACCACGGTATCAGGGATTCCCGCCTTCAAGGCCGATCCTGAAAAAGTCCGCTCTACTGTCCCTTGACGACGCACCGTTTCCGTTTCAATGCGCCCTGCCGCGGTAAAGGGCGTCCAACTGCCATCCTCTTCACGCACCACCGCGACAGTTTCTTCTCCTTTGGTTTGTAATGACAACCCCTGTAATACACGATCCGGTGTTTTAAATAACATAAATGACATACCCGGACGCAATGATTTAACATCAATCATCAGCTCAAACGAATCAACAATAGCCAGGCGATCTTTGGCCGCAACATCGGCTTCGGACAACAATTTCAATAAACTGCTACCTTTTTCCAGTATTTGTATCTCAACATTTAATTCACCCAGTTGGGCTCGCTTTTCCAACTCGTCTAATGTGGTTTGCTGACGCGGAATAACCGGATCATCCCCCAAGTCGCCGTGGACAGTTTCCTGAGCTGTCTCATTGACAGAATCCTGCGTTTCTACGGGAATTTGTGTTTCTGTTTTAGGTGTAATAAAAAAAGGGAAAGTTGCGGCACACAACATAAACATTAGGAACAACGACAGGTCTATTTTTTTATAATGACGCCCCAATCCGACTTTTTTATAAGCCCGATAGCGTATAATGCGACCCTGTCGCCAAGAATACCGAATCCGTTTTTCAAATGTCATAAACGGTATTTACACATATTTTCAGATAAATGTCAAGATAAAATATGCTTAACTAACCGCACCGCGTTCAAAGCAGCTCCGGTTTTAACGCTATCGCACACAACCCACATGTGGAATGTGTTTCTCCGGTACGGAACCGAGGTAATACGAGTCAGGTAAATAAAATCAGACATTTGTGTGTCAATGGTTGTGACAGCACCGGCGGGGCCATTATCTTCTACAACTTTACACCAGGTTTCCGAAGTGAAAACATCTTTCAGGTGTTCCAGAGAACAAGACTTACGCGTTGAAACAACCAAAGAATAGCTCTCACCTTGGAAAATCGGCGTCAGACAACTGGCCAAACTGACCGGAAAGTCTAATATATTTTTGATTTGAGCCATACTTTGGCGCTCCAATGCCGAACAGGGTGCCGGTAATAAATTAAAGGCCTGTATCTTCTGAAAAGGCCCGATTTGAGGTTGTTCTTTGGTATAGATGCTGCGCGCTTGATCCTGTAAGGCATGAATAGCGTCCACGCCAAACTCACCCGCCGACAACAGAGCTAAAGCCTCGGCCAAGCGAACTTGATACCTTTTATGAATGGGTTCCAAGACTTGAGCCAAGGATACCGTCAAGCTGCTGGGATTGGTAATAAGTGAAAGCTTGGATTTATCAAAATCATTCATATTAAGTGGCGCCACGATACACGGCCCGTCTTTCATAGAACCGCAACAATCTATAAAAACGGTACCCCAATGCAACAGATTCTCTTTATAATTTTCTATAATTGAAGGCCGACACACCAACGCGATTTTGACCGGTTGTGTTTCCAAGATGCTCATCTTGTTCACTGTCAACATACCATCACCATAGGGAATCTTGACCCCGACATGGCGATCCTCGTCCAATGCTATGATTTGATCCCTGGGGAAATCATGTTCAGCCATCAGGGCTAATATGGTCCGACCAATACTTGTTAATGCGCCAACAATAGTTACTTTTCCTGTCCTCATACAAAGGGATATAAGATTCTTTTATAAAAGTGCAAGAATAAAATCATAAAAAAATGTAAAAACCCCCGAAAAACAGGGGTTAAAGATACAATCGTATGAAACTTTATTTATTCTATGCAACAATTGACCGCATTTCGAATAAAGGCTTTCATCTTTGCAAACCCGGTCTTTGGTTCAACCACGGTCTCAGATTGGACAGATGCGGCAGCCGCGGTAATTTTTTTCGCGTCTTCGGGCTTATCCGCAATCCACTTGACATCTTTTGTCTCAATCAAGTTCATATTCAAGCCCCAAAATAAACAATATAAATCATAGGCTTGATTAAACAAACGATAAGCCTCATCCGCATGACCCATGCTTTGCTGCTTGGTCCCCACCTCCATCAAACGCATACTGGCTGACAACAGGTGCTTGGAAATGCACCACACTTCCCCTTCGTATGATGGTATGATTTTCAGCATCAGGTTCTTGCGCATCTCGCGAATATCCTGTATCATATCAAAGAAACTGCTTTTACCGGTCTTGGCTCCCGAAAACATCAGGTGCTCTTCAATTGAAATCAGATTCATAATCGCAATGGATAAATCCTGATCCGAGGACAAATCTTTGGGATTTAACTTCTTGCTGGCGTCTATCCGTTCAACGAATTCTTTAACTGTTTTGGCTTGTTTCATTTTGAACTCCTTTTGATAATTTGGCATTATTTTAAACGGTTTTCAAATAAAAAGCAACCCCCTTTATGTTTTTTGTTTTTTGAAAATGATTGACAAAAATAATAAAGTGTGCTATAATGTCAAATTATCAGGAGGAAATATATGCAACCAGATATCAATATACCATTCACAGTTGAAGCCACCCTCGCCTCATTACGAGGTCATTTTTATGCCCGCTATGCCGGCCGCACCGAACCGCGTCAAAACCTGACTTTTGATGTGCGCTATGAGGGCGAGGCCATTCCCGAAGGGTTTGCTACACCCGATATTTCTAAATATCAACACAAAGAACCCGATTACACCCAAACGCCGGTTTATGCCTGCATCTCACGCCATGATTTGAGTGTTACTGTTCAGCGAGACACATCCGTCATTCCGCACTCCTCACGCGAAAACACTACTTATTCTTTAACCATCAGTTCCCCCCGACGCGGACAATATCGTGCCACGGCCAACACCAATAACATCACGACAAAAAATGGAAATATGGACTTGGTTATGACTGCCTTAAAAGACCAGGACATGCAACGTTTTATCAATTTTGTGCCAAACGGTGCAAACCTGAAATTGTTGCAGGATCATTGTGCACCACGCAATTTATTTGCTGAATTCGGTAAAATGCGCCTACAAAATCAACGCTGAAGAGATAACAAGCACCCGGCACCACGGGTGCTTTTCTCAAACGGTTGCTTCAATCGTAAAAATCCCCTGTTGAACCGGCAGGATCGGGGCATCGGGGATACTAACAGGTTCTATACGATCTACATGCCCGAATAACGGTCCTCGGCGACATGCCATTAAAAAGGCATCTGCTTGGAGCGATTCGCCCTGTGCCAAGATCTCCACCGATCCGTTGATGCGATTACGCACCCATCCCGACAGGTGGTAGGCCTGAGCCGTTTGACGCGCCCACGCCCGAAAACCAACGCCCTGCACCCGACCGTATATCCGGACATGAATCAGCATTATTGCAAGGCTTCCCGCAATGATTTCAGCAATTGTTGTTGAAACTCATCTTTTAAGGTTTTCGTTGTCGTTTCTTCCACCGGTTCCGGTTTTGTCGGCAAAGGTAAAACCTGCCGTTTCTTTTGTTCAGTCCGCAATTGGCCTTTGGTCTTATGCTTTAACACCTTTTGGCACAAAGCATATTCGTTCAACTCGGATCTGGTATTCTTTTGCTTTGTCAACTTGTTCAAACCCAGTTGCAGCAGTTGTGGGGCAACGGCTTCTTGGGCGACTCCCGGAACCGGATTTTGGAATGTACCACCGATTTGCACAACTTGAGCCAACGCTTCTATCGTGCTGTTACCCACAAACGGATGCATTTGGAGATTCAGCGTTTCATTAAAAACATCCACCTCTCCACCAATTAAGAAATTCACCGTTGATGTTTCTAAAGCGATATCTTCGTTGCTTTGAATGACACCGTTACGCACCGTCAGGTTCACTGCGCCACACACGATTCGGCTTTCCTGATCCGTTGTAGAAAACGAAACAGAGTTTTTCTTCTTCTGCATCTTGATGAATGGAGCCGCCAGATTATTAAACCACGGGTTGACAATCGTACCTTCACTTAGTTCGGCCACAATCTGACCGTTTAGCGTACTTAAAATCCGATAAATAGATCGCCCTGTCGCCGATAGTTTAACATTTGCGTCCAGATGGCCGCCCTGCACATACTCACTCCATTTTTTAATGACGTTCATATTCAATTGTTGAGCATCCAACTGCACATCAAACCGATACTGGGGTTGTGTGGTATCCAGGTGCGCATTGGTGGCAATCTGTCCACCCAGAGCCGTTATGGCCAATTGATTCGTGGAGAACACACCCTTTTTCAAAGATACATTTCCCATCACACCGACATAATCACTGATCGCATCGGATATTTTGATGTGTGGAAAAGCCAACTTAACATCAGCATTGACTTTATTCAAAGCCGACAGGTCAAATGTCTTGTCCGAAATCAAGCGTTTGGGCACCTGATTAGCAGCCGCAACGCGGGCACGATACGGTTGCGATTCCGTAAAAACCAAATCTTCTATTTCAAAATACTCAGACTGTAAGGCCAGTTGCACCGCCGGCACCGCAGCCGAAAAATCAAAACGACCAACACCTTGTATATCCGAGCGATTGGCCTGTAACGTCCATTCTGTCAAGTCAATAATACGCCCCTCGGTGGCAATTTTGAAAGTACTGCGGAACGGTTTGGTTTTCAAGGCTTGTGCCAAAACGCGATCTGACAGATTCAAGCTGCCGTTAAAGGTGATAGAGGGATTTTCTTGTAAACCGGCAATCTTACCCGTGCCGGACAAAGTCATCTTGCCCCCCCCCAGGGTCAAAGAAAATGAGCTCAATTGTATAGCCGTTAAATCCCCCTGCAAGACTGCTTTTAGAACAAATGGCTGAGCCGGCAATCCCGCCACCGCCATCCCAAAATCGGAAAGCGTTTGTTTAATATTTTGGCCGGTGATATCCACATTCAGCAATAAATTCGTGAACTTGGTCGTATCACCAATATTACCCAAGAGCTTAACGGCTGCATTAGCCGCTGTAATGTCTATGTTAAATTTATAATCCTGCTGATGCCGCAGCAAATCCAGTAAAGAATCCAGGTTTCCGGCCACCTTGAATGATTGATTGTTCATAGTCGTGGAAAATGAAAATACTTTTAATTGTTTTAGCGAAAAATCATTCAGTAAAAAGGACTGCTTTTTGTCTTTTACCTGATGCGAGAGCAATAATTTCTTTAATGATACCGTATCAATACGCATCTGTTTCAACCATTCTTCGGCATCGGTATTTGCCCCTTGAACAGCACGTGCCGCAACCGCCCGCGGATTATCCGAATCAAAAGTCCAATTATTCTTCCCGTTCTTTTCAATCAGGTTGACATATCCCGTCATCAAAGCGATATTTTGCACTTCCAACCGTTTAGAAAGCAACGGTGCCAGAGCCAAGGTTACCTCGGCCGAATCCACTTTGGCAAAGGCTTCCTCATCGTCAAACCCCTCGGGATTACCGACCGTAATGTCCTGAATACGAATCGTCGGAATTGCCGCCAGTTTCATTTCCAGCGATCCGATCTCCACCGGCCGACCCAACGCAATAGAAAGTTTTTGAATGACCATTCCCCGATAGGTATTTAAATCAAATGTCAGCCAAAAAACGCCTATTCCGATCAAAATCAGAATCATCAATGCCAGTGTGATTTTTAAAAACTTCTTCATATCAAGACTCCTTGTGCACAAAAAAATCAAACGAATGGGCGGCCTCTTTTTCATTAAAGCCTAAAAATGCAAATGTTTCACGCATATGCTGCGGCAAAGGGGCCGATACTTCCAATATGCCCTTAACAGGATGTGGTATCCGAATCGCCCGCGCATGTAAATGTAATTTTCGGTTATTTTCTATCCCGACAGCATAGGATCGATCACCCCCATACTTGCCATCGCCGATAATCGGGGTATTCAAAGCCTCGGCTGCATGCACGCGCAACTGATGCGTCCGACCTGTCAGCGGACTCATTTCCAGCCACGAGGCCTTGCGCCCCAGCGAATCAATCACCCGATACAACGTAATCGCCCGATCGCCGGTATCGTAATCAATCTTCATCTGCTCGCCACCCAGGGCACCGGATAACTTGGACAACGGCGCGTCGATCCGTCCTGTTAGTAATTTCGGCTTACCCACCACAACGGCCCAGTAAATTTTATGGGCTTCGCGGGTTTTAAAGGCTTTGGTTAAGGCCGCTGCCGCATTTGCCGAGCGCCCCAGGACCAAAACACCACTGGTGTCTTTATCCAGCCGATGCACCAGATGCGGTTTTTCGTCCAATCCGAAACGCAAAGCGTCCAATAAACCGTCAATGTGGCGTGTGGTTTTAGAGCCCCCTTGCACCGCTATACCCGCCGGTTTATTGAGCACAATCACATCATCATCACGATAAATCACCAGGGACTGCATAAACTCTGAATCGGCTTTGGATATATCACGCGGCAGGTCGCTTTTCTCAGATACCATCAACGGCGGTACACGAATCTCATCACCGGCCGTTAAATGCTGGGCCGAAGTGGCTTTTTTCCCGTTCACACGGATATTTTTTCCCCGCAGCAACCGTTGCAGTTGCCCGTTTTTTAACTCGGGAAAGTGGCGCGCAAACCAGCGATCCAGTCGAATATCATTATCTTGCGGTTTGACGGTGATAAATTGAACAGCCATACATACCTCTCTTTTCTTTCTTTTCCCATATTTCCCGTCAAAAATCAAGTTTTATTTTGCAATTTTCGGCGTAAATTGTCCCAATAGTCTATACGCTTTTTAATTTCGCGCTCAAACCCGCGCTCGTTCGGGTGATAAAAGGTGCGGCGGCCCATCTCGTCGGGAAAGTAATTTTGCCCCGAAAAGCTGTCTTTTGTATCCGGATCATATTGATAGCCCCGATTATAGCCCAGATCTTTCATCAAGCGCGTCGGCGCATTCAAAATATGCATCGGCGGCATCAGAGTGGCCGTCTCTTGGGCAACACGGCGCACCATATTCCAGGCCGCTTCGGTGCTGTTGGATTTAGGAGCCGTTGCCAGATAGATTACCAAACCCGCCACAGCCAAATCCCCTTCGGGCGACCCTAACCGCTCATAAGCGTCCCAAGCAGCATGTGCCTGCACTAATGCCTGCGGATCGGCCATACCCACATCTTCGGACGCAAAACGAGTCAGACGGCGCAGAATATACTTCATATCCTCACCGGCTACCACCATACGCGCCAGCCAATAAAGCCCGGCATCCGGATCCGAACCACGCAGTGATTTATGCAAGGCCGAAATCAGATTATAATGCCCCTCACCGTCTTTGTCATAATTTGGCAAGCGTCTTTGCAACAATTGTTCCAATGCTGTTTTATCCAAAATCTCGTTCGGCAGCGCATATTGAAACACGCTTTCAATCAAATTAATGAAATACCGGCCATCCCCGTCAGCCAGGCTTTTTAAATAATCCTTCCCGACTTCATCCAGCGGAATTTTTCGCCCGACCAAGTGTTCTGCTTTTGTTAAAATTTGCTCCAACGCTTCATTTGACAAACGTTTCATCGTAAAGACTTTACAACGGCTGAGCAACGCGCCATTCAGTTCAAACGAGGGATTTTCCGTTGTCGCACCCACCAAGATAATCGTGCCATCCTCTACATACGGCAAAAAACCATCCTGCTGCGACCGATTAAAGCGATGGATTTCGTCCACAAACAACAAGGTTCCCTGCCCCATACGCCTGCGGGATTGCGCTTCTTGAAAGACTTTTCGCAAATCGGACACACCCGAAAAAACGGCTGATAATGACTCGAAATGCAGGTGAACTTCTTGTGCCAAAATCCGTGCAATCGTTGTCTTACCGCATCCCGGCGGCCCCCACAAAATAAAAGAGCTCATTCGACCCGATTTAATCATACGGGTCAGTGGGCCTTTCTCACCCAACAGGTGATCCTGCCCCACTACATCCGCCAAAGTTTGCGGGCGCATTTTATCCGCCAAGGGAGAATCTGTCAATTTTTCAAAGAGCGTATTCATACGCACCAGTATAGTCTATTTTTACGCCGGACGCAACTGTTTTTAATCCGATAGGCTAGGCCGAACGACGCACCGCCGATACCAGCGACTCCTGATAATCGTCCAATACAACAATTTCATACGCCGATGTATCCGCCATCAATTGCCGCAACAGGGTGTTCGTGTGCATATGTCCCGATTTGGTGCCGTAAAAGTGGCCGATAATCGGCATACCCAGCTGATACAAATCGCCGACGGCGTCCAATGTTTTATGCACAACAAACTCGTTTTCACTGCGTGTTCCCTCGGGATTCAAAACTTTATCCCCTTGGATTGCGACGGCATTTTCCAGGGTTGCTCCTCGTGCCAAACCCATAGAACGCAACATTTCAATTTCATGGACAAAACCGAATGTGCGGGCATAGGCCACGGAATCCTTAAACGCCCGTGGTGTCAAATTGACTGAATACTCCTGCCGACCGATCGCACGGGATTTCGGGAAATCAATCATAAAATCAATGCTCAATCCCATTTCTTGCGGATACAAACAAACTTCGGCCCCCTTGCCATCATTAAAGCAAACTTCTTTCAGGATTTTGATAGCTTTCAACGGAGCATCTTGTTTCATAATGCCGGCGCATTCAATCAAGGTGACGAAATCTTGGGCTGAACCATCCATAAGCGGAACCTCGGGACCATCTAACTCTACGATCACATTTGTGACCCCCATACCGCCTAAGGCACCCATTAAATGCTCTATCGTAGAAACCGTCACTCCAGCTTCATTACCCAGGCAAGAGTTCATTCGTGTATCCACAATATAATTATACTTGGCCGGAATACGGTTATCTTTGTCCGTAATATCCGTGCGTACAAAGACAACACCGGTTCCGATTGCCGCCGGTTTTAAGACCATATGAATCTTTTGCCCGCTGTGCAGGCCGATTCCTACGCAAGGAATTTCATTTTGTAAAGTTGTTTCGCAGTTCTTATAAAGTGTCATTGTTTGAATTTCCGCGTTCATTAGAGACTCCTTTGTTTATTGATGTCCCAATCATACAAGAAGATGTTTCTAAAATCAAATCAATGATTGTTTCAAATTATTACAGAACCATAATAAAAAAAGCGGAGCGCAATACGCCCCGCTTTTGCCCGTTTTAACACAAGTGCTATTTAGCCCGTTCAATATAAGAACTGTCAGCCGTAGAGACAACAATCTTTTCTCCGGCATTGACAAACGGCGGAATGGTTGTCCGAATCCCGTTACTCAACAGTGCTGGTTTATACGAATTAGTGGCCGTTTGATTTTTAATAGCCGGCTCTGTTTCGGCAACTGTCAACACCACATTCGGCGGCAAGTTCACACCAACCGGTTTCCCTTCAATAAAGTTCACAGTCACTTCCATATTATCTTGCAAGAATAAAGCCGATTCCCCCATCATTTCGGACGGAATTTCAAACTGATCATAGGTTTCCGAATTCATAAATACCAAGTTATCACCGTCTTTATACAGGAATTGGCAATCAAATTCTTCACTCATCAGTTTTTCCACCGTATCAGCCGTGCGCCAACGTTCCTGTGTTTTCACACCGGTTGTGATATCCCGCATTTCCACCGCGATAAAGGCGCCACCCTTTCCCGGTTGAATCAAGTTGATTTTGGTGACCATATATTGTTTATTATTATGCTGTAAAACCCAGCCCGGACGGATTTGATTTGCTTGTTCTTTCATTTTGTGCTATACCTTTCATAAAAATAAGATGAAACCAATATAACATATTTTTTTTTGAAAGGCAAGGAAAATGACAACAATAAACTGGTGGAAGCCGGATTTATATCTGAAACACCAACAAAACAGGTTGGCTCGACAAGTTATTTTTAAGACCATCCGCATGTATTTTGAAGAAGCGGATTTTTTGGAAGTAGACACCCCCATTATGCAAATATCGCCGGGACTGGAAGTTCACTTAAAGGCTTTTCAGACCACTTATGATAATCCAGTGGGCGATTCGGAACGTTTTTACCTGCATACTTCTCCCGAATTCACGATGAAGAAATTGATCACGGCCGGATTGCCACGGATTTTTCAACTGTGTAAAACTTTCCGAAATGAGGGGCTCTCTGCCACACATCAGCCCGAGTTTACCATGCTGGAATGGTATCGCCGAGGATGCGATTACACTGTCATTATGGACGATACCGAATCTCTTGTCCGGCGGTGTGCCAAGGCCTGCGGAGCAACTCTTCTGCGCCACGGCAATCGCACCAGCGACCCGTTCCGGCCGTGGGAGCGTCTGACCATAGCCGAGGCTTTTCAAAAATACACCGGCATAGATATTATGGCCACCATTCCGGATGAACCTTCTTTGGAACCTGATCCCACAAAGCTACGTCAAGCCGCCGAAAAGATAGGGATTCACTGCTATGATTCCGACCGGTGGGAAGATATTTTTTTTCGGATTATGTTAAATGAAATAGAGGATAAACTGGGTGATGGCGTACCGACAATTCTGTATGAGTATCCGACTTGTTTAGGGGCGTTGGCACGAAAAAAACCAGACAATCCGCGAGTTGTAGAGCGGTTTGAAGCCTATGTCTGCGGCGTGGAATTGTGTAATGCATTTTCCGAGCTGACCGATCCGGACGAGCAGTTAAGGCGATTCACCTATGATATGGATATGAAGCAAAAGCTTTATGGCGAGCGCTATCCGATTGATGATGATTTTATGGCGGCCTTACGATACGGTATGCCGGATTGTGCAGGTAATGCCATCGGGGTAGATCGTCTGATCATGCTGATTACGGGGGCAGATAAAATTACTGATGTACAGTGGGCTCCTGTTCAGGTGTCCGAGACGGTTTGAAACCCTCGGGTAATATCTGAATATTCAGGGCCTCTAATACCGAGGATATTGGGATAAACAAGCCAAAATTTGACTCATCACCATTGCTCAGTGTTGAATCCGTCAGACCAATGACATTCCCGAATTCGTCCGTCAAAGGACCTCCCGTAAAGCCATCGGTTGTGGGAATTGTGGCTTGAATAAAATCAAGTCCCCGGTGCACCTGATAGCGATGATAGCTGATAATCCCTTGGGTCAAGGTAGCACGGTAAGAATTGCTGAACGGTGTGCCGATTGCAAACACCGGAGCACCGGCGTCCGGACGCTTGTCTGACACAATCGGCAGGGCCGGATTATCCCGCACATCAGCTTTAACCAAAGCCACATTTCGGCGGTCATCTTTGCGAATCACGCGAGCACTATATTTTGTGCCACCCGAATCCGTTATCTGAACCGCTTCGGAATCACCGATGGCCTGCGCCGTGGTCAAAGCATATCCGTCATTATTGATATAAAAACCTGTCGCAACCCGCCCCTGTTCGGCGCGCACCACCAAAACCGCACGGCGGGCAAAGGCCAAATGATAGCGAATCGGTTCAAATCGTGTTCGCTCACGGGTTGTCAGGTTCAAGGGTTGATACACCGTTTTCGGGATTAAATCTGTCGGATTTGCGGTTGTCATCAAGCGCCGAAAATCCGGCAAGTTCCCCAGGTGAATGGCAGCCTGATGTACAGCATCCAAGAATACGGCTTTGATCCCGTCGGATAATGGCTCATCCACATGGCCGTAGCCCCGGGTCGTGAAAGTGCCCAAAGATTTTTCCCGAATCGTGTCAAAAACTTCCCACTCCACCGTAATCACGCCATTGCCGGCCGAACGACCCATATCCATGGCGATCATCGGCATATTGATGTGGCAAAGGTTCATCTTCATATCCACAACACGCATAGACAGCAACAGCTCTGCCCGTGGCTTGTTTTGCAAATCCGTAAAGAATGATTGCCGGTGGCGCTTGATTTGATAACCTTGTTCGGCCAAGGCCGCCTCTATACCCAGGCCGGCCTCATCCGGCCATTTACCAAAGATGTTATCGTCCTCATTCCAATAGGCCTGCGAGCGGGTCAGGCGATACTTAAACGACGCATTACACACGAACAAGCCCACATTGACATTCGGCAAAGAATAATGCCAATAGGGATATGCCGCATACAGATCCCCGCGATTCAGGTCAAACATACCGCCGGCAAAAGCCAGACGCCGTTGTTCGGTTGTATCGGGTAATTTATCAAGAGGTTTCGGGCCCGCCGTTTCCGGCAACGGCAAGGCCATTTGACATGCTGTCAACAGCCCGATGATTATACCGCAAAGTCCGACTTTATACCATACCATTGTATGGCCTATCTTACCGTCCCCTTTCCCAAAAGTCAAGAGAAAAGTGAGAGAGGGGCGGATAAAGGGAACCTATGGCACAAAAAAGTGTCATTACAAGGGGCAGGCCTTTCCTGCCCGGTTAGAACAGGCGAAACAAAACCCTACTTACACACAGCCCAGCCAGCGCCGTTGGTGTAGTATAATTTGCGGCCACTAGGACCCACTCGCTTCATGTCGTCGCCATAGACGACAAAGGCGTTACAAGAATCAGACGGATCTATATCTGTTGTCCACCAATAAATACCGGCCAGATTCCCTACTCCCACATCAGCCCAACTATATCCTTCATCAAAGGTACAGTCGGCAACTGTACTTGAGCCATATGAACAGGTCGTTCTACTTGTTATATGAAAATCACTTATACTCACCATTGTTTTGTTGAGGGATTCGCAGAAGTTTTTCGCAGTATACCAATCGGTCGCACCTGGACCTACAGTAAAGCCATAGTCATTCGTCCCAGAGGCTGGACGCACTGTTGCACAATGGCCATTTTTTATACCGGCGGCGCAAGGTCCATAAATAGGATAAAGATTATCCACGCAAAACTCCCCTTTTTTACAACCGGTGTTATCGGTACAGGTGTTGGATAAAGTCCCGTCGCACGCCGTCCCTGACCATTTTTGGGTTGCCTCCGCACAATAGCACTGAACTGTACCCACATTTTTGGCAAAGCCACCCACCCCATCTTCGGAAGTACCTGTGGGACAGACCGAATCACATACATTATTCGTCGTATCACAGGTTGTTTTTCCATCGGTGCGTCCGGCACAGTCTGTATCTTCATTACACTCTACGCATCCGCCTTTGGCTTCACTCCAAACCCCGGTTTCACATGTTTGAGAACTGCATGCGCAAGTTTTCGGGTCTTGATTTTGACCGGCCGGGCAACTTTTGCGACATACGCACTGATTGTTCCGGCACTGATGCGTCCCGCGCGGGCAGTTCCCCTCGTTCGCAGAAGATACACCCGACGGTTCCTCTCCGTCTGCCAGGCACAACATACCTGCCGTGCAGCATTTATATCCGTTGGCGTTATTCGTCTTACAGGTCCAAACCTGTGTCGGACGGCAGGTCGGATTGTTCCGATCCACCACCTGCACATTTTTCTTCGTAATCAAATCCGCCGCAAACACAAAAGTCAAATCCACTGTCCCCTCTCCGGCACAAATCGCCGTATCAC
>CAKQGY010000003.1 GCA_934234055.1 uncultured Alphaproteobacteria bacterium | reverse complement strand
AGTCGGCCTGCCGCTCAAAATTTTCTTCTCACCAGAACTACATGTGTGTGTGTGTGTGTGTGTGTGTGTGTGTGTGTAGTACTATAAGGGTTTTACGCATGTCAAGCCCCTTAAAATTCACACCAATCTGACAACAATTTCGTTTCATCATAGAACTCATTCTACCCTAAAAGAATCTCTCTGTCAACTAAAAATATTCGCTATCCTAATCCCGAGTGCGCTTGGCGAGATTGCTCGGGACAAGCCCTTGTCCGCGCTGTCGCTTGGACCGCCTACGGCGTCTACTTCGCTGCGCTCGTGAACGAACCCACTGTCGTGCCTTCTCTCCCGCCACGCACAAAAAAACACCGGATAAACCGGTGTTTTATATGGCGCGCTTGGCGAGATTCGAACTCACGACCCTTGCCTTCGGAGGGCAATACTCTATCCAGCTGAGCTACAAGCGCATCAACATTTTTCTTATACACCTTTTTTCAAAAAAAAGCAAGCCCTTTTTCGCATCTTGACAAAATCTGTGTTTTTTGCTATGCTGTTGTCAAAGGAAAAATCACCATGAAATTTAACTCCCGTCCCTTAAAAACACACTTAAAGCGTGATCGCAAACGATCAGCCAGTTCCACCAAGTGGCTGCAACGTCAAATCAATGATCCCTATGTAGCCGAAGCTCATCGCCAAGGCTATCGTGGCCGTGCTGCATTTAAGATTATTCAACTGAACGAACAATTCCATTTCTTCAAACCTGGCAAGCGCATCGTGGATTTAGGGTGCGCTCCCGGCGGCTGGTCCCAGGTGGCCGTGCAGTTGGTCAAATCTACACCCGAAAATCCCTTGGTAGTCGGTATGGATTTACTGCCGGCCGACCCAATCCCCGGCGCACAGCTGGTTCAAATGGATTTTACCTCCGACGAGGCACCGGATAAATTAAAACAAATGCTGGGCGGACACTTGGCCGATATTGTAATGTCCGATATGGCCGCCAACACCACAGGCATTCACAATATTGACCACCTGCGGATTATGGGCTTGTTGGAAATGGCCTATGATTTTGCGATTCAAGTGCTGGCACCCAACGGGGTTTTTATTGCAAAAATCTTTCAAGGCGGCACGGAAAACGCTTTCTTAGCTCGTATGCGGCGGGATTTTGCCGTGGTCAAGCATGCCAAGCCCGATGCCAGCCGCAAAGATTCCTCCGAATTTTATGTTATTGCCACCGGTTTTAAGGGGAAGAACTGATGAAACCCGAAGCCATTGTTCATGCAGCGACCGAAGTTCTGACAGCAATTCTGGCCACACCGCAACCGGCCAACGAGGTTTTAAGTGCCTATACCCGATCCCGCCGATATATCGGATCCAAAGACCGGCGCACCTTGTCCGACCTTGTTTGGGGATATTTGCGACACTATCGCCGCCTGCAATATGCCTATCCGGATGCAACGACTGCCGAACGCTTGGCCAAGCTGGACACCTTGCCGGATACGATTACCGGTGCGCCACCGGCCGTGAATTGGGAAGTACCCGATTGGCTTATTTCCCTGATCCCGAGTGCCGATGTTGAATTACCCGCTCTTTTGCAAGCGGCCGATATTGTTTTACGCGCAAACGGCGATCGTAATGCCATTCAAAAAATGTTATCCGATCAAGGAGTCCCGACCGAAAAAACACCACTTTCCCCATGGGGACTACGCCTGACTAAGCGAGTCAATTTGAATATCATTCCGGCCTATCGCGACGGCCTGATAGAGGTTCAGGACGAAGGGTCCCAATGTGTAGCCTTGGCAACAGGCATTCAGGCAGGTAATACGGTATTGGATTACTGTGCCGGGGCCGGCGGAAAAAGCCTGATTTTCGCGCAAATGATGCAAAATCGAGGCTCTATCACCGCACATGATATTTCTTCACGCAGTCTGGCCGAGCTTAAAAAACGGGCAAATCGTGCGGGAGCCACTTGTATCACCGTTCAACGCCCTTTGAAAGCGGCTATGTATGATCATGTTGTGGTTGACGCCCCCTGCTCGGGCACAGGCACATGGCGACGATGCCCGGATATGCGGTTCAAACTGACCGCCGATCAACTGGAAAAATTAGTCCATACCCAAGCCGACATTTTGGACAAAGCCGTTTCTTATGTAAAAACCGGCGGTTTTTTATCGTATATGACCTGTTCACTGACTTATCCGGAAAATGCGGGCCAGACACAAACTTTCCTGCAACGCCATCCGGGATTTACCCTGGTTCAAACCAAGCAATTCTCCCCCGCACAGACTCACACCGACGGCCTGTTTTTAGCGCAATTCCAAAGAACTAGGTGATTTCTGTCACAGCGCGGATATTGCCATCACGGTTGATTTGCACAACCCGCAATTTTTCACGCATTTCACGCAATGTTTTTTCCCGGTCTGTTGAAGGATAAGAATGCATAATACGCGACAAAAAGGCTTGATAAGCCTCTTGCGCGGAGTCAGCATGAATGGTAGCAAAGCAGTTGTCATGCCCTGTGTTCATCAGTTCCCACAGCGCCCCCGCATTTTGCACCGAAATTTCACCGCACAAAATCGCGTCCGGTGTGAAACGCACAACCAAGTCAATCACTTTTTTATAGTCAAACTGGTTGGTTTGCTCGGTCCGCGACAGGACTAAATGCACCCGATTTTTATGTGGAACAATCAATTCACGCACATCTTCCACCGTCACAATCCGTTTATGCAGGTCCAGCAACTTGATCATATTATTCAAAAATGTTGTCTTACCGGTTGCCGTTCCACCACTAACCAAAACATGATTGCCGCGCTTGATATACATCACCAACCGCTCATACGGATCATCAGGATCTTCCACCCCTTTTAACTTATTGATTCGTTGCAGTCTCTCTCCCTGCGACAGGCCAAAGGCGTCCATTTTAATATCCAAATCCTCGCGATAGACACGAATATCCATAGCCACCCCGCCGGTCAAGTCATTGTTATCATACTTGACATTATTGCCGGCAATGCCCGCAAAACGGTGTCCGCCCGGCAGCGTCGCATAAACCGCCGGATTTCCGCTGACAGGATCAAAGGCCATATCATATGAATTAGCGATAATGTGCAGCACATTCACCAAATATTCACGAGTCAATTTGGGATCTTCGTAATAGTGCCACGGATGAGCATGCCGCCCCCGCAAGCGCAACCAAATCCCCCCGGGGTTATTGATCGCTACATCTTCCACATTATCCTGGTTATACCAATAGGCCAAAGGCTGTAACACAGACTCCAAAACACGATATGTATTTTCAATCGGTAGTTCAGCCATTTATCACCTCTTGTTAGAATAATTTACGCGACTGCTGCGCCGAGGTCGGAAAAATCGGTTGTGTCATTTGGGTATTCGTATTCCCCTTGACCGAGCCGGTTTTATTTCCCGTTCCCGTGGTCCCCGTTTTGCCTTCTGTTCCGGTTGTTTGTCCGTCATAAAGTGCAGCCGATTCGTCATCTACTTCGGGATTATAGTAATCGTCTTCACTATAAACTTCCTCTGATGTCCCGACCGAGCTGCCGACACCGATTCCGGCACCCGAGGCTTGTTCTTCCAATTCCGGAGTCCGACCGGCAATCCAGTTGCCCTTTGAGGTCCCTTTGGCTTGCTTGCTGTCCGCTCCAAACCGCGCATCATAATCTTGCTCATCTTCTACTTCCGAGCGCAGCCACAGATCTTCGTTAGAATAGACCGTCAACCGAGTTCCGGCCGGCACGAATAACACTTCGTCAACTTTGACCGCTTCGTCCAGTAATTGCTGGAAGATATCGCTCATAGAGTCAATAAAGTTGCTCCGTGCATCATTGGCCGCCTCAGACCGACTGCTTTGAACCTGATCGCCGTTATCCTTGGTCGTGATATCGTCGTTCGTTGCCGAGATAAAGGCAATTGCCGATGTCAAAGTTGTTGTCAACACGGGCTTACCGTATTTTTTCAGCAACTGCTCGTCCAAATAGGCCGGCACACCACCTCGTCCTTGGGCATCACCCGAGGTCCCCGAGAACTTGAATGCCGAGCCGTCCGGACGAATCAAACGTGTCCATGAAATAGACACTTTCTCGGTATGCGATCCGCCGCCGCCACCGTTACCCCCCATCGTTCCGATCAAACGGCTGCCCGCCGGAATGATAATCCGACGCCCCTGTTCAGCATAGATATGGCGTTCCACAATCGCCGTGACAGGCGTGCTGGAATAACGCGAGTCAATAGAGTGCACTAACACCGCCGGAATCGCTTTATCCTTCAAGATCATACGCGACATATCCACCGGATAGGTTGACACCACTTTCGGCTCACCCCAATCGATATCTTCCTTCTTACGCGCTTTGGCCAAAGTCCGACCGTCCGGCAACAACCGACTGAACGAATGGATTTTTTCTTTCATAGCCTGCCGCCGAGATGACAGCAACTCGTCCATTGCCGCACTCTGTTCCGGTGTGATGCGTGTCTTTTGCTTGACATCGGGCACCGTGCGACCGTCTTTATCTCCACCGACCAACAACCGATTATCCAATGAATAAGGCCGTCCGTCTTCACCCATATAACCGATGATATTGCCGTCCTTGTCCACCAGCGACCCTTGCGGAGTCACTTCAAAGACTTTATCTCCGATATAAATCCGACGACCCCCCGAACCGGATCCGGATTGAGATTGCGTGGCATTTGGCGCAACACCTTTCATATCACCCGTCAAAGTTCCCGTCGTCCCGTCGTTAAAGCGCACAGTCCCTGTGGAATCCACCACACCAATCGGATTGCCGTTGACATCCATGATCGTGCCGTCCGGCAAAAGTTTCCCGATAATCTGACCATCCGGTCCGATGATATTACCATCATCATCTACCAGCCCGATGTAATTACCGTCTGCGTCGCGCAGGACCCGAATATCACTGACTTCATTGCCGTTGATATCCAGCAACCGACCGTCTTCTGTTAAGGTTCCGATTTTACGACCTGTCTTGGGATCAATAATATCCCCGTTCGGCAAAACTTGGAATTGTTCAATACCTTTTGGATCTTTGAACATCCCATTCCGTCCGAAAGTCCCGGCAATTGTTCCGTCCGGATTGAACATAATTTCTTCATCCGGCGTAATGTTACGACCGATAACATTGCCTTCATTATCCACAACCGTTCCCTTACCGTCGCCCAGCACTTTCCCGATAACCGTGCCGTTTTTATCAACAACGGTGCCGTCATGACGAATACGGCCAATCGGATTTCCGTTTTCATCAACGACCAAGCCCCGTTCAATCACATGCCCGATTTCATTACCATTGGCATCAACCACCGAGCCGTCATTTTTGGCACACCCCATATTGACACCGTTCAGGTCTACAACCGTTGAATCCGGCATTGTCCGACCCAAATAGTCCCCCGTCGGAGAGGCAACCAAGCCCACACGCACGACACGACCGATTTTATTATCCGCAGAATCCACTGCCCATTTATCCGGCAAGATTCGACCGGTGGCACGACCTTGACCGTCAATCACCTGACCGTTATAAGAGGTTTGTCCCACAACTTTACAATCATTCACAACCAGCGGTTCCGGCACCAAAGCGCCCAAGATTCGGTATTTATGGTTTCCTTTTACGCTGCCGTTCACGGCGATTTTACCGGCCTCATCACCGGCGAAACTCATCACCTCACCGGCACCGTCCAAAACACCCAAGGTTTGCCCCGCATGTGAAGTAGCCGGATTAAATGACAAGATAATCCCGTCCAGCGGCATATCCGTTCCTAAAATCGTTCCGTCGTCCAAAGCACGATAAGCCTTTTTATCGGCCACATCTATAATATCACCATTGACCGTTGTCCGACCCAGAATCGTGTTTTTATACCCAAAGGGCAACCCTTGCTTGACCGTATGTCCGATATAGGGCATCGTCGTAAATGTCAACCGTTCCACAACCCCCGAAGCACTGCCGTCCGGCAAGATTCGCCCCATAACCGCGTTATCCGCATTGACCACAGCCCCGTCAGCCGCCACAACACCGATATCATAGCCGTCATCATTGATCGCTTTACCCACCGGCATTGCATTACCGGCCCAAATCGTGTCCGGTGTCAAAGCCGACCCGAACGCCATATAGGATGCCAATTTTCGACCGTCTTTATCTTGGATCACAGCCGTTCCCGAGCTGGTTCCAATCATAGCGCCGTTCTTTTCAATGAATACGGTTGGACGCAGAATACCCCCGACCAAGGCCCCATCTTTATCATAGACTGCTTGGCTACCGGTTCCCAGGCCTAAGCCCATCATTTTCCCGTTTGTAAAAACCTGACCCAGTTTAGAATCTGTGCCCAGCACCGTCAACCGCGTTGCAATCGGCAACCCCGTCGGGGCCAGACCACCCGTGATTTTCTTGCTTAAATCCGACACAAACCCATTCAGCATCATATTGCCCAAAGGCTTGTTGTTCCGCGCCGAAATCACCGCACCGTCAGCTCCCGCATACCCGATAAAGGCTCCTGTCGTATCCGCAGTCGTTGCATGCGTCCAGGCCATTAAACGCCCTGTAATTTGCCCTTTACCGGCCACATATGTTCCATTCATCACAGATCCGACAACAGCATCACGCTGACTGACCACCTGACCGGCAGCACCGACCAAGCCCAGCATACGACCTTTATCACCCAGAACCGGTGTCGCCAAAGGCACATAATGCCCGATTACCGTGCCACCGGCCTGAACAACCTGACCACCAAATGTCACATGACCAACCACCTGTGTCCCGTTTTCAACGGCTCCGTCATAGCGAGTCCATCCCAGCAAACCACCCTCGGGTTTCAACGCCACCCCGATCGGCAACAACTGACCGACAACACCGTCTTTGGCATTCGCCAGATAGTCCGAAACCGACATTGTTCCGACATTTTTACCGTCCGAAGTTAAAATCTGTCCGTTCGGCGAAACCGCCCCCAGATACAATCCGTCCGGTCCGGTCAAAACGCCACGCGGCACCAAAGATCCGATCACATCACCGTCGTTATTCAAAGCAATCCCCGACATCGTAACTGTCCCGATGACAGTTCCATCTCTGTTGGTAATATCCCCTTTGAAATTCGTCCAACCGATCAATTTTCCGTTCAAATCCACATAAGGCCCAATTCGCACCAAACGGCCGGTGATATTTTCTTTTTCTCCATACACCGTTCCGAACGGTGATGCCACAGCAATCTGACGCCCCTTGGCATCATTAATTCCGCCTTGATAGGTCAGGGCTCCCAAGATTCCATCAGCCCCCACCGGCAATGATATTTCAGGGAAAACACCCCCCAGAATCTGCCCATCCGTTGTCAAAGCCAGCCCATTACCCAACACGCGCCCGATAACCGATTGCGTCGGCGATAACACTTCACCTTTTTGCGAGATTGTTCCGACAACCGCCCCCGTCACAGACAATACCGTGCCCTGCGGGATACGAGTCCCGATAACTTGGCCGGCCCGATTGATAACGGTTCCGTCGGCTTTAATTGCACCCAAAACATCACCGGCCGCACTCAACAGCAAGCCCTCAATGTTCATTGTCCCCATATAGGCATTTTCACTGTCCATAAACGGAGTCTTATCCGGAATCAGCATACCGATAACAGCATCTTTGGCCCCATTAATCACCGAGAAATCCGGCAACACATATCCCAGTGGTTCACCCGCCAAAGTCAATGCTTTTCCGGATTGTTTGGAATAGCGTCCCAAAATCAGCCCGTCATGAGACACAATCACACCATCCGGCGGGATAACGCCGATAATTTCACCGCGATCATTGGTCACCCAACCATTGGGTTGCAGGGTTCCAATTTTATTCCCGTGTTCATCATAGACATCGTTTCCGATCACCGTCCAGCCGGTCGGATCACCATTGGCATCCAAAATCACACCACCGGCCGTTTGTCCCGAAGCAGCACCTGCACCGCCACCGACAACTTGACCGATAATTGTCTTACCATCCAATCCGACAACAGTTCCGTCTGCATTGACGCACCCGATTATTTTGCCCGTTAAGTCCATTACTTTACCATCCAGACGCACTCGGCCGATCACTTTACCGTTTTTGTCCGCGACAATTCCCTTTGGTGCAATAAATCCGATGACTTCTTGTTGATTATCAACGACTTGCTTTTCCAAGTTGACACATCCGACCGCCAAACCCGCACTATCCAGCACCTGACCATCGCGCGAGATTAATCCCAACATCCGGCAACCGTCAGCAATTGCTGCACCCCGTGGCACAACAACACCCACAATCCGATTATTGCTGTTATAAACATAAGTATCCGGACGCACCTGTCCAATCATTTCCACGGCAGCATTCATCACACCACCGTTCGGATAGACCGACCCCACAACCTGACAACCTGATCCAACAACACGCCCCTTGGGCATCACGGCGCCCAACATATGCTTGCCGGCCGAAACAGTCCCGTCCGGATTGACACAGCCGATAATAGCGCCTTTGGAGTCAATAGCCTTACCCTCCGAGTTTACAAATCCGATCAATCCGCCACGATCATCAATCACTAAACCGGCCGAGACAACACTTCCCAGATCCAAATTTTGCGAATCCACTACGGTGCCATCCAGTAATACTTTTCCCACAATTTGCGAGAATTCATCTTTAACCTGGCCGTTTTGTTGCACGGCGCCCAAAGCTTTGCACCCCACACCGACGGCAATCCCTTGCGGCACAACACCACCCAAGATTTCCCCGTCCGGACTGACTGCAAAACCGTTCGGTTTTATAGAGCCGATTACTTGCAAATCCGCATTAACCACTGTCCCATCAGGTACAACCCCGCCCAGAACATCTCCGGTTAAACCGATAACCAAGCCATACGGCCGCAGCGATCCGATCATTTTACCTTCCAGATCAGCCACATCACCGTCAACATGCGGCATACCGATAATTGCACCTGTGCCATCAACAACGGTTCCGTCTTTTTGCATTTTACCGATAATTTTACCTTGATCGTCCATAACTGACACAATCGGGATCGCCGCTCCGACGACCTTCAATGTCGAATCAACGATCGTACCATCTCCCAGCAGCCGCCCCAGTTGCTTACCGTCCACAGACAAAACATCTTGCGTTTTGGTAATCGTCCCCAAGATTCTGTTGTCCAAGCTCATCGGAATACGTTCGGGCTCAACAATCCCCACGATCGCCCCCGTTTCCGGATCAATCAGCAACCCTTCTTTAACCAAGTATTCTTTACCATTAATTTTAACGCGTTCTTGCCCGTTTTCATCGGTATAGACGTCCCCTGTTTCACCACTAAACAAAGAAGCTTGTCGTGCCACCTCTGCGCTCTTATCATCACATTTGCTTTCGCAAATCACGCAACCCTTTGAGTCTGTGGATTGCCCCGTCAAAGAAATCGTTGTAGACATATCTTTATAAACGGTGGGACTATCCTCACGCCACCGAATCATCAAGGTATTTTGAAGCTGACGTAATGCCGTCGGGTTCCACAATACCTTTAACGAGCACGATTCATTCTGCGCGATATGCATATTGGGCTGACAGGTTCCGCTAAACGTAAATCCGTCTTCTTGCTGCTCGGCCAACTCCTGACCCAAGAACAAAACCGGTGCATTTTTTGCTGTCAAAACCACAACGGCTTCGGCCTGAGAACCCAGGACCACATTGTCCATACGAACCGATGCCGGCTCTGCCACCAGCTGGGCTGTTCCGTCACCGAAAGTTTCAAAGCCGGAGCCGACACCGCCCAAAATAGGGTCATTATCACTTCTCGTATCCAAGGGTGTATCTACACTTCCGCGTTGTCCCGAGGAACCCATCATAGAACAATAGGCCACCAAAGACAACATAAGTAGACCCAATCCGACCCACAAAATCAGACGATTGCTTTTTTTGGTATACTGCTCTGACGAGCTGACAGTTTTATCTTCGGCCATTGCCCTTTACCTCATTTTATAATTACAGGATTATTGAATTCGAACCACTGTGCACGAAAATCCCCGACGACCCAGCTTGCGGCACAAAGTATCGCCCGCTTTTACACTCTTCATCGGACCAATTCTTAACCGGAACAGCTCGCGCATGTCGCCATCGGCCGTTGTATCCACAGAGTAGTATGGCTCATATCCTTTCAAAACATCTTCATTTTTGGCATAAATCTTTTCCCAATCGGATTCCAACACCGATATATCTGCATTAGCCGCCAGCTCTATCGCGATTGTATCCGTAACACCGGCCGAGACTTTATTCCGCGACGAACGCCGTTGTTGCCCCTGTTGCCCACCGACCATCGTCGGCATTTCCTGCATGACACCTCGAATACCGGCATTTGCACGATCCGAGGCCAAAACGGCTCGTGGAATTGTGTGCATCGGAGCCATTTCCGAATCACCACCGTTCATCACAACATCATAGGCACTGCCTGTCATTTCCGCAACACCGACTTCCGGTTCGTTGCAATAGGCATTTTCGGCCTCATCACAGGGCTGAATCTCCATATCTTGCGACGCATTGATCGGCTGACCATCCATCGTCAAAGCAACTTGCTTACGCATCAACAGATCATCAACAGATGTCCCTACGCCGGAAACCTGATTATCCGGTAAAGCCGGTGCATACCACCGTTCCGGACGGGCACTGTCCGCGCTGTAATCCGTCCATTCCAAGCCCGTTGCCGGATCACGCCGCAGTTTCAAACAGATCATCTTTTTGCCGTTGCGCAACACCATATCACCGATTCCTTCCACCACGATCAAGCGGCTGTTCGGGCCACGGGTGCGAAAGCCCACCGGCACTTCGGAATCTTCCACGATCATACTGACCACCGGCCGTTGCGTCATTGTTAAAGCCTTAGGCCCCAGATCAATATAAGTAAAGATATTATCCCGCCAGACATTATCCGGCGCAATATCAATGTCGCTGGGGTTCGGCAGATACATATCGATATCAAAGCGGAAACTTTCCGGATCCACGGGGATTGAGCTTAGCCAATCTTTCGGACCTGTAGAGGCTGTGTTCAAGCCAATTCGCGGATTTTGAGCCCCGCCCGGCGTTAAGCTGCTGCCTTGGCCGGCCCAACCCGGTGCCCCCACAAAGCCGTTTGCCGAGGCCGATCCCATTGTTACCGATACACCATCAGCACTTCCCAAAGTACCGCCGGCACTCACCGGTGTAAAGCGCGGTCCGACAAGCACGTCAACAACTGATTGCGTAATTTTGTCCGTGTTATAGGTTTCACTGCGCAAATAGAACACATACCGATTGCCCGAGCGACCGAACACGATCATATTGCAATCTACACCGATATAGGACGGGTCAGCATACAACAGGAGAGAGTTGGGTGCTGCAATTTCCCCGCCAAAAGATTCCGGCGATCCGATATGGACCTTTTCAATCAATTCCCATGACGGCAGGTTGATCAGTGTCATCATACCCTCGCGCAGGCGAATCGGCAAAACCACATCAGGTGACCAATTATACCGCGAATAGCCCGGTTTAATTTGCCCTTCGCCCATATGCGACAACGGATCGTTCCAAGCCTTTTGCTGCATGCCCAACGAATGGATATAGCCCAAATTCACCTGATCAAACTCGCCGGATGTCTGCGCAATGGCATCCTCCAGCTGAGCCGCCTCAGTATCAGTCGGCAGCATTTGCTGTGCCACAGCTGCCGTTCCCAACGTCATTGTCAGAGCCAGCGCCGTAAACATGCTAATTTTATGTGTATTTGTTGTCGTCATATTTGATTTCTCCTTACATCAAAATATCTGCTTTTCTCTTATCCTAAACAAAAACAAGCGTAAAGTCTAGAAAAAAATCTGTTTTTTTCATTTTTTTATCTGTTGACTGTATTCCATCACGGTAAATCCCAACGGGTTTTGCAACCGCTGTTCCCATTGTAAGCCGTTACGCAGCGCACCAAATGTAATAACCATGTTCACTTTCCAATCCACGCTTTGCGGTTCCGGAGAACTACGACTCATATCCGTCAGCCGCACTTCCGCCTGCCACAGGTTTCGCCCGTCATTTCTGGGAATCTTGGTCACATTCAAGATACGAACATCACGTGTCAGTCCCTCTTTTTTAGCCACATCAATCAAGCCGGTTGCAAAATTACGAATAAAGTTCTCAAAAACGGCATCACCGCTCATCCAGCGGATCGTGCCGTCCGTTCCCCATCGCCGTTCCAGCTCATCTCGATCCGATCCGATTCCCAGACGCGCCGTCAAATATTGTCGCACAAACGACTCCTGCAACATCTGCGAATTTAAAATAGCATTATTCGGACGATTGACACTGATGATTTGCTGATCTTTGTCCTGCGTCGTCACAAAAAACGGTTGCACGCGCACCACCGGTGTTAAAGACATCAACGCGCCCACCAGAATTAAATCGGCGATCAGTGTAATCACACAAATCAACCCGAAAGCGCGCGTCATCCACAGATAACTGCGTTCTTTCAGAGCCTCTTCCGAAACATCATTTTGATCATTTTTCGGCTTGAACGGCATCCCGGCCCCCTTTGGTTTTACGAGAACCAAGCCGGTAATTCAGGCGCTTTTTCCAATTTCAGACAGGCACAAGGAGATTTCTTCAACTCAGACCAATCCGGACCGATTCCCACCGGTTCTTTTTCATAAATTGATCCACAAGCCACCAAAATCAGCGTTCCCACAGCAAATGCTGCAATTAAGATTTTTGTCATTTTGCTCATTTCCTTTTCCTAAAAAACACAAAACCACTCATACTGTATCACAGAAAAAAGAAATATCCAACAAAAATCTTCACAAAATGTTATTTTTTTACGCTTGATTCATTATAATCCACGACACGAAAGCCGAACGGATTGACAAAATCCGCCCCGAAACTGCGTGGTCCCCGTCCTTTTTTCAGAACGGCCCGCCGCATACCCAGCGGATATATGGCAAAATTATCAAACTGATAGACATTAAAGTCAATTGTGAATGTGTCATCTTGACGTGCAACATTTACAATGTCAACCATTGTTGTCCGAGTCTGGCTTTTGGCATTTTCGGCAAAACCTTCTTTTCCGGCCATAAATTGATTATAGACATGCGGGGCGGATAAACGCCACACAGGTCCACCGATTCCCCATCGATAAGACAACTCCGACGGGCTGGGAATATACTCGTTCCGGTTTTCCACATAATAGCGTGCAAACATTTCGTCCAGCAGCTTTTGTTCCTTAATGGCTTGCATAGACAGTGGGGTCGCTTCCATAAACTGATGGAAATTCATTGTATCGCGTGCAAAAACCTGGGGCAGCACGGCCACTTCCGGTGCCATATTTGAAGCGGTAATCACCAACCACATCATCACACCCAACAAGATGCACAAAACACCTGCCCAAATTTTCAGCGAGATACTTTCCATCGCCGGCTTAATCATTGTTCAACTCCGCCGTTCAAGCACGTATCATCAATCGGGACCAGCACATCTGCCGCCATCAGTTTGTCCCATTCCTGACGCACCTGCGTAAAGGCTTCCGTCGCTTTGTTTTCTTTCAACATTTTGTCCACATTCGGTGCGCTGATTTCATTGATAAACACCCGGGCTTCTTTATCTTTATTCAAGGCGTCCAACAGGTTTTTATCTTCCTGATAAGCCGATTCCGGCGGTGGTGCCATCAATGTCTTATAGCTTTCCGCATCAAACCGTTTCAGGTCCTTAAAGTCCTCAATTTCTTCCAACGCCACATCATGAACTTCATAAGTCCGCTCATCGGCAGCCTGCCGTTCCGCAAAAGCCGCCTGCGCCGTCCGAATCAATTCATCCCGTTTTTGTAACAGTTTCTGGATCACTTCGACCCGTTGTTCGTCATCAAACAACTTAATATCATCCGGAATATCAATAAACTCTTTGATTCGACGACGCAAATCGATCACAGTCAAGTTTGCCTTATCGGTATACAAACGCTCTACATTTTGACTACTGTCAGTGGCCTGTTTTAACCCGGCATAGGCCACCAACCGGTTTGTTTGTTTGCCCGATGTTTTAGCTGATTCTTTCAGTTCCAAGCCGGATTTGAAATCCTGAGCCATTTCACCGTCCGGATTGATATTTTGAAAACCATTTTTTTGATATTTTTGCCACGGTTCGGGCAGAGCCGGATACACTCGTTTTTCCGGTGTCGGTGCTTCTAAATAGACCACCATTTCATCTTTGGGCGGCAGCGGATGCGGCGGCATGGGTGGAGTCTTAAACTGAACTGCGGCCGTTGCAAGAATCGCCGGATTCTTGGCCCCCACCAGTTTCAAGTAATCCTGATGCGCTGCCAATACCTTATCGCTTTTGGCATAATCATACCGCACATCATCGGCGATCACAGGCCGTCCCGTCGGCGGTAATCCTGCCATCCTATTTAACTCGGTATAGAATTGATTCCACTCTTGATCAAACTGATATTTTTGATCTTTCCACAACGGAAAGGACGGAGTATCCTTATCCTTACGTTCGCCCCATTGATCTTGATTTTGATAGACATCTTTCACAATCTCTTGCCCGATCTGCCACGGTGCCAGCAATTCCGACACCATATAATCCGACAGCTCACCCGTTGCCATATAGTTTTCATAATCGGCTTTTTGCTCCGGAGTCACTTTATCCGACGCATTGACGGCCAGGGTCAGCCCTTTTTCCTTTTCGGCATAGGTTTCCTTCATTTTACCCCACACAGCTGACGGATCCTTAAACTGATCCGACAATTTCCGAACACTACAATTTTCCAAGGCCGTCAAGCGTTTAGATTGCCGATCTGTCAGTTGATGTGCCATCGTCAATTGCGTTTTCATATGATCCAACTGACGCAGCTGAACAATCAGGTTATGCAGTTCAACCGCTTTTTCCAAAGCCTGCCGATCAGCGGATTTGACTTCAAACGGTTTCATCACCGACACCGGTTCAACAGCCCCAAACGACAGCTTTTGCGCCTCACACACAGCACTTTGCAACAATACACATGCCACGGTTCCCATCAGAATATATTTCAACATTTAACCCCTCACATTTGATTATTTTTTAACATCTAATTGATCTGTCAACGGTGCCAAGCCCTGCATCTTTTGATAACCCTGCACCTGCAACCGCAATCCGATCAGTTGCTGTTCCAAGCTCAACAGCTGATCATAAATCAAACTGTTATAAGCATACTGCCGCAGCTCTTTATTATAATCACTGTTTTCCGTCACCATTCCGACGGCTTTGACATTCTTGGCAGCATCAGATTTATCATAGGTTTCCTGCAATGATTCAACCAATTTCGGCAGTTGCTCCGAGACGCTTTTGCGCAGCACAATCGCTTGCGACAACATACGAATTGCCCGTTCCTGCTCGTCATAGCGCCGTTTGGCGTCATAAGCTTCACGCGATTGAATGGATCCTGCCGATGAAGTCAGATTATCCTGTTCGCCGACGGCCAACTTATATGTTTCGGTCTGACCTGCTTTTTTCAAAGTTTCATCAACCGTCACCAAGCCCTCTTTAACCGGTGCAATCGTTTGGTCAATGTCGATTTTGACTTTCTGCAGATTTGTGTCCACAAAATTACCGAACTTGTCTTTTTCGGCCGACAACCGATTTTTAATATCCAGTTTCAGTTCATCCTCCAAATCAGTTCGCATCCGAATAAAGTCCTGTTCAATAGCCACAATCGCATGCGTCGGAACCGAGGTAAAATCCAAAATCGGCCACCCTTCGGCCATGGACGACAACGCGTCCAGACCTTGGGTCAGTTGCATACCTTTTTGTGCATAACCCTGTCCTTTTTCAATTGCGTCCCAAACTTTATTCGCCTGAGCCATCGCTGTCGAGGACAATAAAACGCCACCCAGAACGGTTCCCACAGCCATCAAGTATGAAAACTTCATCATCGTTTGTTCCTCCTCTACTTCGTTTTTTGCGGTGTTTCTTGTTCCGTCTTGGACGGATCTTTAATTTCCACCACATCCAGGTTAAACATCAATTCGGCCGCTTCCAATTCCATCAGTTTGGCCTGCAAGATTAAATCGGCAGCCTTTTGCTCGGCCATTGCCTTTTTCGTTTGAATCATCAGATCAATCTGCTGAATCTGCCCGCCGGCCGTTGTTTGCGACTCCTTTAACGCCGTCTGTTCGGTTGCAATCCGCGACCGCAACCCTTCACTCAACGACAAAGTTTCCTTTGCCAGGGCTTCCAAATACGTATGCCGCAGAGCATCAATTTCCCGCACTTTTGTATCCGAATAATTCGGACTGTCCGCCAATATAAAGAACTTTTCACGAATTACTTTATCGGCTACTTTGGTATCTGATTGTCCCGGCAACAATTCCGCAGATGGCATTTTCATCACATCGGCGCTTTTCAGATAGTTATATGCGTCGGCCGTCGGCGTTTGCTTGATCTGACGAGCCCCTTCCCACAGTTTTAGTTCTTCTTCTTTGGTGTGCACTTTCTGGTATTCGGAAATCAGCGACAACAAACGCATAATCCCCTGTCCCGCGAACTGGGCCGTCCGCGGCGCATCGAATGCAAAGAATGCCTCGGCGCGGCCTGAACTTAACATCAGGCAAGCCCCTATCAAAATACTTAATCCGATTTGTCTTTTCTGCATCATAGGACCCCTCCTCTTACTTCTTGGCAGCTGCTTGTTTCAGCGCCTGTTCATTTTTCGTAATAACATCACCCGTTATAACGGAGTCCATGGCGTTTAACTCCACCATTTTAACCCGCAGGGCCGTGATTTGATTCGTCTTTTGCAAGGATTGTGCCTGCAACTTAGCGATTTGCTTCAACATATTTAAGATATCTTTTTGATTTTCAATATCCTTTCGTGCTTGCTCCACACCTTTACTCCCTTGGGTTGCCAAAGCCACCGCCCGTTCGCCCAAGGCCACCGCTCGCGTTGCCGCATTCATTTGGATTTTATTTTGGTTTTCCCGAGCCGAGTTCACATTGTTCCGATAGGTTTGCTCCGCATTAGAATCCGTAATAACATCCGGCGTCGCCAGCAAGATACTGATAGCCTCTTGCTGCAATGCCGACAATTCAGCCGCCTGCACGCCATAATTCACTCCGGCACATGCCAACCCGACAACCACAGAATATATAAGAAAATGTTTCATCATGTCCTGCTCCTATCGTTAGTTTGTTTTTCCATTACCTGTAACCGCTTGCGTGGTCGAGTTTACGGTGTTGCTGACCGTGTTATTCACTCTGTTTACCACATCATTTGCCGTTTGACCGACTTGGTTAAGGGTTTTATTTGTCGCTCCGGCCACAGTATCAATCGCGCCGTTTGCCGATTGATTCACTTGCTCACGCGCACTATCCAAAGTCTTATTGATTCGATCAAATGCCGTATTTGCCGAATCTTCAATCTCACCTTTTATATTGCTGACCGCTTTATTGGCTTCATTCACAGCCCCGCCAACAGCCGACATACCTTCACCGATTCCATCGGCTGTTTTTTGTCCGGCCGTCAGCATTTGCTGAACCGGTTCCGGAACAACCGGAGCCAACTCGCTGGACGTCAGAACCGTCGGATCTGCTGCCTTTGCCGCCGAGTTATAGCATTCTTTCACCAATTCTTCCACTTTATTCGGATCGAATTGCTGCACCGGCATACCATTTGCACCGGTACCCAAGACTTGTTGACTGAGCGCCACATAGTCTTGCTTACATTCCACGGCGCAAGTCTTAAACCCGGCTTCCAAACTCAATTTTTGTTGTTGCAACAAACAGCCTGTTTTTTCTTGTGCCACCGACAGGCACATATTTTTATCCAACAGACAGCAGGCCATCTGCGGCGACATATCAAACGGTAATTTAGAGAATAACCGCGACCCCGTGCTTTGCGACATCCACTGCTCGCAGCATTGTTTCGGATCCCCCCCCATAATCACACACATACGCGTATCTTTTGTCTGAATAGTCAGATCCTTGTCATACACCCCGAACACCGAGTTCAGATTAAAAATACCGACTGTCATATTGGCATAATCCGCCGTTGGCAACCCGGCGCCCTTTTCTTGCTTCATCTTATCTATGGCTGTCAGCACATTCGGATCCATCAGGCGAGTTAGTTCCTTACCTGAAATAATATCTTCTGCTTTTTGCATTGCGTCTTCACCAATATCACTGGCGATTTTTCCCAGTTCATCGGCGCTGAACATTTTGGCATTGTTACGAAAACCGGCTTCAAACTCATCCGCCTGTTCCTGTAAGGCCGTATCCAGCTTTGTAAACGTAGAGGTCACTTCATCAATGGCTTTACTCACATCGCTATACGCACTGTTTGTCGCACTGATACTAATATCACTGGGATCAACACCGCCATTCTTTTCCAATGACTCGGCAACTTCCAAAGCCTCCTTCCAAGATTGTGTATCTTCCACCAGAGGAGATTGAAATTGATTTTTCATATCAAACTTCATTTCAAATTTCATTTGGGCAAACGCCGTCCCGGCGCCCATGCCAATCAACAGGGCAACCACTCCCAAGCAACTTTGTTTTAAGATTGTTTTCATCATCGCTTGTCCTCCTTTAATCATTTACATCCAAAGCCGACAGACTTCCGACCGTCATATCATCAGCCATCAACGACACCCGTGTGTTCATATTTTTCTGCATTTCCGACTGGATATACATAATCTGAGCCAACGCTTTCAGCTGATCGTCCGCCTTTTCCAGATTTTTCATTACATCATCAGCCGACTTTGCGATATTCGCCAAATCCGTCTGAGCCTGCCAAGCTTTACTCAGGTTCATTGTGGCCGTATTTTCCAATGATTTTGTCAATTGTTCCAAACGTTTAGCCTCTTCCGTCGCTGTCAGATAGACCTGGTTTTCAGTATCGCGCACCGGCAGGACAATCGTTTCATCCAGCTTGGCCATAATTTCCTTGGTTGATCCGCCGCACGGCTTAACAACAACGCCATCAATAACTTCGCCAACCGCATCCTGAACACCTGATACCGTTTTAGATGGAATTGTCAAAGCTGATGCATAGGCTTTTTTCAATGCCTCGGCGCTGGTTCTGATTCCTGTGGCTTCCATTGTTTTATTCATCAGATTTTTTTGAGTTTCCACGACTTCCCGCGTTGCATCACTTTTCAGTTGGTCTACCGACATCATCGTCACTTCTGCATTACCAAACACGGGAATACCCGACGCCCACACCGCCGAAGTCCCCATCATCAAACCCATCATGGCTATTTTTGATAATTGTTTCATCATGGCTACTTTCCTCCCGTTTTTGCTTGTTGACCGGTCGCTGATACTCTTTGCAACACTTTCATAGCTTCCAACCGCGATTTCGAGGCATCTAATGCCGACGCCTGCAACGACCGTTCATAGATTCGCCGATCCGAGCCCACAATCAGTTCATAAGACCCCAGCACGTCTTTGGCCTGAGCCATTTTCTGACTTTGATTATCCGGCATTGCTCCCACTGCCAAGTTTTTGGCTTCTGTCGCCACAGCCGCCGCCATAGCAATATCGGCTTTGGCAATTTGGTTCATGGCATTTTTTTGGTTATTGATAATCGTTTGACGCATCGTATCTGTGTATTCCTGCATTTTATTGGCTTGCAACACATAGTTATCTTCTATGGCTTTTTGAGTAGCACCGGTGTATGTCCCCAAGTCCGCCACATTCTTTAACTGAATCGCCGTTGCATTAATTGTTGATGCACCATTATTGGCCGCCGTTTTTAATTCCTGAATATACGGTGCATTTTCCAGTCCTGCACCGCCCACGCGCCCCAACAGGTCCGTATAAAGCAACTCTTTATACTTTAATCCCTCTTGCGTTAAACGTGATATTTCTGATTCGATTAAAAGTTGAATTTCTTTTGGCCATTCCACCGTTGAAGCAATCGGAAACACAAAGGCTTGTGCCGACCATGCGGTCAATCCCAACATCGTCCCCAACGTGATTCCCAAATATCCCTTAAACTGACTCATGGTCTCCTCCTTTATTTTATAACAGTTACTCTTCTACCTCTTGTGTCTTATTTTATCACGACTTTCAGGCTTGTCAAGTCTTTTTTTTACCGCCCCGATTCAAATAAACCTGAACGACATTCTTCATCAGCATAATCACCGTCATCGGTCCAACCCCTCCCGGGACTGGTGTAATAGCCCCGGCCACCGTTGAAACCGCTGCAAAATCAACATCTCCACACAGTTTTCCATTGCTGTCCCGATTGATTCCGACATCAATCACAATAGCACCGGGTTTAATATGCTTGGCTGTAATCAGGCCGGCACGGCCCGCCGCCACAACCAAAATATCGGCCGTCTGACAAACTTCAGCCAAGTCGCGAGTATGCGAGTGCGCTTGCGTCACCGTGCATTGTGCTTCCAGCAGTAATTGTCCCAAAGGTTTCCCCACCAGGCACGACCGTCCCACAATCACAGCCCGCAAACCGTCCGTATTCGGCCGCACCGTTTTAATTAAGTCCATACATGCCAGTGGCGTGCACGGAATCAAGCCGCTCAATCCCGTAAACAACTTGCCCAAGTTCCGACTGCACAACCCGTCAATATCTTTTTCGGGGTCAATGCTTTCAATCACATGTGTTGCATTAATATGCTTGGGCAACGGCAACTGCACAATAATCCCGTCAATATCGGCGCGTTGATTTAATTCCCGAACAAAGGAAACCAATGTATCTTCCGTCATTACTTCCGACAAAGCAAACACTTCGGTTTCTATTCCGATTTCTTCGGCGGTCTTTTTCTTGTGCTTGACATAGATTTGGCTGGCCGGGTTTGTCCCCACCAAAATCACCGCCATTTTCGGAGGGCGCGCGAGTCTCGCGACTTCGGCCTTTAATTCCTCTTTAATTTCAGCAGCCCTGGCTTTTCCATCGATTATTTTTGCTTTCACCGGTTACGCTCCTTATTTATATTCTACAACGACATCGCGTTTTAACTCAGCCAATTTTTGCCGCGCCGATAAATCCATTTTTTCCCCTTCAATTTGCATCCGGATTTCTTCATCCGTCGGAATCAAGCGCTGCTGGCGTTGTGCACACTTCATAAAATACAGCAATCCGTCCGGCAACCGCACCGGGCCGACAATTTCCCGAACAGGCGCTTCCGCCAAGATATTTTTAACATCATCCGGCAGTTGATCAGGACTGACCTGTCCGGCCTGAAAAGATCCCGCCAACGCGACCGGTTGCGCTAATTTTGCAAAGGCATCACACGAATCCACACCTTTCCCCGACAGTTTTTGATTCACAGGGCTATCCGGCGACAGCACTGCCTGCATCAACTCCCACACAGCCACCGTATCCGTCATAATGGCCGGCCGTTTGTTCAGCATTAAGATCACGGCATAGCCTCCTTTCACCGGAATCGGCCGCGACAGTTGCCCCACTGGCATCTGCGCCAAAATTTTGGCTGCTTCTTCCCCGTAATAGGTCGGCGCCACATTCAGCACCCGCCCCCCGACTGTCCGCGACAAGGCCACCGATTTTTCATCAACCAACCGTTCAAACGAAGTGCCGTTTTGCAACTGCGTCCATATATCCAGAGCTTCTTCCTCTGTCGGCACCACAATTTCGGCAAACGAGACAGCCTCTTTGGCCAACGCCTGTCGCATCATTTTTTGACGCGCTTGCACTTCGGCGGCCGACACCGAGACTGTCTTTCCTTCTTTGTGCAAGATACGCACCCACCCCAAGTTGGCTTTTGTTTGATTGACCAAGGTCTGATACGGCACCCCCTGCGCCGCCAATTCTTTTTTCAAGCCCCCTGCCGGCATATTATTTTGGGCTTCCAAATGTTTCAAAGCACTTTCAATTTCCTCGTCTTGGATTTGGATATTCTGTTTATCCGCCTCTTGTAATTTGATTTGCTCGTCAATCAATTCTTCCAGGGCCTCATTTTGCCAGGTTTCCGTCATTTTCCCAACACGCCCCGTCTGTTGCAACATCAGCATTTTGGCCCGTGCCATAACATCAAACTCGGAAATCGGTTTGTCATTGACAATGGCTTTAATTTCCCCGCACTGACCGATCGTCGACCACAACAGGATAAAAAGACCGCTTAAAATAATGTGTTTCATTTTGTTCCCCCTAATGTTTTTAAGATAAACTTGACCATAAACGAAGTGCTCCCTTTATAGTCCCGATCTTCTGCAAAAGACTTACTGGCATCAAAAATGATCGCCGTGCATTCGTTATCATACCGCAGCATCAATCCGCTTTCCAAAGGTTTCTTTTTATCTGTCAGATCATACCGATATTTTCCCGCCATCGACCAATTTCGTGAAAACTGGCTGTTCACCGTCAGATATAATTCTTTTCGATCGTCATAGGCATTTTCCCGAATAGTATAGGCCTTACGTGTGATATAATCCACCCCGACTCGCAGCGGTGCCGTTCCGACCAACAAGCCCACTTCCGTTTTTTCGGATTGAAACGTGCGTTGATTCAAACGCGTTCGATAATTTAATGTTAAATACTCACCGGCATACCGAATGCGCCCCACATAGTTAGAAAAATTGCGGCTGTCATATCCTAACAGATCCGTCATCAATTCATCTTCGCTCAGCCGATATGATTGCCCGAACAAAGCCGAAACAGACCGCCCCGACGAATGATTAAAGCGCGACCATTTCAAGCCATAGTTCACCCGTGTTCCGCCCTCCACCCGGTCATAGCCGGCAAAGCGATTCGCTGAAAACAGGTTCGTATCATCAAAATCAAAAATAAGGCTGTCTACATTCGGGATTTTTTCTTTGTTGCCGCCATTAGGAGCCGCCACAACCATTGCCACCGGCTCTAATGTTTGTGTAGAGGTCCGTCCCGTCCGTGTCAGAGGATAACTCACCGTAAGGGCTGCGTTCGGGTAAATTCGCCCCGTGGTATAAGAAGTATTTTGCGGCTTTTCACCGATCAAACGTTCCCCTGTATCCACGGCATAGGCGTCGGCACGCACCTGCCCCATCAGGTCAAAAGCAGCACCCACCGGGCTCACATACGGCATACGCACCCCTTGCGTTACCGAAATTCTGTTGGACTTAAAATGTTCGCGTGTATTATACAGTGCCGTATTGAGTGCCGTAAAGCCATATAACCCGTATCCGGCCAACGGCATCGTATTATATTGATAATCCAATACCGGAATAACCGTCGGGATTGTTCGACTTTGAACCCCATCTTGCAAACTTTGAAACGAATAAGCCCGCGCCCGAAAATAATTCCGATTTCCAAATCGTTCGGCCGTCAGATGCGATGTCAGGAAAGGCTCTGTATCATCAATCCCTTGAATCCGATAACGTCTGAAATAAGTATCTCCCGATACCCGCGACCACTCACCGCTCCATTTCCAGCGATCGGTCATATCATATTCAAAACCGGCCCGAATATGTCCTTGATTCCGACTGTCGTTTTTATCTTGGGTCGCACTGGCTTGCAAGTCCAATTTTCCTTTGCTGAATAATCCTTCATAAGTAGCAACTCCCAACGGTACATGATCATATGAAATATACGGTGTAATTGTCAAGTTCTGATTATCGGCCACATTCACGAAAAACGGCAAAGTCACGCTGCGGCGCATTTCATGAGTACTGTAAAATCCCGGTGCCAAAAAGCCGCTGCGCCGTTTAACCGTAAAATCCGGCATACGCCAATAGGGCAAATAAACCACCGGCACATTTTTCACATCAAAAAACACGTTTTTATAAATCAAGTCCCGCGCCGATACATCATGCCGGATCGTTTTAGCTCGCAATTTCCACAGCGGTGCCTGCGTTTCGCAGTGATTACACGGCGTATAATACGCCTCGGTCAAATAGGAATCTCCGTTTTCCACACGTTGCATACGATCGGCTCCGAAAGAGCTCCCCTCATAAAGCGTCATTTCTGTCGCCCCCACATCAATCCGATCCAGCGATCCGCTCATAGAACCGCCTTGGCTTTTGGCAACGGTTCCATCCGCCATTTTCATTTGGATTTCATGCGGCACCACAATTTTATTTTCATCACGGCTGAACCGAATCTGCTCGGTCTGCATTGTCAGCCCCTCTTGTTTCAAGACCACATTTCCCTCGGCCAGAACGGTATTTCCCTGCTGCTGATAGGAAACCCGATCTGCTTCAAAATCCACGGGCTGATTTTGACTGATATTCGGCATTTTTAAGTCCAAAGCCACCGCTGGTATTGCCCACAATACCAGGCATAATCCCACGCCGAATTTTGCCATTTTGGCACTGATCTGCTTTTTATAGTGCCAAGCCAAAAAGAACAACACCGGGGCAAATGCATTCAACACCAACAGAATTAAACACCACAGGTTTTTATTAGACATACTTTCAAAGGCCAACGCCAGCGATTGAATAATCAACGCTGCCCACACGGTCAGGTTGATTCGCCCGACCTGTCCGCGCCGATTATAGTATCCCGACAGCACTCCAAAAATAATCAGAAACAGATAGGTCATATTATACAATGGCTGCACCAATCGTTTTACGAACTCAACTTTATATTTGCGCCACAGCGGCTTATTGCCGTTTACATCTTGCTCTGTTTTTTGCCACAGGGCCGTCATCGGCAATTCCCGCACATCACGCGACCGAACGCCTTGATTTTCTTTTTCCGAAAGCGCCATCGTATATTTATCAAATTTCAGGATTGAAAACTTCTGACTTTGGGGCATGTATTCCTGACGCGTGCCGTTTTTCAAGACAACTTTAATTCCTTCGCTTTCCTGAAAGACAATTCCCTCTTGTGCAGCCAGTACCACTTTTTTATTCGGATCTTTTTGGTCATACAAAAATATGCCTTTTATCATACCGTCAGAGGCTCTCTCCCGAACATACAGGGTCAAGCCGTTGCTAAGCGAATCAAACTGCCCCTCTTGCAGCATTAAATGCGATATATCATTTTTGATTTTCCAGCGCATTTCTCGCATTTCGGTATTGGCCGCCGGTATCAGGATCAGTGACATCACATACCCCAGTATTGTCAGCACTATTCCCGTCAAAAACACCGGCCGCATAATTTGCATCGGGCTCATCCCCACAGCCTGCATCACCATCAGTTCCTTGTCCGCCTGCATTCGCACCAAAGTAAACAGTGCAACGGCAAACAACGCCAGAGGTGACAGAATTTGTAAAAAGTTCGGCAACACCAACAATGTCAACTCAAAAAAGATTTTAGCCGACACTCCGCGGGTCACAATCATATCAATCATACGCAATGATTGCGTCAACCACACCAATGTTGTCATGCTTGCCAACACCAGCACAAAGCCGAAGATAATTTGCTTTAAGGTATATTTATCCAGTATTTTCATTTCAATCCTTTTGACATACTATACGACAAAGGATGAGATTTTTCAACAATCTTTTTCAATCTTTCCGGTAAAACATGCGTATAAATTTCCGTCGTTGCGATATCGGCGTGTCCCAACATTTTCTGAACCGACCGCAAATCTGCATCGTGCGCAATCAAATGACTGGCAAAAGAATGGCGAAAAACATGCGGCGAGACGCGCTCGGGGTCAATCCCGGCTTTCAATGCTAACTCTTTCAAATGCTTAAAAAATCCGTCGCGTGTCAAATGTCCCTCTTTGGCAAACGAGGGAAATAGCCATTTATTGACGCGTCCCACCGGCAGCATCATTTCCCGCCGAACCAACCATTTTTCCAACGCCACCGCCGCCGGCTCATTTAACGGAACAATACGCTCTTTATTTCCTTTGCCGCGCACGGTCAAGGTTCGATTATCCGCCGTCAAAGCCGTCATCGGCAAGCCAACCAATTCACTGACCCGCACCCCCGACGCATAAAGCACTTCCAGCAGTGTATAGATTCGCGGATTTTCGGTGCGCGCCGTTTCAATCAGTGCCGCCACTTCCGACTCGCTCAGATATTTAGGCAAAGACTTTCCGATTTTGGGCGAGATTAAATAATCCGTCGGATTTTTCGTGATCCGATTTTCCGAAAACAAAAACCGATAAAACTCCCGCAAGGTCGACAACCGACGTGCCTGTGTTTTCGGAGCCAATCCGTTTTTAGCCATCAGGCGGATATAGGCCTCTAAATCCGTCTGGCTTGCTCGCATCAGAGTTGTTCCGTGCACCGCTAAATAAGCCTGCACATCGTCCAGATCACGCCGATACGCGACCACCGTCCGTGGGGAAGACCCGCGTTCAGCGACCATCATTTCCAAGAAAGCATCAACGGATTTGTCCACGGCGCCTCACCAATTGTTCCACCAGAACGGCTCTTTGAATTTCCTCAGGCAAAGTTTGTCCCCAGTTTTCCACCAGCGTCCGATCCGTGTTCTTCGTTTGCGACAACAACACCAAAGTCCGTAAAAATCCCTCGGCAATCGCTCCTGTTTTTATTTTTTCAGCTAAACCATAGGCCACAAAGGGCGGATAGCCGGCCGGCACTTCGGCCAACTCATCAAATACCTTTTCCTTCCGAAACGGCAAGTAAAACGGCAACGCCTGCAAATCCGTCGCACAGGATTGCTCTCGCTGACATACCGACAAAAGCGGCGTCATATCTTCCGGTAAAGCCTGCCCGAATACATCACGCAGCACCGCAGCTTTCAGACACCGATCCGGCTCTTGGGTACACCACCGACCCAACCAGGTATGCATCGGTTCCCCTTCACCCGCCAAAGCAAAGGTCAGAACGGCCGATTCGGCCACTTCTGCCCCGCCAAAAGGTTTCATCCCATGCAACAACACTTCTGCTACCGGTGCCACTTCAAACAGCACCTTATCCGTCACAGCTGACTCCAAATAGGCTGCCACAACTGCTTGTTTGTCCGTTTCCGTTTTCGCGGTAATCGCCCGGTGATATAATGCCGCACGCTTTCCCGGACCAACCTGTTGCGCCGATGTATCCGATACTTCGTCCAACACAGTCAACCAATCCTGTGCCGACAGAGACGCTTTTTCCGCCGCAGACAAGCGCACCGCCCCGGCCGTTTTTTTATTCAGAGCCAATGTTCGCCATTGCCCCCGCCGGGTCAGGTTTTGTTCCTTCCCTGCCCTGGCGGCCAACAACACCTCCCACAAGCTGCATTCTTCCCTAAGCTTAACCGACTCCGTTTGTTGATGATAAATCACGGCACCGGCCACATCAAAGCAAGTATGCCGTTCTGCCCCCGATTCACGATAGACATCAAAGGCCAGCGCCGCCGTTTCTTCCGGCTCTGTTTCCGCCGCACAGGCTGCCCGCACAAAGGCTTCATTCGGGCCAAACGCCGCCGCCAAAGGATCCGCACACGCTTCATTCACGCGTCCCAACCCCCACAGGGCTGTGGCATAGCGTTGCTTTACCGTCGGGGATTGCAGCTCTGCCGGAACACGCCCCGCAACAGCCAACACTTCTTCAAATAGCCCCTGTTTCATCAGGGTATCCAATCGCGCAGTTAAAAACTCCTCACCCAGTGCTTCCAGGTTTTTCTGCCCGCCGGCATCGCTTGTCAACACTTGCCCCAACACGAACCGTTCCACCGGATACAACCGCCGGTCTCCCAGCGTTTTGATATCCGACATCACCTGTGTTTCATCGGTTGCCGCTCCCCAGATATTTTTGGTAAAAATTGTCTCCACACCGATCGTGCCGGTGCCGATGCCTACCAACCCGTCCACATCAATCTGCGCCCGGGCCCCACCAAGCCACAGCACCACACCGATACCGACTGCCCACAGTTTACTGCTTTTGTCCATAGACAACCCGTTGTTCTACCTGCTTTGGTGTCGGACTGAAATCCAAAAATGCCACGGCAACCAAGAATACAACCACCGCACCGATCATGATTTTAGCAATCCAATGTTTATTTTCCTTTTTTTGATACATATTTCACTCCTTGACTGGACACAAAAAAAATGCTATACTCATTCCCAAGATTATTCTTTTTAATTTATTTTGTCAAGAAAGAACTGATGACACAACATTTAATCAAGCCTAAAATCATTCTTTTGGTCGGAATGATGGGCGTCGGCAAGACCAGCCTCGGGCGCATTATCGCCGGAAAGTTGCGCTTGCCGTTTATTGACAGCGACCGCGAGATTGAATCCATGACCGGCTTTACGATCTCGGATTTATTTGCCCGCTATGGCGAGGCCGAGTTTCGCAAAGGGGAAGAGCGCGTGATGGCGCGTTTACTGACCGGCAAGCCCTGCGTTTTATCGTCGGGCGGGGGCGCATTTTTATCCGAAGCCACCCGCCTTTGCGCCAAAAAGAATGCCATTTCCGTTTGGATCAAGGCCGAGGCCGATGTGATTTCCGGCCGAACCCAAGGACGCACACACCGCCCGTTGGTACCTGCCGCCGATAATCAAAGGATTATTGAACGCCTGGTACAAGAGTGCTATCCCGTGTATGCCCAAGCCGACATTACCATTCCCTCGTATGACGAGCACCCCTCTCGCACCGCTGTGCGCCTGATGAAGGCCTTGGAGGAGCGTGCCATTGTCTCTCCCTTTGAACCCAAACCGAAAAGGAGATCCCATTCATGACATCTTATTTCGTTTTATTGATTTTACTAAGCCTGTCATTTTTCTTTTCCGGCACCGAGACCGCTATCACTGCCGTTTCCATGCCGCTCTTGCATGAGCAGGTTAAACAAGGCAACAAGCGGGCAGCCCTGCTGGTGCGTATGAAACGACAAAGTGACCGGCTTTTGGCCACTTTACTGTTCGGTAACAACATCGTCAACATTGCCACGACGGCGCTTTCCACCGCTTTGATGATTGAGGCTGTCGGCGAAAAGTGGGGTGTTATCCTGTCCACTTTTGTGGTCAGTGCGATCATCCTGGTATTTTCCGAAATTTTGCCAAAAACTTACGCCCTGTCGTTGCCGTATGCCTTCGCGATGACCGTAACGCCGGCGTTACATTTTTGCATCATTGCTTTTCACCCGTTTGTTACAGCCCTTAACAATTTAGCCAGATTTGCGGCTTGTTTACTGCCAAAAGCCAAGCAGACCCTTAAAACCGAGGAGAAATTAAAGGCCGAGATTCGCGGTATGGTAGATATGGAAAGCGGTGTTGCTCTGGCTCAAGAACAGAACATGCTTAAAAGCGTGCTGGATTTGGATGATGTAACAGTCGGCGATATTATGCAACACCGCAGCCACATTATCACCCTAAACGCCAACACCAAGCCGCGCGATATGGCGGATTTCATTGCCACCACGCCGTTCAGCCGTATTCCTCTTTGGAAAGGCAAGCGTGACAACATCGTCGGCATTTTGCATGTCAAAGCCGCACTGAAAATCCTGACGCAGTTGGACGCCGGATCCAAAAAAATCAATGTACTGGATTATTGTGTCAAGCCCTGGTTTGTACTCAACACAACATCCCTGATGGATCAGTTGCACGCCTTCAAAAAACGGCGCGAACATTTTGCTCTGGTTGTGGATGAATACGGCGATTTACAGGGTTTAATTACCCTTGAAGACTTACTGGAAGAAATTGTCGGCGATATTTCCGACGAGAATGACCAGCCCGAGCAATCTCAATTACAACCGGTTCAAACCGAATCAGGCGCCTGGCGTGTAGACGGCTCTACCACTATTCGAGACCTCAATCGTCATTTTCATTGGGAGTTATCTGACGAAGACGCTGCCACAGTTGCCGGCTTGGTATTGTATCGAGCCGAGCGGATTCCGCGTGTTGGACAAAAGTTTGTGATTGACGGCTATACGCTGACTATTACCGAGCGTGTCGGCAATCGCCTGACGGTCATAGACATTCTTCCCCCGGCGCACTAAGATTTTCAGCATTATTTTCGACCGTTTTTCTGCCATTTTGACAGGAACCCTCATCATTAAATGATGAAATTGTTATTCCTTGATTGGCAGGCGGGACAGGATTTGAGAGAGGTTGTCCGGTGTCAGAGGCGTATAGAAAGCCGTTGGATTTTCAAGAAAGTCCCGAGATTCCAGCCGAGAAAAATCAAGCGTCAATAACCGATCAATCAGGGGCCGTGGAAAGCGGTACTTGATATGTTTTGCCGGATTACCGCCCACGATAGAATATGGCTCTACATCTTTGACAACAACACTGCCGGACGCAATAATCGCGCCTTGGCCGATATGCACACCCGAATTGATAATCGCTCCAAACCCGATCCAGACATCATCACCGACAACAATATCACCTTTGGAACCGGCTTCTTGATCAGCCAAACCAAAATTGACCCGGAACGGGTAAGTGGAAATGCCTTGGTAAGCGTGCTCGGACGCCAACAAAAATTCAACACGCGGGCCGATAGAGCAATAATGGCCGATCTTTAACCGCTCGGAACCGGCACCGGCTATATGCACATTAAGCGCGCCGTAAGTGGCACGACCGACAGAAACGCGTGAAAAATCAAACAACGGACACTCCCGACCCAGGCGCGTGAAATTATGGCGGTTGGCTTGACGCCACAGTTTATTACGGTCCACGCGTTTTTGGAAAACCGGCAAAACACCGAACAGCTTGTAAATCATCTTTTTTTTCTTCAAGCGCTTGAACATCAGTGTCAATGTATTAAACAACACAATCTTTTCGCCCTTAGCCACGATTTCCTTATGTAAAATGCGCTTAGGGCAACAACCGACAGGTTCGGTTTTCGAATCTTTAATTTGCTCTATGGGCAGAATTAAAGGATCGGCACCACGCGCAATCATCGCTTCAAAAATAAACGAACTGATAATTTCGGCAGTAAAGCCTTCCATGCGGGGCATCCAGGTCAACGAACCGTCGGGTTTTATCACATCTTGCACCAAATGAGCCATATCGGGATCAGCCCGCAAGCCGTATACATAATCACGATAAGTTGCACACGTCAGCAGGTCGGGGCGCTGTTGAATCGGCAATAGAATTCCGAACAACTGCTCGCAATACGAAAAGAAATCCGCCCGCGAAAGCACAAACATATTGCAAATAAACGTCCGGCGATCGCCGCGGGTTTTGTAGTCTTGATAGGCATGATACAGCTCCGGATAGTAATCTTCGCTAAGCCCAATCATCTTTTGGTGGTGATCAAAGGGTTGCTCCAAAGTGCGCCATGTATGGCGTTCGGGCAAAATACAGGTGTGGTGGCCCAAAATCTTTTGAAAACGTGCCGGGGTCAATTTTTGGTAATCTGTGGCAAAATGACGCCAAAAGCGGAATAACCTGCGATAATGGCACAAGCCGATATAATCGGGATTACCCAGTTGATCATAATTCTTCCACGCCCAATAAATCGCGGTCAATTCGGCAAAACTGCGGTTTAAGGTAGAAATGTTATCGCCCGTATCGTCTCCGATCGTGTTATTCAGCAGCCAATCCAGATCCTGATCCGAAATAAAGCCGTCTTTTGAGCGCTCTTTGGCGATGGCACGCCCCACATGAATCGGGGTAAAAATCTCGCTTTTATAAAGCGGGGCGGGTTTGTGATAGCAGACAAGGATTTTGACTTTGGGCGGTTGGTTCATGATTTCTTCCATTCCTGTTCCAGTTGTTTAATTTGAGAGACAATTTCTTCACCGATTTTCTTTAAGTGCGGAGTATAACGCCAGACCAGTTCGGTGCCTTGATACCGCTTTAAAATATAGTCCATATCGGGATTCAATATGGAAAAGCCCCACTTGTCCTGCCAATGCGCGTAGTCCTGTAACAGAATCTTTTGTCGCCAGGACAAATCCGACACCGTCCGATAAAACACTGGCAACAGGCGACCGAACAGAGAGTAAATACGCTTATTTTTTTTCTGATAAATCTCAAAAATTGTCAGATAAAACAGTTTGTATTTTGTTTTATTTTCTTTAATAACTTTATGAAAAAGCCAACGCGGACAAGCTGATTTATGCCACGCCGCGGGATTGCGGTTGCCACGCAACGATAATCGATGGCAAATCAAAATATCAGGCACATAAAAACACTTCTTACCGAACAAGCGAAATGATAAATAAAAATCGTCGTCCTCTATCCACAACGGATAACCCGGATCAAAGCCTTTAATCTTGCGCGCAGTGGCGGTATCACAAAACGCAAAACAACCCAAGACGGTATCAACCTCGGCCGGGGTGGCTACAATTTGATCAGCGTCGGGGCGATCTTGCAAGTTCGTGTCCCATGTGCGGTGGCCGATCGGCTCGGTCGGTTCGCGATGCTCGGAGGTAATTCCTTGGGGCCAAATCACATTTCGGCCAACCGTAAAAACCGATCCGGTATCGGTCATCGTCAGGCCGGTAATCACGCCGATTTTATCAGGATTGAAGGCATAAATTTGTAATAATTTTTCAACAAAGCCCTTGGTTTCAACCGTCGCATCACCGTCCAGGCGGATAATGAATTCGCCCCGAACATGATCCAGTGCACAATTCAATGCGGGGATAATCCCTTCGTGCTTTTTGGCAATCACGGTCATATTCTTAATACGACCGGAAGCTTGCCATTTACGCAACAGGGCAACACCATTGTCCTCCGATCCATCATCTACCACGATAAATTCGTAATTCGGATAAGTGTTATTCTCCAAAAAACGCTGGAACATCAAATCCAAAATATACTCGTTGTTATAATTGGGTAAAATAAAAGAAACCAGCGGTTGTGTCATTTGAAAACCTCGGAAAATAATTGTAAAGCACGCGCAACTGTTTGATCCATATTGTAATACTTGTAATCGCCCAGGCGCCCCATAAACCATACATTTTTAAGGCCGCCGGCCAATGCGGCGTATTTATCATAGAGGGCTTGATTTTCCGGATTGGGAACCGGGTAATAGCGCTCGTTACACCCTTCTTCATACGAACAGGGATACTCATATGAAACGACTGTTTTATCCGACCGTTCGTCCAGATAATATTTGTATTCCACCGAACGGGTATAATCGTAATTCTCGGGATAGTTGATTTGTGGCCCCGGCTGCAAATATTCACACAAATGCGTCCTGAATACAATATCCAAACTGCGGTAAGGTAATTTGCCGAATTTATACTGGAAGTATTCATCTATCGCACCGGTGAAAAACAACTTATCGTATTCCAAGCGATCACGCACCGCATTAAAATCCGTGTTTAACTGAACACGAATCAGGGGATTATCCAACAGATTTTGAATCAACGTCGTATAACCGTTTTGCGGAATGGCCTGATACTTGTCTTGGAAATAGCGACTGTCACGACTGATATATACGGGGACACGACCACTGACGGAAGCATCCAGATCCTCGGGCCGAACACCCCATTGCTTAACCGTATAGCCCAAAAAGACTTTCTCGTAAACATACTGCGCCAAAAACTCTAAATCCGGATCTTGAGTTTGGCGCAATTCCAAAATGGGGACTTTGCGATTAAAACCGAACTTATCCAGCAACTTGGCTTCCAACCGCATTGCCAATGTTTCGGGAAAAACCCGATGTAAACTATCCAAATTAAAAGGGATATTGACATATTGTCCGTCTATGACGGCTTGGACACGATACATAAACCGATGCCACCGGGTAAAGCGGCTGAGATAATCCCAAACCTCTTTAATATTTGTATGAAAGACATGCGGGCCGTATTGATGCACCGTAATACCGGTTTCTTTATCCGGATAATCATAGACATTACCGCCGATGTGAGCACGACGATCGAGAATTAAAACTTCCTCGTGTTTCTCGGCGGCAATACGCTGAGCCAAAACCGCACCGGACAAGCCACAGCCAACAATTAAATTTTTAACTTTACTCATATCAATATCTCCTATGTTGTTCCCAATTCCAAGCCGTTTGAATAATGTCTTGAATACGGGTATATTTCGGTTGCCAACCCAAAACTTGGCGAGCCAGCGTATTGTCGGCAAACAAGCGTGCGGGATCACCGGGGCGGCGCTGGACATACTGGGTGGGACATTTTTGTCCACTGACAACCTCAGCCGCCGTGATAATCTCTTTGACCGATGTGCCGATTCCCGTGCCCAGATTGATACAGCCGTTATATGTTCCCAGCTTTTCCAAAGCCAGCCGATGCGCCAACGCCAAATCCTCTACATGAATATAATCGCGGATACAGGTGCCGTCAGGCGTGTCATAGTCCGTGCCAAATACTTTGATAAAGGGGCGATCACCACGAATCGCCTGTAATACCAGCGGAATTAAATGGGTCTCGGGTGTGTGGCTTTCACCGATTTCACCGCTTGCCGAGCATCCGGCCGCATTAAAATAACGCAGGGCGATGTGCTCCAAGCCATAGGCTTTTTCATAATCCGAAAAGATCTGTTCTATCATCAACTTTGTCCGGCCATAGGGATTGATCGGGTTTTGAGGGTGCTTTTCATCAATCGGTGTATAATGCGGCTCACCATAGGTGGCGCAAGTGCTGGAAAACACAATTTTGTTGACATTATGCGCCCGCATGGCATGCAGTAAATTAATCGTGCCGACCACATTGTTATCATAATACTTTTCGGGGTGGATAACACTTTCGCCCACATACGCAAAAGCCGCAAAATGAATCACGGCATCAATCGCGTGATTTTGAAAAAGGCTGTCCAGTGAGCGCGGATTCATCAGGTCCGCATGAACGAATTGGGCGCGCTTGTCAACGGCCTGGATATGTCCGTAAATCAGATTATCCGCAACGATGACGGCATAACCTTGGTCCAGCAAATGCCGAACTGTATGCGAGCCGATAAATCCGGCGCCGCCGGTGACTAAAATTGTTTGAGGCATCTGGCAAGTCCTTTCGTCCAATGTTCAATAGAGATATTAAAAGTATCTTTTATCTTGGCTTTATCCAGCACGCTGTAAAACGGGCGGGTGGCACGCGTGGGATAAGCACTGCTTGGGATTGGGTTAACACGGCACGGCAGGTTTGACCCCGCCATAATCGCAACCGCAAAATCATACCACGAGCAAACGCCCTCGTTCGTAAAGTGATAGATATCCCGGTGGCCGGCGGGAATCCGGGGCAATATATCCGTAATCGCTCGGGCTAAATCGCCCGCGAAAGTCGGCGTGCCGACCTGATCCGCAACAACATTGATTTCGGACCGATCGGCTCCCAGTGCACGCATTGTCTGCACAAAATTATGGCCGTATGCCGAATACAGCCACGCCGTGCGGATAATCACCGCCGTTTGTGCGTGTTCCAGAGCGGCCAATTCCCCCTCCCGCTTGGTTCGTCCATAGACCGACAACGGATTGGTCGGATCTTGGGGCGTATAGGGGCGATAACCACGGCCGTCAAAAACATAGTCGGTAGAAATATGAATCAGACGCGCGCCCGTTTGAGCCAGGTTTCTGGGCCCTTGGATATTGATTTTAGCGGCTGTATCAAAGTCATCTTCGGCTCGGTCCACTGCCGTATAGGCGGCACAATTGACAATGGTACCGACTTGATTTGAATCAACATACGATTGCACGGCGTCGGCATCGGTAATATCCAACTCACCCACATCGGTTTTCAGGGCGTCAGGAAGTAAATCCGAAAGGCATCGACCCAATTGTCCGCGGGCTCCGGTAATTAAAATCTTATCGGACATGTTGCAATAAATCCTTTAAGCGATTAGCCAACCGATCTTTATCGGAAGTGATAATTTTTTCGGGCGGAATACGCCAATCAACGCCGATCTCGGGATCGTCATAGCGAATACCGAACTCGGATTGCGGACAGTATTCGTTATCCACTTTGTAGGCAAATACCGCCGTCGGCGACAACACCGAAAAACCGTGCAGAAAATGGCGCGGAATAAACAGTTGCCGTTGATTCTCGTCGGATAGTTCTACCGCAACATGGCGGCCGAAAGTCGGCGAATCGGGTCGCACATCTACCGCAACGTCCAGCACTTTGCCCGACAATACGCGCACCAGTTTGGCTTGACTGTGTTCACCCAGTTGGCAATGCAGGCCCCGAATCACCCCATAAGCAGATTTGGACTGGTTATCTTGAATAAAGCGATTGGGAATACCGTTTCGGGCAAACTCGGTTTCGTTATAGCTTTCAAAAAAATAGCCCCGCTGATCCGCAAAAATCCGCGGTTCCACAATCATCACACCATCAATTTCCGTTTTAATAAAGTTCATGTTTCTCCTTATATACTTTTGTCAAATAATCTTTATAGGCACCGGCTTTCATACCGTCAATAATCCGCCACAATTGCGCTTCATCAATAAATCCTTGTTGATAAGCGACCTCTTCTACGCACCCGATTTTAAGGCCTTGACGCTTTTCAATCAGAGCAACAAAAATTCCACTTTCCATCAGGCTGTCGGGGGTGCCTGCGTCCAACCACGCATTACCGCGCCGCATCGGCACAACGCTAAGCCGTCGTTCTTGTAAATACCGGTTATTCAGGTCTGTAATTTCCAACTCTCCGCGCGCGGATGGCCTCAGGTGGCGCACCTGTTCTACCACATCAGGCGGGTAAAAATACAGCCCGACAGAGGCATAATGAGACTTGGGATTCCGTGGTTTTTCCTCTATGGACAGCGCGTTATAATCGTGATCAAACTCTACCACACCAAACCGCTCGGGATCAGACACATGATAGGCAAAAATTGTGGCCTTATTCCCTTGGTTTTCGTGGACGGCAGAGCGAAAGGATTGAAATTGATCCCCCATATAAAAAATGTTATCGCCTAAAATCAAACACACATCATCCTGCCCGATAAAATTCGCCCCCAGGTCAAACGCTTGGGCGATGCCCTTGGGTTCAGGTTGCACAGCATATTCCAAATGCAACCCCAAGTCCGCTCCATCGCCCAGTAGGTTCCGGATATTCGGCGTATCGATCGGTGTGGAAATAATCAAAATTTCACGAATACCAAACTGCATTAATGTAGACAGCGGATAGTAAATCATCGGTTTGTCATAAACGGGTAATAGCTGCTTTGATGTAATTTTAGTCATCGGATACAGACGCGTACCGCTGCCGCCGGCCAATAAAATACCTTTCATACAAGGACCTCCAATTTTGCTTTGGTTGTAATAAAGGGCAGAAAATGCAGCCAATGCGGGCGATGCTGGCCGACTTGACGCATCCGGCCCAACGGAATCAGGCCGAACAGCTTGAATCGCACAATATAGGTTGCCTGATCGCGAGTCCTGACCCAAATATCGGGGTGCCGGGTATGCACCCAGTGTTGTGTGCACACGGAAGCTTGATACATTTTACGGGCTTGTTTCTTACTGGTATTACCTTCATACCAGCGATAGCGCATCAAAACCTGCGGTATATTGTAGAAGTGTGTCTTTCCCAACAATTGACACCATAGATGATAGTCCTCGGCCGGCGAAAAAGCCGCGTCATAACGCGCACCCTGTAAGGCTGATTTGCGAATCATTGCACCCGTGTGCGGAATAGCACACCCTTGCATTAAATAAGATTCTATGGCCATATGGCTTTCGGGCCAACAAACAATCTTGAATTTGGGAAACTGCTCAATCCAGCACCCGACCACACCGATGTCCGGGTTGTTATCCAGAACGCGGACTTGACATGCCAGGCGTGTAGGCATGGCAATATCATCATGATCCATAACGGCAAAATAATCGCCTTTGGCTAAATCCAGCAGGCGATTACGCGTTGCCGAAATACCCAGATTCTTCGGGTTTTTCTGATATCGGATACGCAAATCGGTGAACGAGCGCACAATCTGCTCCCGAGAATTAGAGGGACAATCATCCAAAATCAACAGCTCAAAATCCGAAAAAGTTTGATTCAAAATGCTTTGAATCGCCTGTCGCAAATAGGCTTCATCTGTTTGATACACCGGCATCAGGACGGAAACTTTTGGCATACGGCCTCCGATACACAGGCAAGGCAGGCCGGCAAACGCCGATCAGCGCACATTATCGAAAACAGTCTAAATGTAGCAGGCATATCGCCCTCCTTCTGTGTTAAATGCGACGGACAGCGCACCCGTTCCGGTACCATCCGCCCATAGAGCATTATACATCACACGGCCGGGGGAAGCAACCGAAAAATGGCAGCGGAGGTGGATTTTTAAGAATACGATTGTATGGCGTAAAGAAGAACGGCGGGAAAAACCTTAGCGTTGGGAGGCCAGAAATTGGCGCTGACGTTCCTGATAGGCTTGAAAAGCGGTCTAGTCGGCCGCAATCTCAGCGTCCGGATCTGTTTTATGCGCATCAAAATACGCGGTAGCCGCGGCGGATAAAGCCTCTTTTGCAACCTCGGTCATCGGCTTGGGACCATCCCACGGCAATTCGGCAAATGTCGCCCGACCCGTTTTCGGATCAAAATGCACATCTCCCACGGCCAGCACATCTTCAAACGCTATGCCGTTGTTGCGCAAATAATCACGATGAGAGCACTCACGCCCTTTGTCGTCCCGAAATTGAGACTTGCCCCAAACGGCCGTGTGAATTTGACCTTGACTTTCTGAAACGATATATCGCATAAGAAAAACCTCCTGATGAATGTCAGTTTATCACATTTTTGAATTTTGTCAAGAGAGAATATTTTATGGTTGGCCGACCAAGTGATACATGGCCGCCGCTATACATACAATCGCATACAACCCAAGGGCATATAACCCGATAAACACAATATACCGGGACCACAGGTTGAGCGGGTAATCCGGGTGTTCCCGTTTATAACGGTGCAATTTAATTTGATCCCACACGAACAGCACCGGGCCGACAACAGCGCTTAAAACACACCCCGATATCAGGCAATACAGACTGCCGGTCGGGTCGGTCGTTTCCAGACGGGCGGCCGTGGTCAGGGCTATAACCAGCACAAACACGGGTAGTTTGAGGTAAGTTCCAACCGAGTACACGTCGGGAATTTCGGGGGTCGGGGCCCGCGGGCGGGCAGGAAAGCCTGATGTTTCATTCATTGTCAAATTACTCCGTTATCGTTCGGCGTCAGTTTAGCACGGATTCCGGGGAAGTTCAATCAAATAATTAGCGGGCATAAAAAAAATCCCCAAGGAGGAAGAGGGGATTTTAGTGGCGGGAGTGAAGGGGCTCGAACCCTCGACCTTCTGCGTGACAGGCAGACGCTCTAAACCAGCTGAGCTACACCCCCAAAATCAGGTTATTTTCTATATACCAGATTTTTTTGAAAATTGCAAGTCTTTTTTTAATTTTTTTTATTTACAGGAATGTCGCCACCAAATAACGCGCCGCAACCGTGGATAGAAATACCGCCGTTATCACAATCGTATCGCGCACAATGTGCCATAAAATCGCCCGGATGTTATACAGAGAAACCTTATCCACCAAGATCCACAGCAGTAAATGAAACCCGACCACAATCAAAAACGGCACCAGATAAACCTGCTTTTCGGACAACAGCACCGACAGCGGCAACGACTCGGACGCGCGGGAAAACAGCCACAATCCGAACGCGATCCCGGCCACAATCAAAATGCGAAATGAAAAAAACGGCTGAAAAAACTCTTTAATTGACATATTATGCTCCTTAGGTTAACGCCGGCGAGACCGACGATGCGATATTTCTATATCTGCCGGGGTTTGAGCCCCCACAGCAACTCCGCTCCCTGCAACCGATGAGGCCGCCACAGCGTCGGATACCACCTCTTGCAAAACACCCTTGGCATCAGCCACCGTGATTGGCGACTCCACTTTACCCATCACATCGCGTTCCAGTTCAATCAGGGCGCGCTTAGCCTTGTCCAAATCAGACAAAGTCATATTCTTTTCCAGCTGACGTCGACCGTCAGCAGCGTTCTCAAAGCCTCGGTTTTCGGACATCACCATCCAGGCGTGCGCCTTATACATATCACGAGAAACCCCCTCACCATTTGCATACAGCGTTGCCAAGATATACTGCGACGGGGCATACCCTTGCGAGGCCGCATAAGTATAATACTTGACTGCCTCGGCCGGGTTTTTGTCGGCCAAAAGGCCTGATTGCTCCACAAAACCCAGCGCGTGCATGGATGGCATATCACCGTTATAGGCCGCATAAGTATACATATCCTTGGACTTTTTGCGGATATTTTCATCAGTGCTGTATTGATACAGGTTACCCAAATACCGGCCAACGACAGGACGACGGGTCTTATTTACCTTTTGCAGCAGTTCCAAGGACTTGGCACGATCATTTTCCACACCATTACCCAGATAATACATAATCCCCAAATTGAGCAGCGCATCATCATCGCCTTGGGCAGCGGCCTTTTCATATAACTCGACTGCCAGGGGTTTGTTCTCTTCCACAATCGTGCCGCTGGCATACAGATAGGCCAATAACGATTCGGCCTTGGCATAGTCGTCGGCAACGGCCTTTTCCAAATAAGCCAGGCCCTGGGCATCGCTTTGCGGCACACCATAGCCGTTCAAATACATATAAGCCAAATAATATTGCGATCGCGAATCGCCCGCGTCGGCCAAAGGCTTAAATTCGTCAAAAGCCTGACCATACATTTGGCGGTCATAATAAGTTACAGCCGTTGTATAGTCCGCCGCCACAACCGGTAAAGTCAGCAACAGTGCCCCCAAAAATGCCATTTTATTCATTACAAGAATCCCTTTGGTTTATTGTTTCAAAGACAGTATAGCACCTTGCGCGTGACGATGCAAGTATTTTTATTCCAGAACAAAAACTGATTTCGGTTCGCCGCACAACGGACAAACCCAATCGTCGGGTAATTCCTCAAACGGTGTGTCTCCGTCATAAACATAGCCACACACCGTGCAAACCCATTTTTTCTCTGTATTTGTATGAATATTCATTGCAACTACCTTTCCTTTTTGATAATCGGCATATAACAGCGGACGAACCATCGTACCGACAAGTATGTGCGTAACATCGCACAGCAAAACATAATGTGACACCGTTTCGCGCCGATCCGCAACCGATAAAATCAGTTGGGATACCGCACCATCCAAAACGGGCAAATCCTCTTTGAAATGGTGGGGAACCATATCCCATTTATTCTCGGTTCGGGACGATTGCATCCCGAAGATTCGGATAATCCGATCGGGTGTATCCGTTGGCAACACAGATAATGACAAGCGACCGCTTTTAAGCACCTGCTGTGCCGTATACGATTGTTTGCCTAACGCGATAATAATCTGTGCAGGCGCCGTCTCAACCACCATAGCCGAATCAATGCAACTACCGATAGAACGTCCTGTTTCATCACGCGCACCCGTCAAATATACGCCGTGCGATATGGTAAATAAGGCCTGTAAATCTATGGGACTCATACCCCCTCCTTTCATCTATAAGATAAAGTAAAAAAAACCAAAAAACAACTTTTTTATTGAAAAAGATAAAAAAAGAGGTATAATACCCCTATTTTAGAAAGGAATAATAATATGACAAAATACCAAGCCATTACTGTTTTTTGTGGGGCGGCTGCCTCTATTTCTTCAGCGCTCCACGAGCCGATGCGGCGCACAGGTGAAGTCTTGGCCGATCATAATGCAACCCTGGTTTTCGGAATCGGCGACGACGGTCTGATGGGCAGTGTGTTCCAGGGCGTTCGCAATAAAAACGGGCGTGTGATGGGGATTACCACTTTGAAACTGTTGGAGCTGCAATGTAAAGACCCGACCGTTTTTCGGTTGGGGGAAATGAAAATCGTGTCCAATCTGTCGCACCGAAAAATGGATATGTTCCAAATGGGTGACGCGATTCTTGTAGGACCCGGGGGCTGGGGAACGATTGATGAATTCTCGGAATATGCAGTCTTAATCCAAACGGGGGAGGTTAAGAAAAAGCCAATGATCTTTTTGAACTATAACGGTTTTTGGGAACCTATGCGCGCCTTGATGCTGGACATGCTGCAAAACGGGACTTTAAACCAAGATAAAGTGGACTATGTGGACTTTGTGGATACGCCCGACGATATTTTTCCGACTTTGGAAAAAATACAGACGCGATTGGACGCCAAACAGAAAGAAGAGCTCAGGAAGAAATAACGGCATTTAATGCCAATTCCCCTGAATAAGAAGCCATAGATAAAACTCGTATGTATATGAGATTGTTGCGCAATATTATGCCGGAGCAAACAAGCGCCTTATCAAATAAGGTCTAGGCTTTGCCGGCTGTTCCCGACAGGCGATAGGCCTCTACACCCAATGTACGTAACGCACATGCCCATCGATCGGCAAAGGGCGTATGAAATAAAATCTGGTGTGTAGCCGGCATCGTCAGCCAAACATTTCCCATCAACTCGTCTTCCAATTGCCCTTTATCCCATGAAGAGCAGCCCAACGTCATTAAATAACTTTCGGGGCCTTTCCCCAAAGAAATGTCGTGTAAAATATCCTGAGTCGCCGTCAGTGATACATCTTCATTCACCGGATGTGTTGCAGGACAGTGATAATCAGGGGTATGAAGGATAAAACCGCTGGTCAAATGATCGGGACCCCCTAATAAAACCGGCGTATTCCGTGCCACGGACAAAGGCAGACGCAATTGTTTCATGACATCTTGTAAATACAACTTTTGCGCCGGTTTATTGATCACCAGGCCCTGGGCACCAATGTCTTCCGTATGGGCATAAATATAAACAACCGCCTGATTGAACCGATCATCATCTATCCCGGGAACCGCAATCAACAATTGCCCCTTTAACGATTGAAATGCGGGATTATTGCTCATTCTTGGCGTCGCTGTCATAGTCTTCAACAATATCGCTTAAATCCGAATTAGCGTTCTCAATATCATCGGCATTTTCCAAAATATCATCATCAGAGGCCATATCTTCATCCGACAAAGGCACGTCTTCGGTCATTTGTAGCAAAGCTTCTTCGTCCAAATTTTCATCGTCAATCTTGGGGGCTGCTTTTTTTGCCAGTTTCAGCAGTTGCTTGGTTTTGGCATCTGCATACGAATCCGCCGCATAGGTTGCCCCACATTTCGGGCAGACAAACTTGGCTTTACGCATATCATAAAAGAATGCACCGCATTTTAAGCATTTTCTTTTCAATCCCCATTCCGGTTTTGTCATCGTCATTACCTCCATAACAGAATAAGTTTCCCTAGCAAATGGCACATTGTGAGCCGGTTGTCAACAAAAAAATACAGGTTCGGCAAAAAAAGATTGATTTTTCTGTCAAAATGTGATAAAAGGAATCATTCTCGGAAACACCGGGAAGGTCGATTTGGCACGGAACTACCCGCCGGCCGGTCGGATTGAAGACGGGTAGATAAGTCCGCGGTCCCTGACCGTCGGCCAACAAAACAAAAAATAATTATTATGGTAAAAAAAGAAGAACAAATGCCGCAAGTTAAAGAAGACTTCGGTGCTTTATTAGATGAATTTATGGGTCAAGGCGCTCTGCAGGGCAAAGTCGTCACCGGAACTGTAATCGGTTTTGACGATGATGTTGTGATCGTTGATGTCGGCTTAAAATCCGAAGGTCGGATTCCTGTGGCCGAATGCGGTGCTCAGGAATTAAAAGTCGGCGATACAATTGAAGTGTATATTGATCGCTATGAAGATCGCAACGGGAACGCCGTGCTGTCGCGTGAAAAAGCGCGCCGCGAAGAAGTTTGGGGCGATCTGGAAAAAGCCATGGAAAAAGGCGAACATGTGACGGGGACGATCTATGGTCGCGTCAAAGGCGGCTTTACCGTGGATTTGAACGGGGCAACGGCCTTTTTGCCGGGAAGCCAAATTGATGTACGCCCGATTCGGGATATGAGTCCTCTGATGGGTATTCCGCAACCGTTTGCGCTGTTAAAAATGGACAAGCTGCGCGGAAATATCGTTGTATCGCGTCGCGCTGTGTTGGAAGAAACACGGGCAGAACAACGCTCAGAAATCATTAAAAACCTCTCCGAAGGTCAAATCGTTGAAGGAACCGTCAAAAACATCACAGATTACGGCGCCTTTATTGACTTGGGCGGTGTGGACGGCTTGCTGCACGTGACAGATATTTCGTGGAAACGGATCAACAATCCGGCCGAAGTCCTGTCTGTGGGTCAAAAAGTCAAAGTTCAAATCACGAAATTTAATCCGGAAAGCGGGCGTATTTCCCTGGGTATCAAACAAATGGAAAACGATCCGTGGATTGGAATCAATGAACGCTATGCTGTCGGTCAAACCGTAAAAGGTAAGATCAGCAACATCACTGACTATGGTGCTTTTATTGAAATTGAACCGGGGATTGAGGGCTTGGTCCATGTATCGGAAATGAGCTGGACAAAGAAAAACATCCATCCCAGCAAATTGGTCACTTTGGGTCAGGAAGTAGAAGCCACAATCCTGGAAGTGGACGAATCCAAACGCCGGATTTCCTTGGGTATGAAGCAGTTGATGGAAAACCCGTGGAAAGCTTTTGCGGCATCTCATAAACCGGGCGATGTGATTGAAGGCGAAATCAAGAATATGATTGAATTCGGTATCTTTGTCGCATTGAACGAAGACTTGGACGGTATGATTCATACCTCGGATTTGTCTTGGGACAAGCCGGGCGAAGAAGCCATCAAGGATTATAAAAAAGGTATGGTTGTGAAGGCCAAAATCTTGGACATTGATGTTGAAAAAGAACGCATTTCCTTGGGCATTAAACAACTGTCCGACGACCCGATGGGTGCTGTATCGGCGACCTTGAAGAAAGGTGCTGTGGTGACCTGTGTGGTGTCCGCGATTGAAGAAAACGGCATTGAAGTTGATGTGGACGGCATTAAAGGTTACATCAAACGCGGTGACCTGGCCAAAGATCGCGCCGAACAAAAGACCGAACGCTTTGCCATCGGCGAAAAAGTGGACGCGAAAGTGACCCTGTTTGACGCCAAGACTCGCAAGCTGAACCTGTCTATCAAAGCGCGTGAAATTGACGAAGACAAGCAAGCGATGGCTGAATTCGGATCAACTTCCGCGGGTGCTTCTTTGGGCGATATTTTGGGTGTTGCATTGGCCAAGAAAGCCAAGAAGACAGCCAAAACCGACGAAGAAAAACCGGCGAAAAAGAAAACCGCCAAGAAAGCGAAAGCCGAAGAACCGGCTGACGCGGCGGCCGACGCCGAATAGGGCTCAAGGGAAACCTTGGAAAACCCCCGCCTGGTATATCCGGGCGGGGTTTTTATTAGGGGGGGGGAATTAAATACAAATCAATGTATGATGTTTGCCATCTCCAAGGCCATTATAGATTTCCATTTCTTCGTCTACATCCTTACAATTATTTGCATCTGCATCTGGGCAAACCCCCATTCGTCCACCTTTCACCCAAAAGGGCTCGCCATTTGATTTTTCAAGTGCTTTGCCGAAGTCATATGTAGAAGTACTCGGAAGCCTTTTACCATAACCCTCGCATATATTTTGAGCCGCATAGTAATTCACGGGCTCTTGGCTGACCAAAACCCCGCCTTGTTCGGTCATAGCCGGTAATGCTTGGCAAGAGCGTCTTTCCATTGTAACATCACAGTATTCACTCTGCCCGCAATCCTTATTTGTAAAGCATTGGTGTTCTTCGGTGGGAATCACACATTCCCCAAAAGTCAGCCCTTCATCCCCAAATTCTGTCACCCAAACAGCATTTGCATTATCGCAGACACATTTTCCATTTACACAGGCGACGGTGTCTGCCCAACCAAGAGAACATACATCAGTACACTCGCTACCTGGTTTTACACACTTACACTCACTAAAACAAGCAAATTCTTCCGTCACTTCACAGGTAGCACAATCCTCATTTCCTGGTTTACACATCTGACACTTTCCGTCGGCGGTGGGGGTGGCGCCCTCGGGGCAGGCGGTCGGGGCGACTTCACAATTTACGCCCGTGTAGCGACCCGGGCAAGTGCACGAACCTGTATCCGCGTTCCATGTTCCGCCGTTCCCGGTGCAGGTGCCTGCGTTGGGCCCCGCGGGGGTATCATTGGTGGCGGACTGAGCGCCGTTTAGTGCAGCGTTAAATGAAAAAGAAATCGTGTTATCGCTGTCGGCGCAGGTGTGATCGGACTTGACGCCCCGGTCCCAGATTTTGGTCTCGCCCAATGTAATCTCGGACGCCATTTTCAGGCCGTTGGTCAGGACTTGGTCGCACACGGAGTCCGTCAGGCCCGAGACCGTCATTTTGAACCCCGAGCCGGCAGGGCTTAAAGCCACCGTCGCATCACCGATATGGTTGGAAAACTCGGCGTCCAGGGTCGTGGCCGAAATGTTCGTTCCCAGCATCAGGTAAGACGACAAGGCGATTGCGCGCTTGTTCACGCCGTCCAAAATATCGTTGGCTTTGGATCTATCCATGGCGTAATTAAACCCGGCTATTCCGCCGATCGTCAGGATACCCATGACGGCCAAGACCCCCAGCATTTCCACCAGAGACCGGCCGGATTCGTTCCCGGGCGTCATTGCGAGCCCACTTGTGGGACGTGGCAATCCATTTAATAATGAATCCTTGATTATGGATTCTTCAGTGCACAAGGCCCGCTCAGAATGACATATTGAATTGATGTGTTTTGTTTTCATAGTTGTCTCCTTTTCGTTTTGAATAATTTCAAACGGCAGACCACCTTTCGGTCGTCCACCGTTCGTATACGCCAGCAACCGGTCGTCCCTGCCCGCAGGCGACCGACCGACTGACTGAAATTTTCTGCTCATCAGCAATTAGATGTGTGTGTAGTACTATAAGGGTTTTAGGCATGTCAAGCCCCTCTTTTTGAACCGGAAAATGTCTACACTTTTGTATCGTCATGTCCCCTACTCTATCCTAATTCAAAGCATGTGTCAAGCGGAAAATATAAGGCATTATGTGATTCGTGGATTGCCACGCGTCCCGGATGGGGCGCTCGCAATAACAACGGGGGTGGGTAATTTTTGGGAGACAAAACCGAAAGAGGGTCTACCAATGCTTGCACAGTTTGCTGGTTGCGCGATAGGATTGTGGCGTATCTATCTGATAATTCTTTTCGGCAATCTTATCGTTGATATGCCGAATCGTCGGCTGAATATCGGCCATAACCTGCTGAAACTGCGCTTGAACCAGGCGCTGAACATCGCTCGGCGAATACGCATACTGCATACTGACCCGCTTGACCGCCGCACGCACGGCTTTTTCCAGGTCGGGCTTAAAGAACTGCATAGCCTCTTGCGACACACGCACATGATAGTTTTCATGCTCTTTAACCACCTCGTATTCGCACGAGCCGGGCTTATACTTTTTATCAATATACACATCTATGATATCATAGCCCATCGTCAGATTGATCTCGCGCAGTTGAACGCACGCCACCGCACGGCTTTGCTGTTGCAGGTCGGGGACAGATTTTCCCGTCACATTCAGATTTGACACCGTCATCCCCAGCGTGTTGGGCGACATCGTGCGGGGCGCCTTTTTCAAGAACTCCTGTCGCGACATCGTTGTGATATAACGCACCGATCCGGGCTTGGTCACAATATTGACTTTGGGCGACACCGTCCGGCAAAAAGCTGTTGCATTTTGCGCCCAAAACAGGCATAATAGAATCACAAAATATTTTCTCATAACGCCTATCATAGCACAAGGAAAAACAAAATGCAAAAGATTATTTCGTGGAATGTGGCCTCCATTCGGGCAAGGTTGTCAGCCTTGTTGAATCTGTTGGCGCAAGAAACGCCGGATTTTGTCCTGCTGCAAGAAATCAAAGCAACCGACGAGAACTTCCCGTTTTTTGACCTGCGCCTGGCGGGATACGAGGCCGTAATCAGCGGGCAAAAAAGCTATAACGGGGTCGCGATTTTAGCCAAAACACCCCTGATACCAACGGCGACGGCCCTTCCCGGATTTGAAGATCAAGCGCGATTTATCCAGACGGAAACAACTAACGGGCTGACCCTGATCTCGGTGTATGTGCCCAACGGCACGCCACCGGCCAAGGATCCCGCCGATACCTCTCGGTTGACTTATAAACTGGCGTGGCTGGACGCTTTGTCGAGCCATATCAATGCCCTGAACCGACAAGGAAAATCCGTGATTTTGGGCGGGGACTTTAATGTGATTGCGCGCGACAGCGATGTCTATGATCCCGCGGTATTCCGGGGCGGAGCATTGATGAATTCGGGGGTGCAAAATGCGTTGCAACACATTGAAAATCAAGAGCTTTTTAATATGACGCGCGCATTCAATCCCATGCCGAATACCTATACCTTTTGGGACTTTCAAGGAGGTGCCTGGCCGCGCGATCGGGGGATTTTGCTGGATCTGATGTTGGTAAATCAACCTTTGAGACATCGGGTCGCGGGGGCACCGATCTATCGCGATGTTCGCGGATGGCCGGGAACATCGGACCATGCACCGATCGGCTTGCTTTTAGATTAAATCCGTCAGGTGTTGCACAGCGGCGGTAGCGGCGGACGAGTCGGAAAATTGAATCACCAGGCGCTTGACACGGCCGGTTTGCCCGCTGACAAGTGTGATCGCACTTTTCCGCACAGACAGCAGATCGGCCAGGCAGGTAATCAAAGCTTCATTCGCCTTGCCGTCCACGGGAGGCGCTGTCAGAGCGATTTTCAGGTGCGTGCCGTTCCACAAGCCTTCAACGCCGGCGCGGTGCGCATTGGGACAAACCCGAACGGCCAGTGTCAAACACCGGCCGTCTTGCGTTAAATAAGGTGTGTTCATTGCGGTAAATCAGCCGTGCAGCACGGGCACTTTTTAGCATGCAACGGAATTTCGGAACAGCAATACGGGCAGGATTTGGTTGTCGGAGCCGCAGGCTTTTTTTCTTCCTTATCCAACTTGGTTTGCAAAGTATTCATTGCTTTAATCAACATAAACACGGCAAAAGCCACGATGATAAAGCTGATAATCGTGTTCAAAAACATACCGTAATTGATTGTAACGGCGCCGGCCTTTTGCGCAGCGTCCAAGCTGACATAGGGACCGGGCACGGTTTTACCGTCAACCAGCGTGATGTATTTGTTCGTAAAGTCCACCTGCCCCATCAGGTAGCCCAACGGCGGCATAATAATATCTTTGACCAACGAATCAACAATCTTGCCGAACGCGGCCCCGATAATGATACCGACGGCCATGTCCATCACATTGCCGCGCATAGCGAACTTTTTGAACTCGGTTAAAATATTTTTAATCATGATTGTCCTTTCATTAAAAGAGGTTAAACAAGTCTTTGTAAGTCAGTGATACGCCAATGACGGTGTTGCTGGCGCTGCTGGGAGCGATCCGGGATTTCCCCTGGCGATACGACACATACGGCCCGAAAGTGATATTCCCCGTCAGGTTCACGTCCATACGCCCGGTGGCTTTCAGGTCATATTTCAAATCCTCGGCTACGAACTCACTGTATGAAAAGTATTTCCGAAAATAACCGTCTGATGCAAAATTCACACCGTCGCGCAGGGTGTATTCCACCCGCCAACCGACTTCACCGGCAGATTTGCTGACATGATCGGCATAGGTCATATCGTATTCATAGACTCCCGCGATATACAGATCCTTGATAATTTTACCGTTAAAGACTTTGATACCGCCTTTATCCCGGTTGATTTTCGTGCGCGGAGCATCTTGGTTATCGGTGAATTCGGTCTGATAGCCGATGCTTAAAAACGGGCCGAAGTCAATGTCCTTATGCGACCAGAGTTTATGCGTGTATTCCGAGGTCAGCAAAATTTGATCGGCGTTTTCGCTGGTCGTATTTTCGCCGTCAACGGGTTTTAATTTCGTCTTACCGTATTCCATAAACAGGCTGTTCGTCCAGTTCAGGTTATAGCGATCATATTCCAAAGCGCTGTCAAACACGCCCTTGATGATCGTTTGACTGTCGGCATTGAATTGCGACACGGGGGAAGCGGTGTATTCCCGTGCATTTTTCACCCGCGTAGACGACATTTCCAGCCCCATCCGGCGCAGGTTAAACTTTAAGGTACCGGTTTTTGGCGGCACGGAATCCACCGCGCCGGCGTCCTGTGCAAAAGCGGGAACCGCCAATATTAAACCGGCCAACACAATGATTTTCTTTAACATTTTGCAGTCCTTTGTTTTGGTTTTTGATGTGCGACATTGTATCCGAAACCGCTTATTTTGTCAAGTATAATCCTGCACACGCCATAAAAATGAATAAATTGTCATTTTTTTCTGGTTTTTCGGCAGATTTTCGGCTATACTGGATTCAAACGAACATTGGAAAGGTCTGTTATGAAAAAATTGAGACGTGCACTTGTGGTCGGAGCGGTCATCGGAATATTTTATTTCGGGTGGTATCTGCGTAGTTTTTACGGGCAAAATTGGTGCTTTAACATTTTCTCCTGGGATAATTGGCGCTATGTGTGGAACGAGTTTCGCTCGGGCTGGGTTATCAATACCACCGGTGATTGGATTTTCGTAATTACCGTGCTGCTGATGATTCCGGCGTTTATGCTGATTTGGTGGGGATCCTATCAGATTCAATGGCGCAAATCCTTTATGATCGTGTTTCGCAAGGTCAAATCGTTTTTCTTTCGGCCGAACCCGAACAAGATTATTAAAAATCAAGTTAAAATTAAAGCCAAAGCCTCGCACAAAAAAGTGCGCCCGCGGCCGATTGCGTCTGTGGGAAGACCCTCGGCCAAAGTGGCGGGACGCACAATGGACGCTGCGTTTGCCGAGCCGGCCACCGTGCCCGCGGCCCCTGCGCCAACACCGATGGCCGAGCCCATTCCCGTAGCCGCGCCCGAAGCGGAAGAGACCACTCGGCCGGCCTTTATGGACGAGGATATCAGCAATATGCCGCTGGATCAGATTCAATTGCCTGAACCGGTGCGTTTGGAAGAGGATTTGGTGGCGATTTTGTTCGCGGGGAATTATCAGGTTGTCAAAGATGTGCAGTTGAATAAACTGTTCATCAACTACATCGGCATTGCCACGGACAAGGTTGTCCTGTGCCTGACGGATACGGAAAAAGGCGATTGGCTGGCCGATGAGGAGTTCTTTAACGATGAAGAACCGCTATGGTTTTCGGAAAGCTCGCATCGGATTTCACCGGTATATCAACTGCGGACCGAGGCAGGGGCGTTGGCTCAAAAACTGAAAAGCGCGGGCTTGGCGCAAGAGGTGTTCCCTCTGCTGATAGAAAAGAACGGCACGATTATCAATGCGGCCGACATGGGCGAGACCTGGAAACGGCAGGGAGTTGTGGTCTGTCGGACAGACCTGGGCGGACCGGAAGAATTGCCGTCCTTTGAACAAGCGCTGCCCAAAGCGGCGGACAAAGGCGATGCGACGGTGCTGGAAGCCGTGCGCGATTTATTTTAGTGTGAGGGGTTGATTATGGCATTCAAACGAGATGAGGCTTATGACGAACAGGTAAAATTTGTTGCCCGCATTTTATGGAGCATCTTTTTTACGCTGGTGATTGCGTGGCTGTTGCTGCTGCTGTTCATACCGATGACGCAGTGGTTCTTTAACGGTTTAAGCATTGACGAGCTGTCCAAAGCGTGGCATTTCTGGATTCGAGGCTGGAAGCCGACGGTTCTGTGGGACAAGTTCCAAAGTTATCGGCAGTTGGCCCGTATGGATCGGTCGGGATCACCCGTGTTGTATTTGCCCTATTTATCGTTTGTGATTGCGTTCACTTTCTTTATCTATCGGATTGTCACAAACCCCTATAAATACACGCCGAATGTGTTTGGCGGCGGGCGCAAGGCAACCTATGAAGATGTCAAAAAAATGAAGCTGTTTGACGGGTTTGTGATTGTGCTGGGGCGGTTTAAGGGCAAGCTGTTGAAAATGCCGGAAACTTTATCGGCGTTGGTGGTGGCGCCTCCGGGAACCGGTAAAACCGCGGGCGTCGTGATTCCGACGATTTTAGAGTCACCGGGGCTGAGCCTGATTGTCAACGACCCCAAGCCGGAATTGTGCTATAATACCTCGGGCTATCGGGCGACGCAGGGGCCCGTGTTCGTAATCAACTGGGGGGCGGAAGATGACCCGGCCAAGGGAACCTACTACCCCAGCTGGAACCCTCTGTCGGCCAGTTGTTTGCCGCCACTGGGTCCGTCGCGGGATATGTATATTGACTCAATGGTTGCTGTATTGGTAGAGGAGCCAAAAGGCGGCGCAGATCCGCACTGGTCCAAAACCGGCCGAAACGCCATGTCGGGCTTTTTACACTTTATTTGCAGCAAGTGTGAGCGCGCCCGGGCAAACGACTATTTTCTGGCAAAGCTGAGTGAAGGATCGTTTGACAAGGACGATGCCGAGGTGCTGGAAACCTATTATATGGATATGACGGACCCCAGCGCACGGATTGCGTTGGAGGCCTTAAAGGGCGGGACGCTGACGACCGAAAATTATGCGCCGGTGGGAACTTGGGAAAGTCTGCCCGAAAGTTGGCAAGGCAACGAACCCTGCATCGCGATGATTTTTGACTGGTGGACCGACATACAAATGCGTGTCAATGCCGACCTCAAACGCCGGCAGGACGAGGGCGATCAGGCCGCCGCATTTGCCGATGCGCAGGGTGATGCCTTGAAAATCGCGATTGCCGAGGCCGAGCGTTTCGGCTATTCCCGCCGGGCGGTGGTTGAACTGAGTCAGTTGGCCGGCACGCCCGATAAAGAGCGGGGATCTATTTTATCCACTGCCTTTACCGGAATCAACATTTTCAAAAACTCGGCCGTGCGCGCCCGCACCAAGTTCAGCGATATTACATTTAAGGACTTGCGCGGTATGGTGGATCCCGTGACAGGCGAAATGAAGCCGATCACCGTTTACCTGTCGGTCAATCAGGTGGATGCCAAAACCTTGAATGTGATTACCGGCGTGTTTGTGGAATTGATGAGTTCTTACCTGATTTCCAACAAGCCGAATGATATTGCCGCCGACGGGGTCAAAGTCGGCCCCTACCCGGTGTTATTCGTGCTGGATGAATTCCCGCAAATGCCGAAACTGGCGGCGGTCAAGGACGGGCCGGCTGTCGGGCGGGGACAAAAGGTGTCTTACCTGCTGATCGGACAGGATTTGGGGCAGATCTCGGGGCAGTATGGTAAGGACGACTTGGAAACGATTATTACGACAACGGCTGCCAAAGTCATTCTGGCTCAGAACAACGAACAAACCGCCGAGCGATTCTCCAAGATGATCGGGTCGCGCACGATTGAAGTGGCCAGTTCTTCGCGCACCGAGGGGGTCTCTATGCAGACCAACCCGTTCGCGGCGAATGTGTCGCGGTCGCTGCAAAGTTCCAGTGTGGTGGGTGCCTCGGATATGATGAGCTTGGATATGTTAAAGCAATATGTCTTGTTCCAGGGCTTTTTAAACCGCCCGATTTTGGCCGATGCGCCCCGGTGGTATTTGGACAAGAAGATGCGCAAAAAGTGTGCTCTTAAAACCGCGCCGTTTGTGCCGTATTGGATTGTGGCCCAGCGTGAAGAAGCGGATATGTCCGCCCTGAAAGCAATGGTGCAAGGCGATATTGTGGAGTTGGACGAAGAAAACAAAACCTGATAGGAGGATTCCATGGCTGAAAATGACACCCAACAAATGTCTCTGTCCGCGTCGTTGAACGCAACGGATATTTTTGCCGATTGGGACAGGTTGCTGCAAGCCCCGGTGATGGACGACCACTTTATGGACGGTTTGGAGTTGGCCGAACAAGATCAATCCCATTGGGAGTCCCTGTTTAACGAGATGAACTTTCCGGGTATGGACCTGATGGTTGTGCCCTATTATCCGGACGAAGCCGCCGATTTTGTCGCCCGGCAAAAGTTCCTGAACCGCACGATTCGCGATTTTACGCGCTTTTTATCCTATCACCACGCGAATGACCTGCGCGCGGCCGGCGTTACGGAAGAGGGTCTGTTCTATATGAAGCACGGCCAAATCCCCGAGAACTTTACCGTGCATTTGAAGTATCCGCTGGATTACGGCGGTAAGGTTGATTTTGAAAACCTGGTGTTTATTCAGGCTCGCCCGTTTCACGAGCTGATACATCTGTATCTGAACAAACAGATTTTGGGCCCCGAGGGCGCTCTGACCCCGGCGCAATTGTATGTCCCCGTCCCGACGGGTAAAGTGTATATTCCGTTGGGGCTGCTGACGGGATCGGGTGGTAAGAACAAGCAAGACCGCAGTGTTGTGGCCGGTTTTTCGGAAAATGCTTTGCGCGATTTGGCGCTGCGCAGTATGCCGGGGAGGTAAAAAATGTCAGAACTCAATAAATGCCTGAAATGCTTATACGAGCACTATGCGGTGGTTTTCCCGCCCGTGGATCCCAAAACCGTTCAGCAAGCCTCGGTCACGCTGGTCAAAGCGGGGGTGCCCCCCATTCCGCTGGATTATGTGTCGTTTTTGGGGGCAACGAACGGCCTGTTTTGGAACGGGATAACCCTGTTTGCCCTGAACAACATTGAACGCAACAAAGGCGCCTTTACGCACCCCGGCATTTTGCAGCACTATGCTTTTTGCCAGAACAACGCCGTGATGAAGAAAAAATTATTGTTGGGTTATGGGTGGGAGACACTGATCACCTATGACTTTGCGACCAAAGAATACCGCTTACTAGATCGCTTTACCTATCAATCTTTGTTTGTTTTTCAAACATTTGTTGAGTTTTTACAATATATCACACGCCATTTACAGGCACAGGCCACCCCCACCGCGCCCTAGTGCCTGCGCATCAGGCAGGCGTAAAAGCCGTCATACCCCATGGCCGGCAGGAATCGCAGGCTGCTGAAAGGCGTTAAAAACGGTTTCCAGCGATCGTCCGTCGGACGCATAACCGTGATTTGATCACCCATCGCCTGCACGACGGCATCGCCCTCTTCGGGTTGCAGTGAGCAAGTGGAAAACACAATTTTACCCCCCGGTTTTGTCAGGGCAATCGCCTGACGCAGCATTTGCCGTTGTAATTCGGCCAAGCGCGCCACATCGGCGGGCGTTTGGTGATACATCACCTCGGGGTGGCGGGTAATCGTGCCGGTCGCCGAACACGGTGCGTCCAGCAGCACGGCATCATAAATGTCCCGATCCGTCAGGGTCAAAATATCCCCACAATGCACCGAGACTTGATTTTCCAGGCCCAGGCGCCGCATATTTTCACGCAGTCTTTCCAGCCGCTTGTCCGAGATGTCATAGGCCGCCACATGCGCACCGCGGGCGGCCAGTTGCGCCGTCTTACCTCCGGGGGCAGCGCATAAATCCGCTACCCGCAAGCCCGCCACATCACCCAGCAGCTGTGCCGGCACCGACGCAGCACCGTTTTGCACCCAGCATTTACCCGTTTGAAAGCCCTCTAATTCGGTGGGGGAGGCCGCCGCTACCCGCACCCCGCCGGTTGGTAATACAACTCCCTGCCACCGCCGGGCCAGATCCGCAGCGTTTTCGGCCACCGTAATATCCAATGGCGGCGGGATCAGCACCGCCTCGGCCGTTTGACGCACCATATCCGGCCCGTAATAAGCCTCCCACACCTGTCGCAACCAGAGCGGGATATTTTGAATAACCTCTGTCCCCGCCAGGGAATCTGCCTGTCGTTCCAAGGTGCGCAACACCCCGTTGACCAGGCGCGTCATACCTGCAAAGCCCAGCGCGCGCGTCAGTTCCACCGCCGTATTGACCACCGCATAGGCCGGCGTTTTCAAAAACAGGTATTGCGCCACACTGATCCGCAAAATCTGATTCACCGGAGCCAGTTTACCCCGCAACGGCTTGCGCAACAACCGCCCCAAAACCGCGTCAATCTGTCCCAACCGACGCACCGTTGTCAGCAAGATTAAATGCACAAATTGACGATCCGATTCAGACAACTTTTGCGTCCCGGGATCAGCCGTTTCGGCGCGCTCTATTGTCCGGCCGTGATTCAACACCTGCGTCAACAGGCGCACGGCACACGCACGGGAAGTTTGCGGTTTCGTCATTTACTTGCGCGGTTCCTTAAAAAAGGAAGGAAGCGACATATCATTGCCGAACACATCCAACAAAGGCTCATCTTCTTTGGGTTGCGCGGGGCGCACCACCGGCCGTTTCTTGCCCCAAAAGCGACCAAACAGCCCACTGTTTTGCGGCTTGACATTCGCGGTATTTTGCGGCGTATCCACTTTGATTTCGGCGCGTTCCTCGGGCATATCGGTAATCGGCGTAATGTCGGCCATAATCGGCTGCTGCTCGGTAAACAGGGCCGGTTCGGGCGCGGGTGGCGGCGTCGGTAAATCCACCACCAAAGTGGCCGCAAGAGGCTCTACCGTCTCGGTTAAAATCAGTTCGGGTGTTTGCGCAACCGTGGGCTGAATCGGCATCAGGTCAGGCTCGGCCGCCGCCGGTTCGGGCGCAGGAGTCGGTGTGACAATCGGTGCGATCTCGGGCGGGGTCACATTGACAGGAGCGGGCTCAGGCACGACGGGCTTGTTCACAGCCTCGGGGATATTGTTGACCATATCGTCAATTCCCGTCGCCACCAAAGACACCCGGATTTTGCCGCTTAAATCTTCATCAACACTGGCGCCGACAATAATGTTCGCGTCCGGATCCACTTCGGCCCGAATGCGCTCAGCGGCAATATCAAACTCATTCATCGTCATATCCGAACCGCTGGAAATGTTCAAAAGCAGGCTCTTGGCCCCCTTGATACTGGTGTTATCCAACAGCGGATTGGTAATGGCCTGCTCGGCAGCCGCCAACGCACGGTTTTCACCATTGGCCTCACCGGTGCCCATCATAGAGCGTCCCATTGTGGACAGCACCGTGCGCACATCGGCAAAGTCCAAATTGATAATTCCGGGCTTCAAGATTAAATCCGTAATACTGCGCACGCCTTGGCACAACACATTATCCGCGATTTTGAAGCCCTCTAAAAAGGTCATACCCTCACCCGCAATCCGATACAGATTTTGGTTCGGTATCACAACCAGCGTATCCACATATTTTTGCAGTTCAATAATCCCCTGCTCGGCCGTTTTCATCCGGCGCGACCCCTCAAAATTAAACGGTTTGGACACCACCCCGACGGTCAGGATATTCATTTCCTTTGCAAGGCGTGCCACCACAGGCGCCGCCCCCGTGCCGGTGCCGCCCCCCATACCCGCCGTTAAAAACAGCAAGTGCAACCCCGTCAGGGCTTCTTTAATCTTGTCAGCCGATTCTTCGGCGGCGGCCTTGCCGATTTCGGGATTAGCCCCCGCCCCCAATCCTTTGGTCAATGCCACACCCAGCTGAATCTTGTCCGCCACCAAGGATCGCGACAAAGCCTGGGCATCGGTATTGGCGGCAAAGAACGACACACCACCCAACTTGGACCGAATCATATTATTGATCGCGTTGCCCCCAGCACCCCCGACGCCAAACACGCCGATGTTCGGGGTCAACAGCACCTCCGGTGCCGGCGTTGCCAGCCCGATATCCAGTTCATTATTTGCTATTTCACTAACCATGTCAAGACCTTTCTAAAACGACTTTTCCCAAGCGCCTGTTCGTCAAACTGTTCCACCGGCCGCGCGGCAGCCTGTTGCGACAGAACATATTTTAACAATCCGGCACATACCACAAATGTATACGAATCAAATTGATTTGGCAAGTTTTTTATGTATGGTGCCTTACTTAAACGCACATTTGCCTCCAACAGAGCCTCGGCTTTTTCCTTGATTCCCTGCAAAGCACTGCCGCCGCCGCACAACACCAACCGCCGAGCCGAGGCCAAGAACAATTCGTTTGCGGCCAACTTTTGTCCGATTTGTTCCAAAATAGACTCCAACCGCGGCACGATGATTTTAATCAGCTCGGCTTTGGGGATTTGCGAATTTGTTTCGGATTCCTCACCGATCATCGGCACGATCAGGCGATCCAGCTCGTCTTTGGGCGATAAAAACGCCGCACCGTTCAGGGTTTTCAACCGCTCGGCCGTGGCCAACGAGGTGCTCAACACCTGCGCAATGTCGCGTGTCATCAAGGCTCCTCCGATCGGCACAACACCCAAGTGCACCAAATACCCCCGCGCAAACAATGCATAACCCGTTGTGCCCGCCCCCAGGTCCAGCACCGTGGCTCCGACCTCTTTTTCCTCATCCGTCAGAGTCGCCAGTGCCGCCGCATAGGGCGTTGCAACTTTGCGATCCAGCTCTACATGGCACCGATCCAGAACCATCAACAGGTTCCGCAGCTGCGTTTCGGGAATTGTAACCACATGCACATACGCCTTTAATGTCCGCGCATACAGGCCCCGCGGGTCGGCAATGCCGGCCTCACCGTCCACCGAATAACCCATCGCAAAGGGGTGCAAGACTTCTTCCTCGGGCGGAACAATGGTTTGAATCATATCGTCCACCAACTGCTTGACATCGCCGGCCGTGATCGGATGGCTGTCGTCCAACGTGATTTCCTTGGCCAAGTGACGGGATTTAAGTTGATTGGACGAGATATTTACTGTCACAGATTTAACGGGTCGCTCGGCCTGCTTTTCAATTTGTCCCAGCACATGCCCGATACATTCGGTCGCTTCGTTCAGATCCACCACCATGCCGGATTTAATCCCTTTGGCTGCCGCAAACCCGACACCGATTACCTCGGGTCGACCGTTTGAGGGAATATGCGCCATCAGGCCACACACTTTGGACGATCCGATATCCAGCACTGTTATGTATGATTTTCTGTTTTGCCGATAAGCCCACCAACTCATTTTTTGGATTTTCCTTTCTCGCGCACAATAATCCGATCATCCAAGCGCAAATCAATGCTTTTCAGATCACGTTTCAAGAGTTTATCCGTATCGTCTGCCCGCATCAAGCGCCTCAATGCCGTGTCCGGTTCCTCTTCGGGCAGTTTAATCACCAGCCCCTCCTCGGCATCGTTCAGAATCAGATTCCAGCGCCGATTACCTACCCGCACAGCCGAGCGCACTTTTTCGCGCAGTTCCGGATAGGATTCCAGTGTTTTCATCAATGCCGGCGTATGTTTTGGCGCGTCCTGTCCCACCACCAAAATCAGGTTTGTCAGCACCGTTTTATCATCGCGAATCGGTTGTCCGTCGGTATCCAAGGGCCAGTATTTTTTGTTATTCTGCCACAGAGCAATCGGCTCTTTTTCGGTGATTTCTATCAACAGTGTTGCCGGCAGCTGCCGTTTTACCACTGCGGTTTTCACCCACGGCAGTTCCAGCACCTGTTCCCGCACCCGATCCAAGTCAATATCAAAAATCGGCATTCCTTGCGAAAGGTTGATTTTCTTGACAATATCCTGTTTATTTGTGCGCGCATATCCCGACACTGTTGCTTGCCCCAGTCTCAGAGCGGCTTTGTCCGTCATTGTATCGGCCATTTCCGACAAAGACTTCCAAAAAGATCGACCTGTCGGGGTCAGACTGACTCCGACGCATCCGACCAGAACGATTAGAGTTGCCGTCAGTCCCCATTTTGCTCGACGCCATTTGGCTTTTTTCAGTTGTCGCATGTTGCCTCCTCCACCAAGTGCCTCACCAATTCGGCATAGCTCATCTGCCGACAAATGCGGGCCAATTCCGGCACCAGAGACAGGCGCGTCATACCGGGATTTGTGTTGATTTCCAGCAGCACCAAGCGTGGATTTTCGGGGTTCGTCCGATCGTTCAGCCGGAAATCACACCGCGACACACCGCGACAGCCTATCATCGTATGCATTTGCTCGGCCCAGTCCTTGGCCAAAGCCGTCATTTCAGACCCGATTTCAGCCGGTATCACATGGCGCGCACCACCTTCCTGATATTTGTTCGTAAAGTCATAATAACCCGATTTCGGGATAATCTCCACCACACCGATCGCACAGCCGTCCAGCACCGCCACCGACAATTCTCGTCCTGCGATATAGTCTTCCAACAGGCGAACTTCACCCGCGGGCCAGGCCGCCAAAGCCCGCTCCCGATCGGCCTCGTCCCGCACAATAAACACCCCCACAGACGATCCGTCTGCATTTGGCTTAATTACATAGGGCATAATCGGTTCACCGCCCGACAAAAAGTCTTCTCGCATCATCAACCGCCCCGCCGCCACATCAATGTCGGCATTCTCAGCCAGTTGTCGGGTCAGGTCTTTATCCATACCGATAGCCGACGCCGCCACGCCCGAGTGCGTATAGGGTATCCGCATCATATTCAAAAGCCCCTGCACACAGCCGTCTTCGCCAAACCGACCGTGCAGTGCATTAAACACCACATCGGGCCGCTCGGCCGTCAACATTTCCACCAACTCGGCTCCGTCGCCCGACCAATCCAGTCGGCTGACGCTGTATCCCAACCCGACCAAAGCCTCGGCCACTCCCTCTCCGCTTTGCAGTGAAATATCACGTTCAGACGAACACCCGCCCATTAAAACCGCTACTTTCTTCATTTGCGCACTCCCAATCGTTTAACTTCCCATTCCAAAGCCACACCGTGTTCTTTTTTCACCCGAGCCCGGATTTTTTCGCCCAGTTCTTCTATATCCTCGGCCGACGCGCCCCCCTCGTTGATCAAAAAGTTCGCATGCTTATCCGATACGACAGCATGCCCGACCCGAGCCCCGCGCAGACCGGCCTTATCAATCAATCGCCACGCCATCAGGCCATCCGGATTTTTGAAAGTAGACCCTGCCGTGCGCACCCCTTGCGGTTGTGCCGCTTCGCGTTTTTTCTTGTATTCCAGCATCTTGTCGCGGATTGTTTGCGGATCCCGGGCCTTTTCGCCTTCCAATACCACTTCCAGGAAAATCCAATCCAGCGGCAAATAGCACTGCCGATATTCAAAGATATTCATCTCACGCGGGTTGATTTCGGAAATATCACCGTTGCCCGTCATCGCAACCAGCAGGGTCATTCTATCGCTGAGTGATTGTCTGAAAGCCCCCGCATTCATACGCACCGCGCCGCCCACCGATCCCGGTATCCCCGACAGGAACTCAAACCCCGTCAAGCCGTTTTTCTCAGCCACACGCGCCACTTCCATCACCGAGGCTCCCGCCCCGCACCGCAGGCAATTTCCCTCTACTTTAATTTCGGAAAAACTGCGCCCCAGGTGCAGAGTTATGCCCGGAATCCCACCGTCGCGAATTAAAACATTGCTGCCCGCCCCTAACACCGTAAACGGCTCGTCCGGCAATGTTTTCATCAGGTGCATCAGGTCTGCCACATCGGTCGGTTCTATATAGACCTCGGCCGGTCCTCCCACACCGAGCCAAGTTTTCTTGGCCAGCATTCTACCCTCTTCCACCAACCCCCGCATCGGCGGTATTTTGTCCAGCAGAGGGCTGTGATAAAATAATTTCCGAAACCAACCTAACATATTGTTTTTCCTTTTAGTTTTTTAATCAATTCTTTGGCCTGCGCTGAAATACTGCCCGCCCCCAGGCATACAATCGTATCACCCGGCCGTGCTTCTTTTTGAATGCGTTCGGTTAACGCCTCAAACGAGGGGATATAGCCGACATTCGCGTGCTTTTCGGACAAAGCCGCTGCAAATCGCTGAGCCGTGATGCCCTCTAACGCCGGTTCGCCCGCCGGATAAACATCGCACACCAGAACTTGATCCGCATCGTCAAACGCCGTCAAAAAGTCATCCCATAAATCGCGCAATCTGGTATATCTATGCGGTTGAAAAATGGCAATCACGCGTTTTTTTGTAGCTGGTCGCAACGCACTTAAAGTCGCTTTAATTTCAACCGGATGGTGGGCATAATCGTCATAGACCGGCACATTCGCATCAATGATACCGCGCTTGGTCAGGCGGCGTTGAATCCCCTTGAACCCCGCCAGAGTCTTGCGAATAGCTTTCTCCGTAATACCCATTTGTTCGGCCACACCCACCATCGCCATAGCATTGGCCACATTATGCAGGCCCATCAGCGACAGTGCCACATCTTTCAGTTTTTTGAACTTGCATCCGCGACGAATAAAGATATCCATCACAAAGCCGGTCTCGGTCGGCCGAATATGATCGGGATGAATATCGGCTTGCTTGTTCAGGCCATAGGTGATGATCTTACGACCCGACACATCGGCCAGCACTTCGCGCACTACCGGATGATCCGTGCAGGCCACCGTGCAGCCGTAAAACGCCGTCTGCCGGATAAAGGCCGCATACGCCCGCTTCATATGGTCAAAGGTTTTATAAAAATCCAAATGCTCGGGATCTATGTTCGTGATGACCGAAATCGTCGTTGGCAGGCGCAGGAACGACCCGTCCGACTCGTCGGCCTCCACCACGACCCAGTTGCCAGACCCCAGCTGAGCATTAGACTTTTGGTTGTTCAAGATTCCGCCGATCACAAAGCTGGGTTTTTTCCCCGCCGTCACCAGCAGGCTGGCAATCAAAGAGGACGTCGTCGTTTTACCATGCGTGCCCGACACACACACACTTTGCTTAAATTTTAATATCTCGGCCAGCATTTCCGAGCGATGCCCCACCGGGATTCCCCGCCGGCGAGCTTCGGCCAACTCGGGATTGTCGGAATGTATGGCAGACGAGATCACCACCGCGTCCACGCCGCTTAAATTATTGGAATCGTGCCCGATAAAGACGGGGATTCCCTGCCCGCGCACACGCTCGGTATTGCCGTTTTCCACATCATTAGATCCTTGCACTGCAAAGCCCATATCATGCAGCATTTCGGCAATCGCGCTCATACCGATTCCGCCAATGCCGATAAAGTGAATTTTTTTAAGGGGAAGTATTTTTCGCATTATTTGGCTCCCTTCACAATATCCAAAATCGCGCCGGCCATTTTATCCGCAGCCGCCGGATCGCCCCCCTGTGCCGAACGCCGTGCCGCATCAGCCAGCAGCTCCGGTTTTGTCATCAGTTTCATCAGTCGATCGCGCATTCTATTGGTCTGATAGTCGCTTTCCAGCATCAACCAACCGGCCCCTTTATCACAGAACAGGCGCGCATTTTCCGCTTGGTGGTTATCCGCCGCTGTCGGCAAGGGGATAATGATTGCCGGTCGCCCGATAATCATCAGCTCGGTCAATGTCCCGGCCCCGCCACGCCCGATCACCAAATGTGCTTTTTTCAATTGCTCGGGCATATCATTAAAAAAGGATTTCAGGGTGATTTTTTTGAACCCCGCCCCGGCATAGACTTCCCGCGCATGGTCCATATCTTCGGGTCGCACCTGTTGCACCAGGTCAATTTTGGCACGCAGTTCCGCCGGCAACGCCAACAACGCCTCGGGCAATTTGTTCGTAAAGAATCGTGCTCCCTGACTGCCCCCGAATATCAGTAAATGAAAGGTATCTTTCATCTTTGGGAAAGGGCTGTCCTGCAACGCCAGCACCGCCGGTCGTGCCGGCAGGCCCACTTGAATCTGTAGAATATCGGCCGGAATCAGCAGTGTCGGTTGAAACGAGGTGCCGATAAACCGTGCCCCCCGCGCCAGCAAGCGATTCGCACGCCCCAGAACGGCATTTTGCTCGTGCAAAATCACAGGGATATGCGCCACATGCCCCGCCATCACCGCCGGGATCGAGGCATAACCGCCCACACCCACCACCGCCGCGGGTTTCAGGCGATACATCAGGAAAAGCGCCTGCACCGTGCCAAGCCACAGTTTGAACAACGCCCGAATTTTCCCAAGCACCGACCGCCCCGTCACAGACTCGGCCGCCAAGCGATAAACCGCCACGCCTTTTAATCCTTGAAAAGCCTGCCCGCGCTTATCGGTCAGGAACGCCACCCGTGCGCCTTGTTTAATCAAAGCGCCGGCGATTGCTTCGGCCGGAAAGATATGCCCGCCGCTACCGCCGGTACTAACCACGATTAAAGGTGCTTGTTGTTTTGTTTTTGTCATTTTATTCCAATCCTCTGCTCAATGTCCGACTGTGAATCAGCCCCAGGATAAACCCGAAAGCAATCCCCACCGACACCAATGACGACCCGCCATACGAGATGAACGGCAGTGTCATACCTTTGGTCGGCAAGAGATTCAAAGTTGAACCCATATTTACAATAACCTGAAAAGCAATCTGAGTCAATAAGCCCGCAACGGCAATTTGGCAAAAATAATTATTTTCTTTGCGAATCATCCAAAACCCGCGCAAAACCAAAAAGGCAAATACGCCTACCAACAACGCCGTCAGGACAAACCCGAACTCCTCGGCCGAAACCGCCAAAATAAAGTCTGTATGCGCATCGGGCAATTGAAATTTGACCACGCCTTCGCCCGGGCCTTTGCCGAACCACCCTGCGTTATGCAAGGTTTCCAGCGACTTTTCCACCTGATAGCCTTTTTCCACCTCGGGGCTTAAAAACCGATCAATCCGCAGGCGCACATGCTCTAAATTAAAATACGCCAGCGGCACCAGTGCGGCAAAAAATCCCCCGGCCCCCAGCACCAACGCCCACGGAATCCCGGACAGGAACAACTGCACCGCAAAGATTGCCGACACCGTCAGCAACATACCGATATCGGGCTGCCGGAACAACAACAACGCCACAATCCCATACAGGCCGATCGCCAACCAATAGCCCGGGAATTTTTTAATCAACTTGCCCGACGCCAACAACCACGCGCACACCACGGCAAAAGCCGGTTTAACGAACTCGGACGGTTGCAGGCCGATTGGCCCGAAATTCATCCACCGTTTGGCCCCTTTAATTTCATAACCGAACAACAGCACATACACCATCAGAATCAAGCTGACCACCAGCAACACCAACGCCACCCGTCGGATTTGTTTAACCGACAGCAGCGCAACGCCCAGCATCGTGCCCACCGCCGGCCCCAGGAACAAAAATTGCCGGTAGATAAAATGAAATGTGCCATAGCGGTTGCGCTCGGCCACGGCGGGACTGGCCGCCAATGTCAGACAGATTCCGAACAAAATCAAGATAAAAATACTGTTCAAAATTCCCTTGTCCAGCCCGCGAAATTGCGTCTTGATTTGATAGAGTTTCTGTCCGATATAGTGCTTCATTTTTACCTCAACTTCAATGTGGCCAACGCCGCCAGCGCCAATAAAATAGACACAATCCAGAACCGAACGACGACCGTCGTTTCGGACCAACCTTTTTTCTCAAAGTGGTGATGAATCGGCGCCATTAAAAACACGCGTTTACCCCGCAGTTTATACGAGCCCACCTGAATAATATCCGACAGAGCCTCGGCCACAAAAATGCCACCCGCAATTGCCAAGACAATCTCGTGCTTGGTTGCGACGGCCAACACCCCCAGCGCGCCCCCCAGCGCCAGTGATCCGGTATCCCCCATAAACACCTGAGCCGGGTGAGCATTATACCACAAAAAGCCCAATGTCGCTCCGATCAGCGCCCCGCCCAGCACCGTCAATTCTGCGGCCTGCCCGACATAATAGATTTTAAGGTATTCGGCAAACTGCACATTCCCCGATAAATAGGCAATTACCGCAAACACCAACAGCGCCATAATCACCGGCACGCTGACCAGGCCGTCCAGCCCGTCCGTCAGGTTCACGGCATTGGCCGTCCCGACAATCACCACCAGCACAAACGGGATATAGAACCACCCGATATCCATCAAAATATTCTTGAAAAACGGAATTGTCAGGGTTGTCGCCATCATACCGTCCTCCAAACAAATCACCGCCACACACGCCACAAAAGCCAGCCCGAACTCCATCATCAGGCGTTTGCGTCCCGAAATGCCGGCTGTATTGTGCCGCGTCAGTTTCAGATAGTCATCCCCAAACCCGATCGCGCCAAAACCGACAAACACCGTCAGCACCACCCACACATAGGGATTGGCCGGATTCGCCCACAGCAACGTCGCAATCACGCCCGCTATCACGATCAGCAACCCGCCCATTGTCGGCGTGCCTTTTTTGGACAGGTGCGTTTGCGGCCCGTCGGTGCGAATCGGTTGCCCCTCACCCTGCTTGGATTTCAGCCACCGGATAAACCGCGGCCCGGCTATCAGGACAATCAAAAACGCCGTGATCAGCGCCCCGCCCGTCCGAAAAGTCAGATATTGAAACACATTCAAAGGACTGACCACATTTTTCAGCATATGCAACCAATACAGCATTATTTATTTCCTTTCATCATTTGAATCAACCGATACAGCCCCGCCCCGTGCGAAGCCTTGACCAACACAAAATCCCCGTCTTGCAGGTCGCGCGCCAAAATCGGCAACAATTCTTCGGGGGTTCGGGTATGCGCACCTTGTTTATCCGCCGGCACATCGGCCCACAAATGCGTCATCAGCTCGCCCGCCAAATAAACCCGATCCACGCCGGCTTTGTTCAACACCGGTGCCATATCGGCGTGCAGTTTCGGGCCCAAATCGCCCAACTCCAACATATCGCCCAGCACCGCGATTTTCCGCCCCCCGCGCCTCAGACCCAGGGCCCGCACCGACGCCGCCATAGACGACGGATTAGCATTATAGGCATCATCTATCAGGGTGATATGATGCCCCGCGAAAATCACGCTTGACACCGCCCCACGTCCTGCCGCCGGGCTTTGGGTTTCCAGCGTTTTGATCGCCTGCTCCAAATCGCCCCCTGCGGCCAACACCACGGCCAACGCCCCCAGGGCGTCCGATACATAGTGTGTTCCGACAAAGCCCAAGGTCATTTGATACGTCCGGCCTTGTGTCATAAAATCCACCGTTGTTTTATCGCCGGTCGATACCGCCGACACCAACGCCACATCGGCGGTTTTATCCGCCCCGAACGAGACCTGCCGTGCGATACCTTGCGCCGCGGCGGCCTGCTTTAAAAAGTCGTAAAAATCATCTGCTTTATTCAGGACGGCCACCCCTTGCCGATTTTGGAACTCAAAGATTTCTGATTTGGCCTTGGCCACATCGGCTTCGGTCTTGAAAAACGCGCGATGCGCCAACCCGATAGAGGTGATAATCGTTATATCCGGTCGCACCATATCCGACAGGTGATACAGCTCACCACTGTGGTTCATACCCATTTCAATCACGGCATAGCGTGTCCCGGCTCCCACCCGCGCCAGGGTCAGCGGCACTCCGATCTGGTTGTTCAGGTTGCCTTGTGTCGCCTGCGTTTGCCCTTGGGCAGACAGAATCGCCTTTAACATTTCTTTGGTAGTTGTCTTGCCGGACGAGCCCGTAATCCCGATAAAGGTAGCGGAACTGCGCATACGCGAAAACCGCGCCAAGGATTCCAGCGCATTCATCACATCGGCCACCACAATTTGCTTTTCCGCCGGCACTTCGGCCACCAAATGAGTCACCACGCACGCCGCCGCGCCCAATTCTACGGCGCGCTTGACAAAGGCATGTCCGTCGCTGTTTTCCCCGCTCATCGCCAGGAACAGATCCCCCAACTTCAATGTTCGTGTGTCAATAGAAACGCCATACGCTTGTATGCGTTCGGGCACTTTGACCGACAGAGCCAATTTTAATTCCTCGGCCGTCCACAGCGCAGGGGTTGTTCGGCTCATAATAGCCAAACGTGCTTCCACCCGATCATCCATGGCATAGGTTATCCCGTTGATGGTTTGCCCGGCTTCGTGCCCCTTACCTGCAATGACCAGCACATCCTGCGGCTCCAAGCTTTTAACCGCGCGATAGATCGCTTCTTCGCGATTGTCGTATTCTTCGGCATTCGGACAGGCCTCTCGGATCGCCGTCCGAATCGCCGCCGGATTCTCAAACCGCGGGTTATCATCGGTGATATAGACCCGATCCGCCAACCGATCCGCCGCAGCCCCCATCAAAGGCCGCTTGCCGGTATCGCGATTTCCGCCACAGCCGATCACACACACCAACTTGCCTTTCGTATGCGCCCGCAGCGAGATCAACACCCGCTCCACCGCGTCCGGCGTGTGCGCATAGTCCACAAAGACCCGCGCCCCGTTCGGCAAAGTTCCCATTTGTTCAATCCGGCCGCTGGGGGCTTGCAACTCGGGCAACAGGGGGATGATCTGCTCTATGGCAACCCCCGCTCCCAGGCACAGCCCCATGGCGGCAAACAGGTTCATCACCTGAAAGTCCCCCACAATCGCCAGGTTCGTCTCATACCGCCGGCCACCGGCCTCAAACACAACGGACTGCCCATACTCTGTCGGCGTTTGGGAAATCAGGCGAAAATCCGCCCCCTGCCGACCATAGGATATAACGCGCAAGCCTCGCTCTTTCGCCATATCGGCCAAGTGTGCAAAGGCGGAATCATCGGCGTTCAACACCGCCAAACCGTCCGCGGCCACATAGTCCGAAAACAACTTACTTTTCGCATCCAAATAGGCCGCCATGGTTTTATGATAATCCAAATGATCTTGCGTCAGATTCGTAAAAGCCCCCGCCCGGAACATCAAGCCGTCCAACCGCCCTTGATCCAAACCGTGGCTGGATGCCTCCAACGCCACCACGCGGATTCCCTGTGTTTGCAGGTCGTGCAGCGTTTTATTCAAAGTAATTGCATCCGGCGTTGTCATATACCCCTCGATATGTCCCCGGGCCGAATCCACGCCGATTGTCCCCAGACTGGCTGCCGAAATCCCCAGCCGATTTAACAGTTGCTGCACATAATAGACGGTTGAGGTTTTTCCGTTCGTCCCCGTCACGGCCAGTTTCATCACCTGATCCGACGGATACAACCGAGCCGCCAGACGCGACACCTGCCGCCGCAGGTTCGGCACCACCACCACGGGCACATCGGCCACTATTTCGCGCTCGGCCAGGATCAGCACCGCACCGTTTTGAACAGCCTCGGCCACATAGTCCGCCCCGTCGCGTGCGGCTCCCTTCATCGCGGCAAAGGCATCACCGGATCGCACAGCCCCCGCATGAATTGCCAAGCCCGTTATCTCCGGCAATTCTCCGTTCACTTTCACGCCGATTTCGGCCAATAGTTCACAACTGTTCATTTTTTCCTCTTCTTGTATTCAATACTCTTTTCAATAGCTTGCTCAATATAGGAGGGTTGCTCCCACCGCGGCCGCGGCATCACACCCAAATACGGTGCAATCTCCGCAATGATGTTCAGGCCGATCGGCCTGGCATTCCACCCCGCATTATTAAACATCCATGTTTCTTTAATTTTTTTCGGATCCTCCAATGTCACCAGCACCGCATATTGCGGATCATCCATCGGAAAAACTCCCACAAAACTGGTGCGCAGCGACCCTTGGATATACCGTCCGTCCTCGGACAGCAGGTTCGCCGATCCTGTTTTCCCCCCCACGGCATAGCCATACACCGGGTTGCTTTCTTTCATTTCCCAATTGATCACCGCCCACATCATATGGCGCATTTGTTCCGAGGTCTTACGTGAAATAACCTGATATTCGGGCCTGCCTTTATTGCCGTCTTTGATAAAGGTCGGCACATGATAGATTCCGTCGTTTGCAATGGCTGCCACCGCCGCAATCAGGTGCAGGGGCGTCACCGACACGCCATAGCCGTATGCCACGCTGGCCGAGGTCATATCCGCCCATTTTGCCCCCGTCGGATACAGTGTTGATCCCCGTTCCGACAGCACAATCGGCAGCTTTTGATAAAAGCCCAATTTTCCCAAAAAGTCGCGTTGTTTTTGCCACCCCGATTGCAGGGCGATTCGTGCCGACCCGATGTTGGACGAGTGTATCAGGATTTCCGGCACCGTCAGCACTCGATTTTGCCCGCGAAAATCCTCAATCACTTTGCGCCCGATTTTCAGGGTGTTTTTCGCATCAAACGAGTCCGTCGGCCGAATATCGCCGGCTTCCAACGCCATCGCCGTATTGAATAACTTGAACACCGATCCGAATTCATAACTGCCCAGGCTGACTTTATTAAAGCGATCATCTTTTTTCCCCGCTGACCGATTCGGATTATAATCCGGCAGCGACACCGACGCCAGAATTTCACCGTTTTTGACATTCATTACGACACTTAAACCCGCGCGGGCTTTGTATTTTTGAATCCCCTGCATCAGGGCCTGCCGCGTCATTTCCTGAACCGATGTATCCAGCGACAGCATCACCGGATCCGTTTTCAGTTCTTCGTTATAGGCTTTTTCCAGCCCCGCCGTTCCGACATTATCAATATCCACACTGCCGATTAAATGCGAGAACAGGTTTTGCTGCGGATAGACGCGCTTTTCTCCCTGCCGCTCTTCCAAATAGGGGTTCCCGATCCAGTTCACCGCATTGCGTTCCACCGGCGTTAAGCCGCGTTTGATATATTGAAAGTTATTCCCCGCCGTCAGTTTTTGATAGGCCGCCTCATACGACAGCGACGGAATCGCCTTAGCCAATTTTTCGGCCACTTCTTGGGGGTTTTTAATTTTAGAGGGATTGACAGACAAGTCCGCCGTCGGGATACTGGTCGCCAACACAATCCCGTGCCGATCCACAATGTTTTGTCGCCCCGTCATATATTCGGTTTTCAGGACCGACGGCGTAAAGTTCCGCGCCTGATAGTTCACAATCGTCAGGTAAAACAGCCGCCCTACAATCACCGCAAAGCACAACGCCAACGCCCCGATAATCAAGGTAATACGCCCGCGCGCTTTTTGCAGCACCACCTGCGTTGTCGCGTCCAAGCACCGATAGCGATCCAACCGGTGATAGGGGATTTCCTGCCCCACATAGTAAAAAGTCTCTTTCGGGGATCGTTTCATGGCTGTCCCTCTGCGTCTTCAACAAACACGGGGCGCGATTCCGGCACCGGTGCCGCCCGCATCGGCAGATCGGATATTCGCACGATTTGCTTGGCCCCGATCGGTTGAAAGGTCGTATAATTTGCCACCAATTTGCGCAGGCGATCCGGGTTGTTCAGTAACGCCCATTCCGCTTCCCAAATATGGATTTCCCGCATATCATCGGCGATTTGCCGGTGTATGCGTTTCAGCTCATGCTCTTGGTCAATCACCTGATACTTGACATAAAACAACTGCAAAGCCGCCCCCAGTGCCAACAACACACAGCCCACTCGAACAACCCAAGTTTTCATCTATGCCGTCCTTTGCGCCGCCCGCAGTTTGGCCGAGTGCGCCCGCGGATTGCGTTTCAGCTCCGCCTCGCCCGCACACACGGGTTTGCGCGTTAAAACGGTAAAGGGCCCCGCACTGACTGCCTCCGCCGGCGCATAGCGATTTTGATGTGTTTTTGCGTCCGAATGACGAATTAAAAAGTTCTTGACCAACCGATCTTCCAAAGAATGGAATGACACCACCACCAATCGCCCGGCCGGCTTTAACAACCGCGACGATGCGTCCAAGGTGCGTTGCAATTCGCCCAACTCGTCATTGACTCGAATCCTCAGGGCTTGAAAGGTTCGTGTTGCACTATCCGATCCGTCTTTGGGACGCGGCATGACCCTGTGGATTACATCGGCCAGCTGCGCCGTCGTAATAATCGGAGATTGTGTGCGTTCTTGGACAATCGCAGCCGCAATTCGACGCGACGCTTTTTCTTCACCGAACTTGAAAATAATTTCCGCCAAGTCCCGTTCCGACAGGCCGTTGACATAGTCTTTGGCCGATTTACCCTGCTGTCCCATGCGCATATCCAGCGGCCCGTCAAAGCGCAGCGAGAACCCGCGTTCGGGCTGATCAATCTGCATAGACGACACCCCCAGGTCCAACACAATCCCGTCCACCGGATCATCCACATAGGCCGCCATATTGCTGAAACAATCGTGAATAAAGGAAAAGCGGTTCGGATACAGTCCCTCAAACATCAGGCCTGTTTTCATGGCGTCCGGGTCACGGTCAAATCCGATCACGCGATTGCGAGAATTAGCTTCCAAAATCGCGCGCGTATACCCCCCCGCGCCAAAGGTGCCGTCAATATAGGTGCCGGCCTTTCGGCAATTCAGGTATTCAATCACCTCATCCAGCAGGACGGGAATATGGGGAAGCTGTTCCATCAAAACCTTCTTTTCGTTGATTCAAACTCTGATGGCAGTATACTCAATTTTCCGTCTGTTTTCAATCTTTTTTCGTCAAAAAAAGCGTATTTTCGTTTATTTTTTCAAAATCGGAGCCATCGCGTCCACGGCCGCCAAGGCCTGTGCCACCATCTGATCCGTTTCCACGGCCGACGCCGGGGCCTCACTTTGCGCCCGCAGCCTCTCGCCGGCACAGCGCACCACCTTGCTCAGCATCTGGTTTTTAACCTCTTGCCGACCATTTTCCTCAATGACTTTTAACCGCAGCGCCACTTCCTGCCGTTTATGCAAAATTCGGTCGTGCGTTTTGCTTTCCGTCTCGGCGCGCAGGTCTTCAATTTCACGGTCGGCCTCTCGCATCAATTTGGCACGTTCTTTCCAGCGATTTTGAAAAGCCTTTTGATACTCGTCTTTCAGCTCTTCTGCCTGAGCCCGCAGGTTTTTTGCCTGCTCCAACTCGGCCGTGATTTGCGCATCTTGTCGTTTGGTCCAGCGATTCAGGTATCGCCCCACCGGCCGCAGGGCCACCGCCACCACGATCACAAAGGCCACACTACTCCAAAACTCGGCACTATGATAGATCATTTCGGACTGCCTCCCGTCAAGCGCGCGCACAACTCTGCAGCGATTCCCGCTGACAGCGTATCCGTTTGCTCGTTCAATTTATTTTTAATGCCGTCAATTTTATGTTCGGTTTGGCGCACTTTTCGCCGCAAAAGCCGATCTTCCGCATTTTCTGCCTGCTGTGCCACCCGGCCGATTTCGGCATAGGCCGTTTGGATTTTCTCATTTTTTTCGGTTTCGGCATTTTGCATAAAGGCTTCATACCGTTTGTGCAAGCTTTCCGCCGCACTGTTCGCCTTTTCCGCCGCGTTCAGATTTTCTGCCACCTGTGCCCGGCGGGCGTCCAACACTTCCTCAATCATCGGGCAGATTAAAAAAGTCATCATTACATACAAGAAGCCGAAACTGATCAGCATCCAAAAGATTTGCCCGATATAAAAAGCGGTTTCAAACTGCGGCATCACACGCCTACATATACAGCATAATAATCGCCAACCCCAAGGCATACAGAGCAATCGCTTCGGTAATGGCCGCCCCGCCCCAGGCAAACAGGCTCACATCATTTTTAACGCCGGGGTTGCGACTGACCGACGAGATAATCGTCACCCAGATTTGCGACACGCCCTTTGCCACGCCCAGCATCACCAGGCTGATCAACCCCACCGACAAATATTTAGCTGCTTCGGCGATATATTGCATTGTTTCATTTTCCATAATTTTTCTCCTTTTTATTCATGTCCGTTCAGGGCTTCCCCCAAATAGATACTGGTTAAGATGGTATAGATATAGGCTTGCAGGAACGAGATTCCCACCTCAAACACGATCATCAACGCCACAAAGACCAGCGGGAACACACCCGCCAATCCCGATGTGAACACAAACCCCGCCAAAATTTTCAGCAAGATATGCCCCACCACCATATTCATCACCAATCGCACGGTCAGGCTGAACGGCTTGGCGATAAACGAAATCAGCTCAATCGGCACGACGATCGGCGCCAGGACCAGTGGAATCCCACTGGGCAAAAATGTGCGGAACCATTTGATTTTCTGATGATAAATCCCGACACCCGCCGACACGACCAACCCCAACAGGGCAAATGCCCCCACCGGTGCCAGTTGGCTGGTAAAAGTAAATCCATACGGAAACAGACCCAACAAATTCCCCATAAAAATCAGCACGAACACGCTGAAAATAAAGGGAATATATGATTTATACTTCTCGCCGATCGTATCGCGCGCCGTCGCCACGATAAAGCGATACAGGGCTTCCACCAGTGCTTGCCCCGTCGTGGGAATCAGACGCTGCGGTTTCATCAGACACCACAGAATCAGTGCCCCCAGCACCGACGCCAGCACCATAAACAGCGCCGCGTTCGTGAACGAAAAATCCAGCCCCCACCATGTCAGCGGCACCCAATTTTTAACCGTAAATTGATGCATCGGGTTCATGGCTGCCGTTTCCTTTCTTGCCGCAAACCATAGCGCACCGTAGTATACAGCCCGCTCACACCGCCCAACAGGGTCAACCCCGCCGTCAACAGCACGCTGGTCTGAAACAGCCATTGCAGACACAGCCCGATCGCGCACCCGATAAAGATATTCCCCAACAAATCCGTCATAATTGTCAAGGCTACATTATAGTCATTCGCCCCACGTCCCAGCCCGGCGGGCTGCCGCGTTTTTTGTTTCATTGCTTGAATATCTTGATGCAACCGGTCTGTTTTTTCGCTCATTGTAATTTGAAAAGTTTTTTAATTTCAGGTATTTGCCGATCATCTGCACCGACAAACATTTTGCGTTTTATTCCTTGCACCACCACCGTAGAGGGTAGTCCCGAGATTTTATATTTTCCGGCCATTTGCGTGCGTTGTTCCCACACCGTTTCGCGCAGTTTTTCATCGTTCAAGCATTTGTCCGCCGTGGCCGAATCCAACCCCGCCGCCGTCGCATAGCCTTTCAGCAGTGCTTGATAATCCGCCTCACCATAGGCCCAATCCGCCTGGTTGTCATAGACCGCCCGCATATAGGTTTCATACTGTGCATCGTCCAAGCACCGCCCCAAAGCCGACGCCGCCAGGGATCGTTTATCCCCCGGCACATCAACCAGTTTGATTTGCGCCAGCCCCGTATCGGCCAGTTCTTTTTTCAGCACCGGCAGAATCTCGGCGTGATAGGTTGCACAGTGCGGGCACGCCGGCGAGGTAAAGACATACACGGTATTTTTCCCGGCCGTCCCCAGCGTCCGCACGGCACTCACATCGGCGGCGGCCGCCCCTTGGCACAACCCTAATCCCAGCGCCACAATCGCAATATATTTTTTCATATTTATTTTTTTCTCCCGCCAATCAACGACAACAAGGCCAGGAACATATTCAAAAAGTCCAAATACAACTCCAACGCACCCGAAATCACCACGGTATGCAGCGACTCGCCTGTCTCTTCGGCGTTTTGATACATCAGTTTCAGCTTTTGCGTGTCATAGGCCGTCAGCCCCAAAAACACGAACAAGCAGATTACATCCAGCCCGAATGCCAACGCCGACGATTTCAAAAAGATATTCACCAGTCCCGCGATAATCAGGCCGATCAGCCCCACCATCAAAAAGCTGCCCCAACTGGCCAGCGACCGCCCCGTCGTATAGCCATACAGGCTCATACCCGCAAAGATCGCCGCCGTCATCAAAAACGCCTGCAACATCGATTCACTTGTATAGGTCAAAGCCACACTCCCCAACGACAACCCCATCAGGGCCGAGAACAACCAGAACAGCCCCTGCATCATACCGACATTTTGCTTGCGTGCGGCCGACCGCATGGCAAAGATTAAACCGAACGGCGCAAACAGCACAATCCAGCTCAACAGCGACGGTTCCAAAACCCCATCATTTCCCATCCGATACATCAGGCGCAAAAACGCCGGTTGAATCACGGCCCAGGCCGCCAACGCCGACAGGCCCAATCCGCCCGCCACATACGCGTATATTTTCCGAAAGTAGGCTTCCAGCCCCGAATCGGCTTTTTCAATGGCGTCAAAGCGCCGATTTTCCATATCAAATCCCATTTTAAACTCCTTTTGTTATATGGTTATTTATTTGTGTTATAGCGGACTTTTTTTCAAATTACAAGTCTTTTTATTTGATTTCCGAGTATTCCGCATCAATCACGGTTGCCTGTTTTTTGCGCCGTCGCCGATACCACAGGCGCACCGTTTCGCCCCCGTCAGAGGGTGTGCCGGACCGAACCCGCCAGTGATACAGCAACACCTGCACCCCCGTCCAAATCGCCCATATAATGATCAGAGGCACCACCACATACCACGCCACGACAAAGAACGCCATTAAAAACAGCACCGCCACCGCGGCCGAGATTATCAGTTGCACAATCGGCATTTATTTTTTCTCCTTAACCATTGCTTTTAACTTATAGACCAAATCCAACGCCTCCCGCGGAGACAGCAGATCCGCTTCGGTTTCATCCAAGATTTTTTCAACTTCGCTCTGCCTACTTTGATATGTAGGACGCGCCGCTGCCGAAAACAAGGGCAAATCGTCAAACAAAGGTTTTTGCTCTTGTTTTTTTTCTTCCAGTTGCGCCAACACCGCCGAGGCACGATCCAGCACCGTCGCCGGCAATCCCGCCAATTTTGCCACATGAATCCCATAGGATCGATCCGTTGCGCCGTCGCCGATTTCGTGCAGGAAAACAATGTCGCCCTGCCATTCTTTCACGCGCATGGTGTGCAGTGTCACTCCTTCCAACCGGTTTGCCAAAGCCGTCAATTCATGATAGTGCGTGGCAAACAGCCCCCGGCATTTGTTTTCCTGCCTCAGGTATTCCACCACCGCCCACGCCAGCGACAGCCCGTCAAAGGTCGCCGTGCCGCGCCCCACTTCGTCCAAGATCACCAACGATCGCTCGGTCGCACCGGACAAGATTGTCGCCACTTCCACCATTTCTACCATAAAAGTCGAGCGCCCGCGGGCCAAATCATCGCTGGCTCCGACGCGTGAGAACAGTTTATCCACCAACCCGATTTTGGCATATTCCGCCGGCACAAACGATCCCATTTGTGCCATCACGACGATCAACGCATTTTGGCGTAAAAAGGTGCTTTTCCCGGCCATATTCGGCCCCGTCAGCAACCACAGTCGATTTTCTTCACTGCCCAGTTCGCAATCATTCGGCACGAACGGTGTATGCTCGGCTTTCAAGGCTTCTTCCACCACCGGATGGCGTCCGCCGCGAATGTCAAAGTCCAGTCCGCTGGTCATTTCGGGGCGCACCCAATGATTTTCCTCTGCCAGTTTCGCCAGCGCCGTCGCCACATCAATTTCAGCCAACCCCGCTGCTGCTTCAAACAAAGCGTCCGCTTGCGTCAAAACAAACCCGCGCAGTTCTTCAAACAGCCGCAGTTCCAGGTTCAAAGCCTCGGTATCCGCGTTGACGATTTTCCCGGCCAATGTGCTTAATTCCGTTGTTGTAAAGCGCACGCAGTTCAGCATACTTTGCCGGTGCACAAAGCCCCATTCCGGATGTTTGAACAAGGGATTTGCGAACTTGGCCGGCACTTCCACATAATAGCCGATCAGGTTATTAAACGCAATTTTCAAGTTCGGTATTTTTGTTTTTTCGCAGTATTTAGCCTGCATTTGCGCCAACAACTGCTTGGCATTTTCTTTGATATTTCTCAGATCATCCAACTCGGCCGAAAAGCCCTCTCGGATCACATTGCCGTCGCGAGCCATCACCGGTGCATCAGGCTTAATACAGTCCGTGATTTTGGACACCAACCCCGTATGTTCCCCCATGCACAGCAAGCATCGCGTCAACGGATCGGGCACGCCGGTTCCTTGCACCGCCATACGAATCGCCGGTATTTTTTGTAGACCCCACGCAATCCCCAATACATCTTTCGGCCCGCCGCGTCCGACCGACAGGCGCGACAAAGCCCGTTCAATATCCGGCACTTCTTTCAGGTGCCCGCGCACCATTTCGCGCACATCGGGATTTTGGACAAAGAACGCCACTTGTTCCAACCGATCTTCTATCATTTTCAAATCCACCAGCGGCGCCGCCAACCGTCCCGCCAGCATACGCCCGCCCGCGCCCGTGATCGTGCGTGCCATCACCGACAACAGGCTTTTTCCGCCCCGCTCGTATGACAGCGCGTGTGTCAATTCCAGACTCCGCCGGGTCGACGGATCAATTTCCATATAGTGCTCCGGGTGGATTTTCAGCAGCCCTTGTAATTGAGGCATCGTGCCCTTTTGCGTTTCCAGAATATAGGACAACAGCACCCCTGCCGCGGTCAATTCCACCTTATCGTAAAGGGTCGACAGCAACCCGTGCTTATCCAAAAAAGCGGTCATTTTTTCCTGTTGCGCGGCATACAGGAATATGTCGTCATCCAAAGTCGTTATTCCGTCTTGATGATACAGCAGATCCGGATTCCTCTCGGCCGTTCCTCGTGCCACCAGGATTTCCGACGGTTCCAATCGCGCCAGCACCGACGCCAACGCACTTTTATCCAAGGTTTGCACACAAAAATCGCCCGTGGACATATCCACCCACGCCAGAGCCAACCCCGTTGCCCCTTGCACCAGGCTGGCCAAATAGTTATGTGCATTCGCCTGCAACAAAGCATCTTCCGTCAAAGTTCCCGGCGTCACCACCCGAATTACTTCGCGCCGCACCACGGCACCGGATCCGCGTTTTTTAGCCTCGGCCGGATTTTCCATTTGCTCACAAATTGCCACTCTGAATCCGGCTCGCACCAACTTCACCAGATAACTTTCATACGCGTGATAGGGCACGCCGCACATCGGCAACGGATCGCCTGGTTTGTTATGATTCTTATCGGTCAAAACAATATCCAGCACTTTGGAGGCCACTTTGGCATCGTCAAAGAACAACTCGTAAAAATCCCCCATCCGATAGAACAACAAGCAATCCGGATATTGATTTTTCACATCATAGTATTGCTTCAACATCGGAGTCAATTTATTTTCTGACATTTTTTCTTCCTTTTTTTATTTTTTCGTATTATACTAGATTTATGTCAAAAAAGAAAGAGCCAAAACACATTTTTCGTTTTTTTCGTGCCATAGCCCGCGGCTGGATTATCAGTATGCCGGCTGCGATTATCTTGGCGGCACTTCTTTTATTCGGCAAGATCTCATTTCTTTCTGCGGGGTTATTGCTGTTGATTGTGGTCGTAGTGGCGACTCTCATCACCTCGTCTGTGTTTCACGAGTTGGAAAATTTTATCACTTACCTGAAAAACCTGGCTCAGGGTTTGGATATAGAGCCGCCGCATTTTCAAAAGGGGATTTTCAGTTCCTCACGCCTGGCCGATACTTTTCAATCCGTCAAAAACCGGTGGCTCAGTCAAACCCTGTCCGAGGCTCGCATTTTAGAGACTCTGCCCGATCCGCTACTCATGATAGATCAGGCCGGCACGCTGGTTTTTATGAATCATCAGGCCCGCATCTCATTCGGAAAAACTCATTTGGGCAAACCCATCACGCACCTGTTCCGCGGTTCCAAATTTCGGCGTTCTCTGCAATCCGTCCTATCCGAGAAAAGCGCAACCGAATGGTTTGAGTGGGACTTTACCCGCGCGCATCAGACTTATTCGTTCCAAGTCCGCCTGGATCACCTGCCTGCCCAGACCCGCAACGGCGCAATCGCGGTTCTCACTTTGCATGACATTACGCCGTTCAAGCGCTTTCGCGAACAGCAAATAGAATTTTTTGCCAACGCCAGCCACGAACTCAAAACCCCGCTATCCATTATTTCCGGATTTGTTGAAACACTGCAAGGCCCCGCCCGCAACGACGAATCCGCCCGCGATCAGTTCCTGGGTATGATGGGCGAACAGGTGGCCCGTATGTCCCAACTGGTGCAAAAACTTTTACAACTGTCGCGTCGCCAAATGATGGACGAATCCGTGATGCAGGATACCTTTGATCTGGGGGCTTTGGTGCAATCGGTTTTACACGATTTTCAAAATAAAGCAATTCAGAATCACAAACGCATTGTCTTTCGCGCCACACCACCCGTTCCGCCCTTTATCGGCAACCGCGAAGAAATGGCACATATGCTGCAAAACCTGATAGACAACGCCATCAAATACAGCTCACCCAAGTCAACGATTACGGTGCGCCTGTATCCGACCACTTTCCCAACCCCGCGCGACGCACACAAACCCGCCATTGCGCTGTCGGTTCAAAATCAAGGACACCCCATCGCGCCTCGTCATTTAGACAAGCTGTTTAATCGTTTTTATCGTGTCAATTCGATTGAAAATCGCCACATAGAAGGCACCGGCCTGGGTCTGGGAATTGTTCAACAAATCGTGCACAACCACGGCGGGATTATTGATGTCACCAGCACCCGCCGCGACGGAACGATTTTCTGTATTTACCTGCCTCGCACATAGGTCGTCACCACCTCGGCCACATGCTCGGGTGTAAAGCCGAAGTGCGCCAACACCTCACTGCCTTTCCCTGACGCGCCAAAGGTTTCCATACCGATCACCGTGCCACCGGCGGCCCCCACATAGCGATCCCAACCCCAGGTGGCTCCGGCCTCAACGATCACACGCGGCACATTCCCCAGCACGGCTTCCTGATAAGATTTTTCCGTCTGTTCAAATAATTTCATACACGGCATCGACACCACCGCCACAGCCACCCCTTGCGCCGCCAGTAAGTCTTTGGCCGCCAACGCCAAAGCCACCTCCGATCCCGTTGCGATAATCGTGGCTTGCCGTTCTTCGGCCGGCTCATACAGCACATAGGCCCCCTGCGCCGATCGGTTTTCGTCGGCCGATTCGCGCACCACCGGCAGAGCCTGCCGCGACAAAGCCATCACCGACGGCCCGTCCGCGCGGTTCAGGGCCAGCTCATAGCATTCGGCCGTTTCCACGCTGTCGGCAGGGCGAAACACATACAGGTTCGGTGTCGCCCTCAGGTTCGTCAGTTGTGAGATCGGCTGATGCGTCGGACCGTCTTCCCCGACCCCCAGCGAGTCATGCGTCAGCACAAAAATTTCGCGCAGGTTCATCAACGCTGCCAACCGCACCGCCGGTTTCATATAGTCCACAAAAGACAAAAATGTCCCGCCATAGGGCACAAATCCGCCATGCGCGGCCAAGCCGTTCATCACACCGGCCATGCCCATTTCCCGAATGCCGTAATTGATATAGTTCCCGCTGTAATCCAGCCGCGTCACCGGCACGGATTCGGCCGTATTCGTATAGCACGCCGCCGTCAAATCCGCCGAGCCGCCAATCAGGTTCGGCATCACTTCCGCCACCGCATTCAGCACGGTTTGCGAGGCTTTACGCGTCGCCACTGCCTGTTTTTCCAGAATCAGTTTTTGTTTCAAGGCTCGCAATGCTTCCCCGACCGCCGGCGGCACCGCACCCGTTATATCGTGCAGGAACGCCACGCCCCGGTCGCTTTCGGCCACGCGCGCTTCCCAAGCCTCTCTGTCCGGATTGCCTTTTGTCCCGACCGCCCGCCAAGCCGTCAGCACTTCTTCGGGCACCTCAAACGGCGCATACGGCCAGTTCAGTTTTTCCCGCAACCCCACAACCTCCGCCGCGCCCAGGGGCGACCCGTGGCATTTGGGGGTATTTGCTTTCGTCGGCGCCCCATAGCCGATAATCGTGCGACAATCTATCAGCACCGGCCGATCGGCCTTTTGCGCTTTCATCAAGGCTTTGGTAATGGACACCTCATCATGTCCGTCGCAGGTCAGCACTTGCCACCCGCACGCCTCAAAGCGCATTTTCATATTCGTATCATCGGCAATATCGGTTTGCCCGTCAATTGTGATTTTGTTATCGTCCCACAGAACGATCAAGCGATTCAGTCGCCAATGTCCCGCCAAAGCGATTGCCTCCTGTGATACCCCTTCCATCAGGTCCCCGTCGCCGCAGCTGACATAGGTTTTATGGTTGACCAAATCGTCCCCGTATCGGGCATTCAACATCCGCTCGGCCAGCGCGAATCCCACCGCGCCGATCAAGCCCTGCCCCAACGGCCCCGTCGTAAAATCCACCCCTTGCAGCAGTGTTTTTTCCGGGTGTCCGGCCGTTCGACTGCCCAGTTGCCGAAATGATTCCAAATCCGCACGCGTCACATCGGGATAGCCCGTCAGGTAAAGCAAACTATACAGCAGTGCCGACGCATGCCCGCCCGACAGGACAAACCGATCCCGATCACACCAATGCGGTGCCGTTGCGTCAAAGCGCAAAAACTTGCTCCACAGCACCGTCAGAACATCGGCCAGTCCCAGCGCCGCCCCCGGGTGGCCCGAGCCCGCTTTTTCAATCATATCCACCGACAAGATTCTGGCCGCCGTTGCCATTTTTTGGAATAAAGTTTGTTCTGTCATAGCCATGATTTAGGATCTCCTTTTCCGTTTTGCCAGTTTGAACAAGTTGCGTCCCGCCGCACACGCGCGTATTTCTTCCCAATTTTCAGGCAGTTTTTCGGGTTTCTCCCGATCCATTTCCACGATTATCAGGGTTTCATCACCGATCCACCCCTGCGCGGTCAAAGCCCCTGCCGCCCGTTGCCACAGACCCTGCCCATACGGCGCATCCATAAACAGCACATCAACCGGATCATGCGCCGGCACAGTCATCGCGTCCCCGATATTTCGGATTCCGGCCAAGCCTTCGATATTACGCGCCAGGCACGCCCGCGCTTCCCGTCCGTTTTCCAGGCATATCACTTCCTTTGCCCCGCGCGACAGGGCTTCTATCCCCACGGCACCCGATCCCGCGAACACATCGGCGAAAGTCATATTCTCCCACCGTTTGCCGGCTTTCAGGAACAGGGACATCAGCACATTAAAGATCATTTCCCGTGCCCGGTCGCTGGTGGGTCGTGTGCCCGCCCCCGCCGGAGCTTCTATTTTTTTGCCGCGCCACCGCCCCGCAATAATTCTCATATCAGCCCCTGCAAAGTCTTGGGCGGTATTTCGCGCACTTCCCCGGGCGGCAGATTCCCCAGCTGGAACGGCCCATATGACACGCGGATCAAGCGCGTCACCGGCAGTCCGAAAAACGCCATCATTTTGCGAATTTCGCGATTTTTCCCTTCCGTCAGGGTCATCAGCACCCAAGTATTCGTCCCCTGTTCACGCTCCACTTCAATCTGACAGGGCGCATAGGCCACGCCGTCAATTTTGACTCCTTTGTTCAGGCGCCCCACGATTTCCGCTGTGATTTTGCCATGCACGCGCACGCGGTATTTGCGTTTCCACCCCCGCGCCGGCAGTTCCAGTTCCCGTGCCAATCCCCCGTCCGTCGTCAACAGCAGCAACCCCTCCGAGTTAAAGTCCAACCGTCCCACCGTCACCACACGCGGCAGCGTGGGCGGCAGTTGTTCAAAGATTGTTTTGCGCCCTTGAGGATCGCGATTTGTCGTAATACAGCCCGCGGGTTTATGATAGCACCACAGCCGCCGCGCCTGCTTTTGCCCCAGGGGTTTTCCGTCCACCAGCACCGTATCCCCCGGGCCCACCACGCACGCCGGTGTTTTCAGGGTCTCGCCGTTCACGACCACGCGCCCTTGTTCAATCCGTTTTTCGGCCTCCCGCCGTGAGCACAGCCCCGCCGCTGCCATTATTTTTGCAATTCGCTCTTTCTTTTCTGTCATAAATAGTATATTATAACAAAACAAACCAAAAGGAAAGCAAAAAGATGAATGAAACCATTTTTAATCGCGCTTACGAACTGGCACAATCCGCAGCTGCTGCCGACGAAGTCCCGATCGGGGCCATCATTTTTGACAGCACCACCGGTGCTATCATTGCCCGGGCGCATAACGAGACCGAAGCCCGCCACGATCCTTTGGCGCATGCCGAGATTCTGGCGATTCACCGGGCTTGTGAATTGACGGGACAGAAAAGGCTGACGGGTTATTCGTTATTCGTCACGGCCGAGCCCTGCACAATGTGCGCGGGCGCGATTGCGTGGGCCAGATTGGATGCCCTGTATTTCGGAGCCTATGATCCCAAGACCGGCGCCGTCTGTCAAGGTCCCGCTGTTTTCACCCACCCGCAAACGCACCACAAGATTCCGGTCCAAGGCGGCATTCACGCCGACCTCTGCGGCGCCCTGCTCACCACCTTTTTCCAATCCAAACGCCTCAAATAGCCTTCCCTCCGCTCCACCGTCGCACTCTCCTGTCATTACACTGCGCACCCTCGGACCTACCTCTAACCATCCCTCCTCCCCGTCATTGCGAAGGACTGCGTAAGCGAGGACCTGCCGGTGGCCGGTCCGAGTGCGCAAAGCAATGAACCTTTGCCTTGAACAAGTCCGCCCCGCGCACGCCGTTCAAGGCTTAGGTGGAATTGGGCCCTTGTCCCCCGAAGAATCCAGAATCACCTAATTCCTCATCGTCATTGCGAGCGCCCCACACGGGGCGCGTGGCAATCTAGAAACAAATAATCCTTTTGCTACTCACATAATGCTCTAATTTTATTACGCCAATCATTAAAGGTCACCCAACTAACATCAGTAGCATTAATAGAACCTAAGAGCGCAGCACGGCAGGTAGGACTGCCAAGGCAACCCATACAGTCTTGGTCAGTCCAAAAGCCTAAATCTGTATTTCCAAAGACTTTGTAAAATGCACTGTGAAGTTCATCTTGATACTCGGCTATGTGCCACTCAGAAGTTGGTCTCCCTGCAATTTTGACCAATGTATCTACACTAACGAGTTTTTTACCATTGGCCTGACACCAGTTCCCAGCCGACATCCAGTTCATATCACTATTACCAGAAGAATATAGCAAATTATAATTTTCAAACTCTATCCGTTCTCCCAATTCTTTACACGCCCCAGAAGTGCCATCTTTGCAATCATTTGGCCCTATAGAACAATATTGACCCGCTGCACAATCTGAATTGCTTCTACATGTTACATATGCACAAGTGTGGGAATTTACACCACACCTCGTCCTTCCATCTGTGCGCCAGGCACAATCAGCATCTGTATTACACCCCACACATCTTGTTCCAGTTGCATTCAGCACTTTGTTATTATTACAAATACACTCACAGGTATCCTCATTTTGCGTCATTTTCTCGGCCGGACAATCCGGGCACTTGCAAGTGTTGTTGGCAACATCGCATTCCGTTTTAGGTTCTGGGCAAATCAGAGGCTCATATGTCGTGTAGGCCAGGCATTGCTCTGTCGCCGCATGCTCCGTGGCCGTATAGCAAGTGGCCGTTGGCTTCGTGCCCATAGCCGGGCATTTACAAGTATTATTTGCCGTGTTGCATATTCTATTTCCCGCGCAATCCGCATCTTCGGTACATCCCACACAAGTGTTATTCGCCGTATTACAGACGGGCTTGTAGGCATTTTTACAATCCGCGTTTGTTTTACATTCCACACAAGCCGTCCCGTCGGCATTCGGAACCTTACCTGCCGGACACTTGCACACATTACTCGCTGTATCGCAGGTTGTCTTGCCGTCGGTGCGAGTGGCACAGTCCGTATCTTCATTACATTCTACGCATTCGCCTTTGGCTTCGTTCCAAACACCGGTTTCACATGTTTGAGAACTGCATGCGCATGTTTTTGGATCTTGTTCATAGCCGGCCGGGCAACTTTTGCGACATACGCACTGATTATTCCGGCACTGATGCGTCCCGCGCGGACAGTTCCCCTTGTTCTCTGAAAACACTCCTGTCGGCAGTGTATCCTCCTCCGCCTTGCACAACATACCCGCCGTGCAGCATTTATAGCCGTTGGCGTCATTCGTCTTACAGGTCCAAACCTGTGTCGGCTGACAGGTCGGATTGTTCCGATCCACCACCTTCACATCTTTCTTCGTAATCAAATCCGCCGCAAACACAAAAGTCAAATCCACTGTCCCCTCTCCGGCACAAATCGCCGTATCACCCGTATATTGGGTATTCCCCGCATACACTTCCACCGGCAACTGCCAGTTCAGGTTCATCACATTCTCACACACCTGCGGCGATACTCCGGCTACCTGCACCGAAAAATAAGTCTTCTCATCGTTATAGCCCGTATTACTCACCGTCGTGGCATAGTCCTCTATCGTTCCCCCGGTTTGAGCCACCACTGCATCTGCTATTTCCATTGTCCTATTCATACCGGACAGGCGCAACCGGCTCCCGACCAAGGCTCGCTCTTCCACCCCGTCAATAATCCGATTCGCTCGCCACCGGTCCATCGCCCAGTTAAACCCGGCTATCCCGCCAATGGTCAACACACCCATAATCGCCAACACACCCAGCATCTCGGTCAAAGTGCGACCAGATTCGCTCCCCGCCGTCATTGCGGGCCCCCCTTGTGGGGCGTGGCAATCCACTAAATATGATTTCTTTGTATTCATCTTATTTCTCCTTTTCGGTTATAGACAGATACAGCCGGTCGCCACCCGGCAACCGACTGCTTAAATTTTTCTTCTCACCAGAACTACATGTGTGTGTGTGTGTGTGTGTGTGTGTGTAGTACTATAAGGGTTTTACGCGATTCGCACCCCTTAAAATTGACCCCAATCTGACTACATTTTTGCTTTATCATAGCCCTCATTTTAGCCCAAAAGAATCCCCCTGTCAACACAAAAAAGCACCCCCGGTTTCCCAAGGGGTGCTTCCATTTTTTCCGGGTCTTACCCCATCAAGCGATTCCACCAACCGCCTTTTTTGGCTGATTTAGGGGCTTCATCTGTCGCCACCGGAACCGGGTGCATTTCGGCCTTGACGGGCACATTTTCTTCCCGCACTGCCGGAGCCGACACCTGCGCCGGGACCAAAGCCTTATCCGTCGATTTTTGTCCCCGACGCCGCCGCCCGCGATCGCGATATTTTCCTTTTTTCCCGGCGGGTTTGTCTTCATTTTGCAGCGATGTTTGCTCCACCACCGTAAAATTTTCTTCACTTTTTTCAGCCGTCTCTCGGACGTCGGCCACCCCCGTCTCAGCCTCTCGGGCATCATTCATCTCTGCCTGTCCCTCTGCCAGCTGTTTTTGTTTACGGTTCCAATCGCGCCGCCGATGTTTACGCCGCCGCCCGCGTCGCCCGCCGGCTTCTTCTTCCGCTTCTTCTTCGGCGATAGAGGCCTGCACAATTGCGTCAATAGATTGCATTTTCGAGTTGTTCCGATCGGATCTGCGCGGCATGTTCGGTTGCACCGACACCGCACAGCGGTCGCCGTTTTCGCGGATTCGTTCCATCTTAAAGTCCGACGCTTTCACCAATGTTGTGTCAGCCAAGATTTGAACTTTAATTCCGAATCGTTTTTCCAAGTCGCCCAGCGTTTCGCGTTTCATATTCAGCACATATCCCGCAACTTCCAAGGGCAAGCTCATCACCAAGGTAGCGCCTTTATTTTTGGCGGCCACTTCTTCCAAGATGTGCAGCGCATGCATCGCACACGATTCCGTTGAGCGCACCAAGCCCTTTCCGCCGCAATGCGGACAAATATGATAACTGCTTTCCAAAAAGCTGGAATGCAACCGTTGCCGCGACATTTCCATCAGCCCAAAGCCCGAGATTTTCCCAACCTGGATCCGCGCCCGATCGCGTTTCAAAGCCTCTTTCAAGCGTCGTTCCACCGCGGCGTTATTGCGTTGTTCGTCCATATCAATAAAGTCGATCACAATCAGGCCCGCCATATCCCGCAGTCGCAACTGCCGCGCCAATTCATCACAGGTTTCCAGGTTCGTCCGCAGCGCGGTTTCTTCAATATTATGTTCGCGCGTTGCCCGGCCCGAGTTCACATCCACCGCAACCAAGGCTTCTGTCTGATCAATCACCAGATACCCGCCCGAACGCAATTGCACGATATTACTGTGAATAGCTTCCAGCTGTGCTTCCACCATATATTGTTGGAACAAGGGCAGTTCCCCTTTGTATTGTTTAATTTTCTTGACCTGCGCCGGCATCAGGATTTTCATAAATGCCTTTGTCGTCTTAAAGACATCTTCACCTTCCACGATAATTTCGTCAATATCGGGCGTAAAGACATCCCGCAGCGAGCGTTTAATAATATCGCCTTCTTCGTGGATCAGTTTCGGCGCAATAGAGGCCAGTGTTTCCTTACGAATCTGCATCCAGGTTTTAATCAGGTAATCAAAGTCCCGTTTAATTTCGGCTTTGGTTTTACCCTGTCCGGCGGTGCGGATAATCACGCTCATACCCTCCGGGATCGGCAGTTTTTCCACAATTTCACGCAGGCTTTTGCGTTCTTTCACATTATTGATTTTACGCGAAACACCGCCGCCTTTTCCGTTGTTCGGCATTAAAACGCTGTATCTGCCGGCCAAGGATAAATAGGTCGTCAGTGCCGCGCCTTTATTGCCGCGTTCTTCTTTGACCACTTGGACCAGCATCACCTGCCCCTGGCGAATAACCTCCTGGATTTTGTATTTCCGATAGAATGACGAGCGGTGCCGAATCATATCATCGGCTTCGGCATCACTGACAGTTTCCACTTCCTGATCTTCGGTTTCGGTTTCTTCTTCCGAATCACGCGCCGCTTTTTCGGCTGCGGCTTCGGCTTTCATTTGTTCTTTAATGGCTTCGCGATCGGCCACCGGGATTTGGTAATAGTCCGGGTGAATTTCCCCAAAGGCCAAGAATCCGTGCCGATTGCCGCCGTATTCCACGAACGCGGCTTGCAGCGACGGTTCCACGCGCACCACTTTGGCTAAATAGATATTTCCTTTGATTTGTTTTTTGGTAGAGGTATCAACATCAAACTCGTCTAATCTCCCCTCGTCCAGCACGACCACGCGCGTTTCTTCGGCGTGCGTCGCATCAATAAGCATTTGTTTTGACATATATAAAAATCCTTTAATTTCAAGTTATCAGGTTCGGCCGAATTTTCCCTCAAATCGCCGTCATATAAAGCCGGAATCAAGCGCCCCTTCAGGTCTGTCAAACATGTCATCAAGTTCATTTTCTTGTCTCCGGTTTTAAAAATTTTTCTGGGCAATCGTTTTTTGATTGCATTTTGTATTATATCGTTATATGAATAAATAAGCAAGTTTTTTTTACGAATCGGACAAAATAAATGAAGTATATTTCTTTTTTGGTTGCTTTTTTGCTGTGTTTTTTAATCGGCACGACGGCTCTGGCTCAGGAAATCAAGGGTATGCGTCTGGCGTCTTCCACGGCCGACGCGGTGCGCTTTGTAGCAGATTTATCGGCCGAAGCTCAGGTGCTTGTTTCGCGCTTATCTAACCCGCCGCGCCTGGTTCTGGATTTCAAGAACACTACTTTTTCCCCCTTGGCCAAGGCTCAAAAGTTCAGTCCCGTCAATTTTGTCGGAGGTTTGCGCACGGGCACACCGTTTGCCGGCACCGCGCGGATCGTTTTGGATCTGCCAAACGAGGCTCTGACCGAAAAGCATTTTCTGCTCAAACCGCAAAGTGGCAAAAGTTGGCGTTTTGTATTAGATTTATCCAGAAATGCTCCGACCGTTTTACCTGTTTCTTCTTCTGAAACCAAAACAGGATCTGGCGGTTTGCGTCCCTTTACAACTCCTAAAAAGACCCAGCGTGTCATTGTGTTGGATGCCGGCCACGGCGGTCAGGATCCCGGTGCGATTTCGCGTTCCGGCCATTACGAGAAAAACATCACGCTCAACATGGCGCGCGAGACTCGCGACCTGCTTAAAAAAGCCGGCTACAAAGTTGTCCTGACGCGTGATTCTGATGTATTTATTCCTCTGCGCAGTCGGATTAAAAAAGCGCACGCCGCCCATGCGGATTTATTCATATCCATTCATGCCGACAGTGCCAAAAATCCCTCGGCTCGGGGTCTGTCGGTCTACACGATTTCCGAGCGCGCCTCCGATGCCGAGGCCGCCGCTTTGGCCGAGCGCGAAAACAAAGCTGACATCATTCTCGGTATGGATTTATCCGAGGTTGACGCCGACGCCGGCAACATTTTGCTGGATTTGGCCAAGACCGACACGATGAACAAGTCCGCCCAATACGCCGATTTGGTCGTGCGCGAGATGAAGCGCAAAGTCCCTCTGGTTCCGAACGCTCATCGTATGGCCGGTTTTGTGGTGTTAAAGTCGCCCAACATTCCTTCTGTTTTGGTGGAACTTGGGTATTTATCCAACCGCACCGAGGATAAAAATCTGCAAAAAGCCTCTTATCGACGCGACCTGGCCGAAGCTCTGGTTCGAGCCGTCAACGCGTATTTTGATACGATCAGTGAATAGCTTTTCCCATAAAAAAGTGCAGAGCGATCGTCTGCCATCGCTCTGCGTTCCCCTCATAACAGCGGGTTTTACATTCCCCCGATTAAAACCCGTTGCTTATGTCATATAGGGCTTTTTTGCCCCATGTCAACCGTTTTTTCTTAAAACTTATCAATATCTTCCGACAGGATAGACATATTCCAGTCATAGGATATTTCGCCGTCGTCGTCATTTTTATAGATAACGCCGATAAATTCTTTTCCGATATAGACTTCCGATGGCGCGTCCTGTCCTTCTCCGGGCCGCACCGTGATATCCGGGTTCCAGAACAGCTGTTGCAAATAAGTTTGCACTTTTTCAATTTCTTTTGTTGTTAAAATCATCGGCTTATTTTCTCCTTTTCTTTTCAGTGATTTTCTGATATTATAGCGTTATGAATTCAAAAAAACAAGAAAAAAACACATCACCCGACAAAATATCCGTGGCCCCCATGCTGGATTGGACGGACCGACATTTTCGGCGATTTTTGCGCCTGATCTGCCACAATGCGATGTTTTATACCGAGATGATCGCCTGCCCGGCGCTGCTGCTGGGGGACCGCCGAAAACTACTTTCCTATGACGCGGCCGAGCACCCTCTCACCCTTCAAGTCGGCGGCAGCGACCCGCACCTGATGGCACAGTGTGCTCAAATAGCGGCCGATTACGGCTATCTGGGAATCAACATCAACGCCGGCTGTCCGTCTTCTCGTGTTCAATCCGGCCGGTTTGGTGCCGTTTTAATGCAGACCCCCGATATTGTTGCCGATTGTGTTGCTGAAATGCGCGCTAAATCTCCCCTGCCTGTTTCGGTTAAAACGCGCATTTCATTGGTCGGATCCGGCGACGGATTTGCGGCACTCTTTCATTTTGCGGATCTGGTGCACAGGGCCGGCTGTTCCCACTTGATTGTGCACGCTCGTCAAGCCAAACTCAACCTGTCCCCAAAGGACAACCGACAAAAACTACCGCTGGATTATGATACGGTTTATCGTCTCAAAAAAAGTTTTCCGGATCTGTTTATCACGATCAACGGCAATGTGCTCACCCTGGACCAAGCCGCCGCGCATTTACAGCACACCGACGGCGTTATGATCGGGCGCCTGGCTTATGGCGATTCGTATGCACTGGCCCCGGTTGACAAGCGTTTTTTCAATGATTCGCATCCGGTTTTAACCCGAGCCCAAGTCCTCCAAGAATTCTTCCCGTATTTGGAACAACATGCCGAATCGCTGTCCGTGATCGGCCCGCACCTGGCCGGCTTATTTCACGGTTGCCCGAACGCCAAAGCCTACCGCCAAGCAATCACCTCCCGCGACCTCACCCAAATCCGCACCTTCCTTTCCACCCTCTGACTTTTTTTATTTTTCTTTCCTACTATTGCTCCCGCCCCCGCCATTGCGAGTGGCCGGCCCTTCGGCCTCGCGGCAATCCATGAAACACCTAAATCAACTTGCCATTCTGATGGGGGCGGTCTTCCCTGCCCCCGAAGAATCCATTGAACACACAAATCAATATGCCACTCTCTCATCAAGGCTCCATTTTTCCCTTTTCTTTTCCCCGTATTTCTGCTATAATACCCCCATGGAAACACAAGAACAACCCATTTTATCGGTCTCCGAGTTATCGCTTTCTCTCAAATCCTGCGTCGAGCAAGTCTTTGCGCATGTCCGCGTACGTGGGGAAGTCTCGGGCCTGAAAACCGTGGCATCGGGGCACACTTATTTTTCTCTCAAAGACAAAGATTCCGTTCTCTCGGCGATCTGTTGGCGCGGCCGTTCTGCGGCATCCGTCCTGCAAGAGGGCCTGGAAGTCGTCTGCACCGGCAAACTCTCCACCTACCCCGGCCGTTCCAACTACCAAATGATTATAGAATCGGCCGAGCCCGCCGGCATCGGTGCCCTTTTAAAGCTCTTAAACGAGCGTCGTGAAAAGCTGGCCAAAGAGGGGCTCTTTGACCCCGCGCACAAGAAAAAAATTCCCTTTTTACCGGCGACCATCGGCGTGATTACCAGTCCCACCGGCGCCGTCATTCGCGATATTATGCACCGGTTGCGCGACCGCTTTCCGCGCCCGGTATTTCTCTGGCCCGTTTTGGTTCAAGGCGACGGCGCCGCTGATCAGGTTGTTCAAGCTATTCAAGGTTTTAACGCCATTCCTCCTGCGGGTTTATCCACTCCCGACGGCTTGATTCCGCGTCCAGATGTCCTGATTGTTGCCCGTGGCGGTGGCAGTTTAGAGGACCTTTGGTGTTTTAACGAAGAAACCGTCGTCCGCGCCGTCTATCACTCTGATATTCCGATTATTTCCGCTGTCGGACACGAAACCGACACCACCCTGATAGATTATGTCTCGGACTTGCGGACTCCCACACCGACGGGTGCCGCCGAAAAAGCCGTTCCGGTTCGCAGCGACCTGCTCACACATTTACAGACTCAAACTCTCCGCCTGACCGAAAGCCTTTATCGCACCCTCTCGGACAAGAAACTTAAACTGGATTCGCTCAACCTGCCGAATCTGGGTGAAGTCATCAACAACTTTTTACAACGTCTGGACGACCGTTCCGAACGCCTGGATCAAGCCTTTTCCGTTTATTGGCGTTCAATCAACGTGCGTTTTGAAACAAGCGCTAAGTTATTGAAATCATTATCATATCATTCCATTTTAGAGCGTGGATTTGCCCTGATTTCATCGCCCTCACATCAAGTCATCAGCCAATCTACCGTTGCGGCCGCCCAAAAAAGCCTGATTTTATCTTTTGCCGACGGCCAAATAGAGGCGATTCCCACCACTCCCCACACACAACACGAATCCCCTGATTTATCCTTCACTCAGTCCCCAACTTTTCAGGTATCCTCCCCCGCCCCAACGGCTAGCCCCCAAACCTCTGTCCCCACCGGAAAAGCCACCAACGCCGACACACCCGCACAGGCCCCTGACCCCCTCAAAAAGCCCATATCCAATGCCATTCCAGCCCCCATACCAGCCCGAAAATCCACCCCGGGCGTCATCTTCACCCCCGCACAACCTAGGGAATCCACCCCGGCAGCCACCGACCGGACCCCTGACACCCCCGTAAAACCCGATCCCGCCACCATTTCCGACCCCGCGCAACCCCGGGAATTCCCCCAATCAGCCCCCGTTTCTCACCCCAACCCCACTCCGGCCCCCTATTTTCAAGGAGATTTATTCAATGAAAAGTAATTACAATGTATATACTTCATTAAAATGTAATTACAAAATAATTACAAAATCACTAAATAATTACATTGTAATTACATCTTTCTTGTTTTTTTCCACTTCAAGTATTGCTTTAACATTTGACTCCCCGTTGACCGAGGGTTCTCTGGCCTATGGTCGCTTGGATCCCGGGGAAGAAGTCTTTGTTGAAAGTTCTTATTTAAACAACGGAAAAACAAGTAAAAATTTATTTCAAATCCCCTCGACAAAGGACCGTCGTTTTGTCATCGGCATCCCTCAGGACGCTCCAAAATTATCCTTGACGATTAAGACCTCAACCGGTGCCAAAACCCGGGATTTTCCGGTTCAATCGCGCGCCTGGGACGAAGAGTATGTCTCCGGCCTGCCGTCGGCCACCGTGTCCCTGTCGTCCGAAAACCGGAAACGAGTCGCCACCGAATCCGCACAGATTCGTGCCGCCCGCGCCCGTTCTGACTACCCTGCTTTTCCGACAAAATTTCAACGTCCCGTCCCGGATTTCAAGCGTATTTCCAGTCATTTCGGGTCGCGCCGCATTCTGAATAATGTTAAAAAACAAGGACATAGCGGAACTGACTATGCCGCCCCCACGGGCACTCTTGTGCTGGCACCGGCGGCCGGCCGCGTTGCCTTTGTGCATCCTGATTTATTTTACACTGGCCAGACGATTTTGCTGGATCACGGTGCCGGTGTTTTTTCATCCTATTCGCACCTCAGTCACATAAATGTTAAGTTAGATCAACAGGTTAAACAAGGAGACCCAATCGGCCGAATTGGCACGACCGGCCGTTCCACCGGTCCACACCTGCATTTTGTGCTCAGCTGGTATGGTGTCCGCATAGATCCCGAAACTTTATTTTAGATCAACCGCCACACCGGCCCTTTGGGTGTATCTTTCACTTCAACCCCTTGATTTATCAACTCTTTTTTCAAAGCGTCCGCCGTCGCCCAATCTTTAGCCAAGCGCGCCTGTTGCCGCCGTTCAATCAGATCCTGCTGCGCGGCAGTCAAAGTTTGTTGCTTTTCTTCCGGAAACACAGCTAGCACCGAATTGATTCGCGTCATCGCGGCCAAAATCGCCTGTGCATTTTCAGGGCTCAGGGCATCAAAGTGTTTATTGACCTCGGTCATCAGGTCAAACACGGCAACCAAGGCCAGTGGCGTATTTAAATCATCGTCCATGCCCTTTTCAAAGCCCGCCAGAGCGCGTTCAATCGCCGTCCCGCAGTTCTCCCAGCCGGCACCCTTGACTTCCGTTCTCAGGCGGTTTATAAAGTTCCCGAATTTATCAATCACCGACTGATTCCCTGCCAGGCTTTTTTCTTGAAAGTCCATATTTTGGCGATAGTGGGCTTTAATAAACTCGTATCGGATCGCCTCACGCGAATAGCCTTTTTCCAATAACTCATTGACTTTATAGCAATTTCCAAGCGATTTTGACATTTTTTTGCCATTGACGGTGATGTGTTCGTTATGCATCCAATAGTTCACAAACTTACACCCGTAAGCACATTCCGACTGCGCGATTTCGTTGGTATGGTGGGGGAAGACCAAATCAATTCCGCCCGCATGGATATCCAGCGGCTGCCCCAGGTATTTCCGTGCCATAGCCGAGCATTCAATATGCCACCCCGGCCGCCCCTTTCCCCATGGCGTATCCCAGTAATTTTCGCCGTCTTTTTCGGTCCAGGCTTTCCACAGCGCGAAATCCTGCGCATTTTCTTTTTCGTATTCATCTTCCGTCAAGCGCCCGTCCGCATTCACGCGCAAGTCGTCGGCATTAATTCCGGCCATTTGTCCATAGTTTCTGAACGCACTGATTTTAAAGTAAATATCTCCGTTTTTAGCCTGATAAGCGTATCCCTTTTCTAACAATTTTTGGATCAGCTCAATCATGGCGGGTATTTCTTCGGTTGCCCGCGGATTAAAGTCCGGCTTCAAGATATTCAGCGTTGCGCAATCTTTTAAGAACGCTTCTTTATAAAAATCCGTAAATTCGCGCAATTTTTTGCCCTGTGCCTGTGAATCGCGAATGGTTTTATCATCCACATCCGTCAGGTTCATACAGAATTTAACTTTGTATCCTTTATAGCGTAAGTATCTGTTTAATAAGTCATAAAATACAAAAGCCCGCATATTTCCGATGTGGGCATAGTTATAGATTGTCGGTCCGCAGGCATAGAACGAAACTTCCCCTTCGCGGATCGGTTTAAAGATTTCTTTGCGATGATTTTCCGTATTATAAATAGTCAACATGACGATGCTCCTTTACATTTAATGATTATGATACCATATAATTTACATCTTTGCAATCAAGATTTCACAAACCTGTGGATTTTATCCACTTTCAACCTGCCTATCTTATATAATAAATATATATTAGTATTAGAAGGGGGTGTGCATAATGTGCATATCTTTTTTATTTTTTGCTTGACAGGTTTTTGAAATTTACCCGAATCGTGTGGATAACTGGGTTCATTTTTTGAATCAGGTCTATTTTTCGGGATTTTTCCGGTGTGCATTTAGACTGAGTGCAATTTAATTGTTTTAGACCTCTTTTTAAAAACAGACCTATTTATCCACATTATCCACAAATTCGCTTGCAAAATGGGCAGATTTTAGATATACTTCCTCTTATGAGAGAAATTGTTTTAGATACCGAAACCACGGGTTTAGACCCGGAACAAGGGCACAAGATTGTTGAAATCGGGTGTGTTGAGCTGGTGGATCATATCCCGACGGGGCGCACTTTCCAAGAATACTTAAACCCCGAACGTGAAATGGACCAAGACGTGATTGCCATTCACGGCATCACGAATGAATTTGTCAAGGACAAGCCGACATTTCGTCAAGTTGCTGAAAAATTTATCAATTTTATCGGTGAGGATTCTAAACTGGTTATTCACAATGCCGCGTTTGATATGAAGTTTTTGAATGCAGAACTGATGGCCTGCGGCCGGCCGGTTCTGTCATACGATCGTGTGATAGATACTTTAATAATGGCGCGGCAAAAATTTCCCGGCAGCCGTGTCAATTTGGACGAATTGTGCAAGCGTTTCAAGGTGGATGCGTCCGCCCGAACGGTGCACGGCGCGTTATTGGACAGTGAGTTATTGGCCGAGGTTTATTTGGAATTAATCGGTGGGCGTGAACCGGGTTTGGTGCTTAATATGGCGTCAAAATTACAACAAAATCAACAATTTAATTCAAGTGGTCAACCCGCGCGTCCCTATCATGAACCGCGGTCTTTTCCGGTCAGCGAGGCGGAATTGGAGGACCACCGGCAATTTATGACCAAAATTAAAGATAATTTTTGGGGAGAATAGATTATGCATAAATGGGTATGCTGTATACTGTTGCTTTTATCGGGTTCTGTTTCTGCGCAAATGGTTGATATTATGTCAAATTTAGCCATTCAAGGCACCCTCACCCAACAGTCTGTCGGTGCGGTGAACAGCGGCCTGTCCCGGGCTAAACAAACCCAAATTTTGAACGATATCAGCCAAACCGTGATGGAAGTTAAAATGGCGCGGCCGAATGATTATTATACCGGGATTTCTAAAAATAGCCTGATGACTTCCCCGTTTTCGGGATTGAATTGGAACCTGGGCAGCGAAACACAAAATACATTTTTTATTCAATTAAATCAATTGGATAAATCAACTTGTTCTTATTTAACGGGTCGGTCCTTGGGGGCCGAACGCATGCTGGTTAACGGACAACCCGGGTCTTGCCGGGATCAAAATAACCTTAAACTTATTTTCCGTTAAAATGTTTCACGTGAAACACTTTTTCCGGCAAAAATGCTTGAAAAATGAAAAAGTATATGTTAGAAATGTTTCACGTGAAACATAAAAAAAGGATAAAAATGGACTCACTTGACACATTATTGACAACGGCACGCCCCGATTTGGACAGGTATATAGCTTTGCTGAAAAAGTGGCAACAGGCAGTCAATTTAATTTCCCCAACCACAATTTCGGATATATGGAATCGGCATATTGTGGATTCGGCACAACTGTATACATGCCTGCCGGAACGGGCTGAAATTGTGGCGGATATGGGCAGCGGCGCGGGCTTTCCGGGGTTGGTGTTGGCAATCTTAAATAAAGCTGATAACCGCCCAAATCGGCAAGTGATTTTAATTGAAAGTGATATGAAAAAATCCTTGTTTTTGAAAGAGATAATTAGAAATTTAAATCTGAATGCCGTTGTTTTAAATCAGCGGATTGAGACGGTGTCCGGTGTGGCGGCCGATGTAATCACGGCGCGGGCCTTGGCGCCATTGGAACAATTACTAAAATGGGGAAAACCCCTGATGAAAAAAGAGGCTGTATGCCTGTTTTTGAAAGGGGAAAATTGCGACAGCGAGATTCAAAACTGCCCCTGTAAATTCCAAATAGAAAAAATAAAAAGTATAACAAAATCAAATAGTTATGTGTTAAAAATAACGGAGGTTTCAAATGACTAAAATCTTTTCCATATCCAACCAAAAAGGCGGTGTCGGTAAAACAACAACGACGGTGAATTTAGCCACGGCCCTGTCAGCGTTAAAGAAAAAAGTGTTGATTATTGATTTGGATCCGCAGGGAAACGCGACGGTCAGTTTGGGTCTGAAACGGTGCCAGGGGGGTAAAAGTTCTTATACGGTTTTAACGGGGCGCTATGCGGCGGCGGAATGCGTGCTGCCGACAGCGATTCCGTATTTATATGTCCTGCCGGCCAGTCAGGAATTGCTGGGCGTTGATATTGAATTGGCCGATGTGGAGCGCCCGCAATTTTACCTGAAAAAAGCGATGGCGGGGTTGGCGGATTTTGACTATATCTTTGTGGATTGTCCGCCGGCCGTGGGGCTGCTGACAATGAATGCGTTGGTGGCGTCAACCTCGGTGATCATACCGGTGCAGTGCGAATATTTGGCTTTGGAAGGGGTGGCTGACCTGATGAAAACCATTGAAAGAATTAAGAAAAACTTTAATCCGACCCTGAAAGTGGAGGGAATTGTGATGACGATGTATGACGGGCGGTCGCGGTTGTCGCGCTCGGTGGTGAATGATGTGCAATCATTCTTTGGGGATTTGGTTTTCGATACCGTCATTCCGCGTAATGTGCGCATTCCCGAAGCACCCTCGCACGGGAAGCCTGTGATGTTATATGATTTCAGAAGTGTCGGTGCGCAAAGCTATATCCGCTTGGCCGGCGAAGTATTAAGACGTGAAAAAGGAGAAAATAATGGATAAAAATTTAGGACTGGGTAAAGGTTTAAGTGCTTTGATGGGGGATGATTTCCTGCCGGAAGAGTTTGATCAACCTGTTGAAAAACAAAGAAATATGATCCATCAAATCCCAATTGATGATTTATTACCGAGTTTGTATCAGCCGCGGCGGGTGTTCTCGGATTCCGCTTTGGAAGACTTGGTCCAATCGATTCGGGAAAAAGGTGTGTTGCAGCCCCTGTTGGTGCGGCATAGTGAGGGGTCGGCGGTCTATGAAATTATCGCCGGGGAGCGGCGATTCCGCGCGGCAAAAATCGTTGGCCTGAAAGAATTACCCGTTATTATCAAGGATTTAAGTAATGAAGAAGCCATGGAAGTGGCCTTGATTGATAACCTGCAACGCGAGGATTTGAATCCCTTGGAAGAAGCGGCGGCGTATAATCGCCTGATGAGCGAATTCTTTTATACTCAGGACGAAGTGTCGCGAATCGTGGGCAAAAGTCGGAGCCATGTGGCGAATATGCTGCGCCTGTTGAGTTTGCCGGAAGAAATCAAGCAACTGGTTGAAAATAAAGAAATAAGTATCGGTCATGCACGCGCTTTGTTGACGGCTAAAAATGCAACCGCTTTGGCCCGGGAAATCGTAGTGAAAGGTTTGAGCGTGCGGGAAACCGAAAAACTGGCCAACAGCCAAAAAATCAAGGTGCCAAAACCGCCGAAACCCTTTGAAAAATCAGAACAAAAAGATGCAGAACTGATCGCCCTGGAACGGCAGGCAAGTGCCCTGCTGAAAACAGTGGTCAAAATCAACTGGAACGGTGCGGGTGGCACAATTGAAGTAGCCTATGACACGCCGGAAATGATGAATGAAATCTTGCAACGCCTGATGGCGGATAAGTCTATTACGTCGGCAGAGTTGTAAGGTCAAAAGACGCCGAATCGCGAATGACAATGTCGGCCGGAATTTGATGCCGGAACCAGGTGACTTGACGTTTGGCGTAATGGCGGGTGGCCAAAATCGCAGATTTAATCATCTGTTCGCGTGTAATAACCCCTTGTAAATACGATGTAATTTCGGATACACCGATTGCTCCCAGAACGCCGCCGGTGGGGTTTAATGTAAGCAGGTGTTGAACCTCCTCTATACCCCCCTGCCCGATCATTTGATGAAAGCGGTTGGCGCAATTTTCATATAAATCCGCGCGATTCGGATTGATAAAAAGCACCCGAAAATCCGCGTCCAGAACCTTCTTTTTGGGTTGGCTTTGGAAATACGATAGCGGCCGGCCGGATGCAAGGAGCACTTCCAGCGCGCGACGCTGACGCTGGGGATCCGGGAATGGGAAATCCGGCATACGACGGCGGACTTCGTCAATGTCCATCTGACGCACAAAGGCGCGAACCTCGGGCGGAATGTCGGGCATATCGTTGAGGCCGTTGATCAGCGCAGAAATGTAAAGCCCTGTGCCACCAACCAAAATCGGATTGGGGGTGTCCTTTAAAACCGGGACAACGCGCGTGAGCCAATCTTGGACAGAGCTTTGCTCGTTTGGGCCTAAGTAGCCGTAAAGCAAATGCGGAACAGCCCCGGTTTCGGCCGGCGTCGGACGCGCGGAAATAATTGATAAATCGTGATAAGTTTGAATGGCATCGGCATTGATAATCGTGCCGGATGTGGCCAAAGCCAGACGAAGTGCAAGGGCTGATTTACCGCTGGCCGTGGGGCCGACTATAACTGTGATTTTGGGTTTCATTGTTTTATTCCTTTTTGTGTAGGATATATTATTTTTGCTTGTATTTCAACTGGAATCTGGGTATAATGGCAACAGAAAGGCAAAAAAATGAAAAAATACGGTTTGATGTTGGTGGCGGTTTTGGGCTTGGTCGGGTGCGGGTTTCGGCCGCTGTATCTGACTGAAAATAATAAACAAAATATCATTGAACAAACGGCCGCCGTGGCGGTAGAACCGATCTCGGGTGAAGGCGGATATCAGATGGAACTGATCCTGGCGGAAAAACTAAACCCAAAACAACTGAACCGCCCGAAAAAATACCGCTTGGAAGTGCGACTGGGCGCGCCGAGTTATTCTGATAAAAGCTTGAAAGATGATAACTTTGCAACGATTGAAGAAATGAATGTGGTGGCCTTTTATACACTGATTCAATCAGATAGCGGTGAAAAGGTGGTATCGGCATCACTGAACAGCAGCGGCTTGTTTAACCTGATCCGCGAACCGTATGCGACGGTTGTGTCAAAAGATCAGTTGTATCAAAACCTGATCAAGGTGATGTCTGATGAAATTGCGTTGCATATTCTGTCGTATTTTAAGGGGCTGGAATCGTGAAGGCTAAAGAACATCAGGTAAGCGCTCTGATCCCGCAAATCAAATCCGGTTTTAAGGCCGCTTTGGTGTTTGGACCCGAGCAGGGTATGGTTCAGGAAGTGTCGGAAAAAATCGCCGGAATTATCGTGGAAAATATGAAAGATGACTTCTGTGTTGTGAAACTAACTCCTTCAAAAATAAAGGAAATACCAAGTATTCTGACAGATGAAGGAAATGCGGTATCCTTGTTGGGCGGGCGGAAACTGATCTGGTTGAAAGAAGCAGATAATACGATTTTGGAGGCAGTGGTGGACTATGTCGAGCAAATCAAAACGGATAGCTTTCTGCTGATCAGCGCGGGGAATTTGACGAAAAGTTCGGGGCTGCGGAATTGGGGCGAAAATCACGAGGCGGTTTTAAGTGTGGTCTGCTATGCGGAAGCGGACAAGGAAGTGCAAGCTTTTATTCGTGGCTATCTGTTTGAAAAACAAAAGACAATTTCGCGCCCTGCCCTGGTGCTGATGAGTGAAAAATTGGGCGAAAATCGCCTGTTGACCCGGCAGGAGTTGGATAAACTGATCACTTATTTGGGCGATAAAAAAACGGTTGATGAAGCTGATGTGGATGCGGTGATTACGGATACGGCAGGGGCGTCGGCTGATGCGCTGTGCTGTGCAGTGGCAACCGGGCAATTGACGCAAGCACAACGGGAATACACATTGATGATTGAAAATGGTGAAACAGAAGTCGCCATTATCCGTATTTTATATAACTATTTCAACAAGTTATTGGACGCAGCATGCGTGGTAGAACAAAACGGTATTGAGGCCGGCGTGGCCAAAATGCTGCGACCGGCACAATACCGAATGACCGATAGCGTCAGATTGCAGTTGCGATTATTGAAAAAACCTTTTATTGTCAAAGTGTTAAAGAACCTTATTCAAACAGAGAAAGAAGCCAAAACGACCGGGTTTCCGATTGGAATAGCCTTGAATCGGGTGGTGCTTCAAATTACAAACGCCGTGCGGCGGATAAAGTAATTACATTATGATTACTTGGTGTGTTTTGTAATTACTTTGTATATACAAAAATGTGTATGTAATTACATTGTTATTATTTTTTTGTTGCATTCGGAAGTAAAATGGGCTATGTTGAAGCTGTGGACCGGTTTTTGGGGTCGAAAAAACGCGGTGATATGCGGTTTTGCGGCGACCAGTTCATCGGGACACCGGGTGTTAAACTGGTCGGAAAGGAGGGTAGGACCGGCATGTCCGAGTTTACGCAGTGTCTAGAATGATATAAAGAAGATAAAAGGAGAGAAATATGAAGAAAAAGATAATATGGAGTTTGATAATTGTGTGTTTAATGGCAAGTATTTGGGGCGGGGCACGGCTGGTTGGGCAAATGACTTGTCCGGTTTGGGATAGGAACGCCAAAGAATGTCGGCAATGCGATTATTCCTATCCGGTTTTTATGGGGAAAACAGCGGTGGAAAGTCGCTGTGCAAACCGGGAAATCAAACAAAATTGCTGTAAGACCGGCTATTACTCCATTCCTGCGGGCTATGTGGCCGAAGATGGGGATTTTAATGATTGTAAGCGTTATTTTAGCCGAAATATATTTGATTTATGTCCTGTCTTTAATCGGATTCTAACTACTTTTAGAAATCCACGGGCGATGATTTTTATATTGGGAGTTTTGTCAGTTGTTGTATTTATTCCGTTTTGGATTGTTAAAAAAATCCGGAAAAAATGTTGGGGATATCTGGTGATAAAGCGGATAACAAAAGTGATAATGATTGCGGCTGTTTGCGCACTTTTATTGTCACCGGTGATTCAAATCCTGGACTATGAAATAGGACATAAGGGAATTTTTAAGTCTGAATATGAAGTGATTTTGGGCCTGGGAGTTTTATTTGTGGTTGTATTTATTCCGCTTTGGATTGTTAAAAGAATAAGGAAAAATAAAGAAAAATAAAAAAATCTATCTATCTTACCGGTTATATCTGTTTGAAATGAAAGGAAAAAAGAAATGAAAACGCAAGATGATTTACTGTTTTTGGCCGGGGGCGCTGTGGGACGGCGTCGGTGGTGGCAAAATCGCTATTTCTGGATCTCGGGTCTGTTTAGTGCGTGTTGGATTGTCTTTATGATCCAATACTTGGTCGCAGCCGGGTGGAGCCAAAACTATGTCAATATGGCGCCGGCGGAGCTGATCGGCGGGCTGGGCGGATTGGCCTTGCCGATGGTCGTGGTGTGGTTGATCTGTGCTTACTTTGATCGGACGGATCAAATGGAAACAGAAGCCAAAGAACTGCGGTCCTATTTGAACGAACTGGTCTATCCGACCGAAGAAGGTGCAATTTATACACGGACTTTGACAGAGGCTTTGCGTGCACAAATCCAGGAATTCAGAACGGTTTTTCAAGATGTCAATGCGCAAACACAATCGGTGCGTGATGACTTGAAAAAATGGGTGCGGGATTTAAGTGCCGTTATTCAACATGTGGACACGAAAACGCTGGAATCGGTGCGACAAATCACGGAGCATGTGCAAAACTTGGCCGAAATGACGGAACTGGCCAATACGCAATCGGATAAAACGGCGGCTCTGTTTGCCGAACAAGCGGCGACTTTGAACCGCGTGATGACAACGACCGTGCAGGAAACAACGCAACTGGCGCAGGCTTTGGCACAAGAAGCGGGCGATATGAAAGCTTTGGCTCAGGAAATTGAACGCACGAATAAGCAAACGGTTCAGTCTGTGGCGCAGGCGGGCAATGTCATGGCGGGCTTGGCCGAAAACAGTGCGCATATTGAGGAATCGATTAACCTGTATGAGACCAGCGCGCGGCAACAAAATGCGCGGCTGTTTGCGAACTTGGAAAAAGTGCTGTCGGTGTTTCGGGCGCATGGGGACCTGTTGGAGCAGGAAGTCGGAAAAACAGCGGCTAAAATGGCCGGTGTGGAAGCGTCGCTGAAAAACGAATCGGCGGAAGTCCTGAAAATGGCGGCTAATGCGGTGCATAAAGCCGACGAAGCCGGGCTGGCCCTGGGGACTGTGAAAGACGAACTGCGGGAAGCTTTGCAGGGCTTTAAGCAGGATGCCGGCGCTGTTGTGCAACAGATTGAAAAAGCCGGGCAGGCAATGGGGCATATCCCGATGGTGCAGCAAGTGCGGACGGATAACCTGCTGAAAGAAGCGGGGGGAATCTTGACTCGGTTGCAGGATTTGTCCGTGGATATGGCGCACCTGTTCGCGCCCAAGTCGGAAGAAATGCTGTGGGAACGCTATTATAACGGTGATAAAACCGTCTTTATGCGGCATATCAAATCCGAATTGAGCGCGGCACAATATCAAAAAATGAAAGACCTGTATCAGGCGGATCCGGCGTTCAAAAAATCGGTAGACTTGTATATGGAAGCCTTTGAAAATATGACACAAACAATGAATAAAGCGGATGAAAGTCAGTTGCTGATGAGCATTGTTATCGGTTCGGATGCGGGGCGGCTGTATATGGTTTTAGCGAATATCTTGAAAGGGAAAAAATGATGAAGGTAAAGTTAGTTAAAATCGGAAACTCGGTGGGGGTGAGGCTGCCGAAAAATGTGATCCAAGAATGTGGTTTGCAGGCAGAAGCGGAATTGACTGTCCAAGATAAAACCGTGCTGCTGAAAGCGCCTCAGGAAGACAGAACGGCGTGGTTTGAGCTGTTCCAAGAGGGCGTTCGGCAAAAACCTTTGCGCGATAAAGGAGAATGGGAATGGTAAAACGGTTTGATGTGTTCTTGTGTGAGACGAAATCTTTGTCGCGGCCGTGCGTCGTGGTGTCGCCTGATGAAATGAATAATACGCTGACCTATACGACGGTTGCCCCGATTACAACGGTGGAGCGAATCTTTCCCACACGCGTGGGGGTGCGGTTAAAGGGCAAACAGGCGCAGGTGGCCTTGGATATGATACGGACGATCCCGCAAGGGGTCCTGAAAGAAAAAATCGGGACGCTGCCCGAGGGAACGCGCCTGGAAATCCTGAGGATTTTGAAGAAGATGTTTTCGGTGTAAGGAATAGGATGATGTTCGGAATTGTGTGTGGGGGGGACACACTCCACAAAGAGGCTTGTAATGATGATTTAGAAAAAAGGGCGGGGAGGGCCCGCCCTGTGTTCGTGAAATATCACGCTGTTTCAAGATATTACAACTTGTTTTAAAATCACAATATCACAAAACAAAAGTTAGAAGTTATACTTGAACTTGACCAGCCCCGTGTGGGAATAATTGTCCCGGCGGAAAGCTCCTTCGTAGTCCAAATGCAACTCGGCATTGCCTGAACGCGCAACCAATCCGACACCGGCCTCTACGCCCGCTTTGTGCAGACGATCGCCGTCAAACTGATACGCGGCCGCATTTCCGATCCGCACGTCGGCTTGGTTCTTGGCAGACTTGAAATCATAAGTCAAGTTCGCAAACACCGACGGCGTTAAAACCCACTTGTCAGACAGCGCGTAATCTTGCGAAACTTTGGTTCCGATCACACCCGTGATAATCTGAGAGTCCTTGGAGTCAATCTCTAAGCCCGCGGCAGAAGTGTGTTTGTCGTTGTCCAAATACGTGTAACGCATACCGATCGTGGAGTCAAACATCTTGTAAATGTAGCCAAAGAAACCTTGGGCATTGTAGGACTTGACATTCCACTTGACACCGTCGTTGTGGTAATCTACACGGCCGTAGTTCAACAAACCGCGCAGGTAATAGGCCGGAGTCAGCTTATACTCGCCATACGCAAAGAAGTTGTTGCCGTAAGCCCGCGTTGAGGACAAACCGGATTGTTGAATCCGCGTGAATGTCCGCCCGTAACCCAGACCGTATTGGCCGTTTCCGAACAGAAAATCCAAACCGGCGGCCAGCCCGCGTGTGCGGCCGGTGAAACCTGTGGATTGTGTGTTCTTGGTATAGTTATACATACCTTGGATCCAGGGGATCAGGTTAAAAGTGTCTTCGTCCGTATCACCACCGGCCAGACCCATACCCATACGGTTGTTGGCAACGGAAGTGACGGCGCTGATATTATCGGTGGCCACCATGGCGGATTCAGCCGCTTTGGGACGAATGGCATTCAAAGCCGCGTGTGCCCGGTCGGCCAGACCCATCTGCACCAATGTGGAAATGGCGTCATATACATCATTGCCGGATTGCGACATCATACTTTTAAGCGTGGCCGATTCAAAATTATCATAGCCCGCCGCTGCAATTTCGGCCGCACTTTTTTGAGAGAATGTGTATTCGGTATCCAATGTGCCGTTGCCGGTAATGTTATACATCGCATTTTCGCTTTCGCGGAAATCAATGCTGTTATTATACAGGCGAATAATCTTGGAAACACCGTCGGCAATGCTGCCGTTCTCTACGACAAAGCGACTGACACCTTCAAGCGCATTCTGTTTAATCAATGCGGCAGTCGGCGTGTCGGACCAGGAACGATTCGTAATCTTTAAGCCGGTGCCGTCGTTAAAGGTAATCTTGGCAGAGGCGACATCGTCCGAAGTGCCGTTTGCAAACACGGTGTTGTCAAACGAAACCAAGCCCGAATTCAAAGTGATATTACCACCCGAAACATTCCGGAAAGAACCGTCAAACGAAACAGACGGTGCGTTCACGGTAATGTCGGAATTATTATTGTCAACCGCATAAGCAGAGTTGTTCGGATTGTCAATGAATGTTAAAGAATCACTGTCCGAAATAGGGGCGCTTGTATTATAATGCAGGCCGTCCCGATAGTATTGAACAGAGCCGTCAATACCGGATAATTCATAGACTTGGGCAGCTTGCGCAACGCCGGAACCCATGGCCAGAAAAAGCGCAACAAAACGCATACCGGCCGAAAAATCAGATGTAAAACTCATTGTTTTTTCCTCATAATCTTGTGTTAAAATTAACGTGTGTATTCAGTGGCATACAAGCGATTTGCTGCCATAGAAAAGATCTTATCTTGACGGATAATAATCTGTTCCAAACCGGTGCTGTTTTTTTCAACTGTTGTATATTTAGTCGGGAATTGATATTGATCCGTATCGGACAAGTCAAAAGTCGCTACTTTATTGCTGTTTTTACCGGCAGCGAATAAGTGGTTATCTTGAACTTTTAACACGGACAACTTGCCGATTTCGGGGGCGAAGAACAATTGCTTTTCTTTCGAAAAATCCGAAGTAAAGCTGCGAATTGCGTTGGAGCCGTCAGCCACAAAAATCGTATTGCCGTTTTGGATAAATTGAGAAGCAGACGATAAAGTCTGGGTGATTTCGTTATCCACCAGGCCGGCCGTGATGTCCGAATCCGTAATGTTGAACTTTAAGAAACGCGATTTCCCGTTCGCGTCCACGGCCGCGGCAAACAAAGAGTTGTTATTGGCCGATAAAACAGTCGGTTCCTGTTTGGTGACAACAAAACGGCTTAAAGTCTTTTGCATTACTTTTTCAAGTCCGTTTTCGCCCTGTTTCCAAGTTTGGAAATAGTATTCCCCGTTTTTGGCGGCTTCAAAAGAAGCAAACAGGTTGTCAGAAAGCTTTGCCAGGTTGCCCGACGGGGTGGTCGTGGCGGCAGTGTCCGATTCACGGTAAGTGGCGGCGGCCGCGATCGCGTTGGGTTTGTCCTCAATCGTGGCGGATTTGCCGTCTTGCTTGATAATGTGAATCTTGCCGTCGGATTCGCTGTAAGAAATAGATTTGGCCATTAAATTGTCGCGGTAGCCTTTGGGCTCTTGAGCCAGGACAACGTTATAACCCAAAATGGTGTTGTTCGGGCCAAAAACAGGCACTTGGATTTCTTTCTTTTCCACCAAGGCATCACCGGCAGCAAAACCATTGGCCGTAGAGCCGTCCTGCGCCGTGGTGAACAGGTTGACATTGTAGTCGGCCGCTTTGCCGTCCGCCATACGCTTTGCCGGATCGGAGGCAAAATTCATCGGCTTGTCCGCAATATAAACAATGTTGTTCGGTGTCACCAACAGGGAACGCACGCCCCGATCGGATAAGTTGATTTCGGTGGTGGGTTCGGCCTTGGCCGTTTTGCCGGCCAAAACAGCGGTCATCATCGCCGAAAATAAGGTCATTTGTTTCAAAACTTGTTTTGTGTTCATTTTTTAGTTTCCTTTCCTTTCTCAAAATGAATAGCACCATTATAGCCGAAAAATATTTTTTTGTCAAGTATTTTTTACACTACAAGAAAAAAGATTATTGTTTTTCAATATGTTGACTTTTTGGAAAAGGCTTAAAAATGCTGAAAAAGCTTGTTTTTTTAACGTTGATTTTTATGTTTTTATGTGATATAACAAAACTATGAAAGCCGGATACAGTTCTTTATTGGGTGTGTTTTTGTTGGGGTGCGCGGCGGCGACCGTGGTGCCGGCTTTATCATTACAGGAAATGAAAAGCGAAAGCTATACCCTGGCGACCTGGTATCATATTGAAGAAAAAGGTGCCCCAATGCGAATCTATATAGAGGGCGACGGGCGGGCCTTTACCAAAAGTCGGCTGCCGTCGGCGGATCCGACCCCTCAAAATACCTTTTGGCAGGCCGTCGCGCGGGCCGATCCGAACCCGAATGTGGCCTATTTGGCACGGCCGTGTCAATATATCCGAACGCAGAATTGCTCGGTCCTGGATTGGACGACGGGGCGATTCTCGGAAAAAATTATCAAAAGCATGGATCAGGCGGTCTTGGAGCTGATGAACCGGGCAGAGACGGACAAGGTTATCCTGTTGGGATATTCGGGCGGGGGGCAGATCGCGGCAATGCTGTCGGTGCAACACCCCGAAAAAACGCTGTATCTGTATACGGTGGCAGGAATCTTGGATCACCGGCGGTGGACAAACTATCATCACGCATCGCCTTTGACAGGGTCGCGGAGCTTGGAACTGAAAAAAATCTATACAATCCCGCAAATGCACTTTGTGGGGAGCGATGATACCGTGGTGCCGCCGGCCTTGACGCAGTATGTGATGCCGGGTTATATGATTACTGTGGTGCCGGGTGCAAACCATACGCAGGGTTGGGATAAGATTAAATCAGCACTGTATCAAAAATTAGAAGATGAAAAGTAAATCCTAGGGCATGGAGTCGGGGGTGATGTCCGTTAAATAGACACGGATTGTGCCCCAAAAGCCCGAATCCATTTCTATTTTGACAGGAACCAGTTCGGGGACATCTTGAACACGGGCAAAATACAGACGCACAGGGGGATTCTTGTCATTGTCCAGACGGCGGAAAAACCAGCCCTTGGTCTTGCCCCGGTTGACGGTAAGGGATAGCGTATAAAAGAACCAATCTTTGGCCTGAACTTTAACCTTTTGATCGGGGGTGGCGGTGCCCTGATAGGTGAGGGTGGCGGTCATCTCACGCTTGGCATCTTGGAGGCGGATGGTGGCGTTGTGCGGGCGGGCTTGGGTGATAAGTTTCAGCACTGCCGTGGAATAATCCAGCATATCCCGCGTTCCGGTAAAATCAACAGCATTAAATAATTCTTTTTTCTTTTGAATCTTTTTGGTCGTGGACAGATCTATGATGAAATCAGCACCCCGGCGCCGACCTGCCGAATAATAATAAGACTCGGTGCGCTTCATAAACAGATTGAGCGGCCCTTTGCTTTGGGCGTGCGTCAAAACAGCATAGTCGTTTTTGTTGAGATCGTATTCGGTTTCTATATCCATGATATGAAAACCGCGGCCGTATGCCCGGTATTTGAGTGTTGTGGCGTCGGCCGTTGCGGCCCATACCACCAAAACCATTGCCAAAATAATCCGTTTGAGCTGTTTCATAAGATGCCTTTCAGAACTCTTATTATAGACGAAAAAAGATTTTTGTCAATGGGTTATTTCAAAAACTTGTCCCGGAAAAAGCGGTAATTTCGTGGTAATATTTGACAAAATCAGTTTTGTGTGCTATAATTATCCCGTTATGATAACCAGGAGAAACATTATGAAATCAAATAAAACCGCGGCGGCTGTTGTGTTGGTCGGCGGGTTGTTGGCATTGGCCGGCGCCATTCAAACAACAGCGCATAAAATGAACGATAAAATATCGGAGAAAACACCGGCAGTGGTGAAAAAGGTTTTTCCGGCGCATATACCGACAGATACGAAGGGGCGGCTGGATATGATGAAAGCGCGCGAAAATCTGGGTGATTTGAATATCTATGCCAACGAACACCGGGCGGACTTTCAGGCCTATGCCCTGGCGGTGCGCACGGGAGCGGATTTGAATGCGGCGTATAAAAAATTGACGGTGGCGTTGGCCGGGAAAGATCAAAAGCGCTATCAAAAACTGACAGAACGGCGACCCGTATTGCAAGCGTTGTTGAATGAGCTATCGGATCCGAAATCGTATCCGAATAAAACACCGTTTGATGATATGAAGCAAGGCTCTATGGTTCGGATTGTGGCGGGTATGGCCCTGATGGTTATGGCTGCGCCGGCCGCGTTTATAACCGTATTGATGACAGAAGCACATAAAAAAGGAACCAAGCATTTATTGGCCAAAGCGTGCGTGTTGGCGACGGCTTATTTCGGTGTGGGATATGGCCTGATGCGGCCGTATTTTCAAGATGCGGAGACAATGATAAACGCTTATCAAAATATCTATGACAAAGCCTTGGTCAGAGAGTAGGCACTTCGGTGTCCACGGCGTGCCGGCAGGCGTCGGCGATCAGGCGGGCGGTAAAGGCCTGATAGCCAATGGTGATGAATGAAAGCAACATCAGATAGCAGCAAAGCACTTGGCCTAAAACCAGGCCGTTGATAAATACGCCAAAAGGAGCCCCCAGCATCAACAAAATAATCGCGTTTGGAATGACAAACAAAACGGAGAGTAGCAGCCAAAGTTTTAACCTTTGGGGTAAGAACCGGAATAAACCGGCGTAAATTGCGCCTAGTGCGCCGCCTGTGAGCACAAAAAGAATGAAGTTGAAACCGAAGCCGATGATTTGTCGGACAAAAAAGCCGAAAGAGTGCTGAATAAGCCAGAGGGAAGCATAGGCGAGCAGGCCGGTCAAAATCGCATACACAATCGCATAACCCCAAATGAGCAAAATCGGCAGCGGACGCGACAATACCGGGAGAAACAGGGTGCTTAAAGATTGCCAATCAAAGCGTTTAAGAAAGGCTATCAAAAACGCCGTAAAAAGGTAAAGAGCCCCAAATACCAATAAAACAAGCAACAGGCACTTCATATAATTCCCTTGTAAATACGCGGTCATGGCCGAATAAAACAAAATGCGGGTCAGCATACCCGTGGCAAAACAGGTCGGTACGATAACGATTCCCTTGCGCAACAGAAATGAAAAAGTAAAGGTGGGGGGAAGTTGAAAGGCCTCTTTCTTGGCCCAGATCAGAAAAGCCGTGAAAATCAGCAAAGAGGCTATGGTTCCCGCAACGGACAAAATAATCAACAGCCATCGAACCCACAAAGGCGGTTGAAGCATTAAAGAATCAGTTCCGAGAGACAGAACCAGGGAAATAAGCACGATGGCCAAAAGCAACAGCGCGGCCGTCCAACCGAATGAAAATAAAAAGGTGATCGGTGAAAAGGCAAACCGAAGGGCAGACTTGAATGAAGGGAACATAAAAAAACTCCTTTAAAAAAATTGAATATCCCTATTCTACAAGGTCTGAAAAAAAATTGCAAGTCTTTATTTGACAAAAAATCAAATGGGCGATATAATGTAATTATGGGCAATGTCAATACAAGGAGAAAATAAAATGAAGAAAAATGAAATATTTAATGATTTATCATCCGTTAGGGAGAAGATAAAAGCAGTTCCATTGAATTTGCGTCCTGTGTTTTTGGCGTTTTTCGTCAATGAAGTGGGCATTGTTCGGCAGCAGTTGCCAACAATTAAAAATGAAGAGGCTTTATTGACGGAATTAAAAGAAAAATTATCTGATGTTATTACAGATGATGAGATTGAAGCCACCAAAAAAAGGCTGGCGCAAGACCGGGGCGAGCGTATGGAAAAAAATATGGCGGAAATTATACCGGCAATGCAGGAAAAAGAAAAAAGTATTTGGGATTATATCCCCTTTGGGAATAAAATGAGATAATTTCTGAAGATAAGAAAGGAGAAATGCCCATGGAAATAATAGCAGAAAAAGGATATAAAGATGATGTTATAAAAGCCTTAAGTGATTCTGCTCAAAAAAAATATTGGGCGATGACAGATGTCTTTACATTTGATCCTAAAAATCCAGAGGGGAAATCAGGACGCGTGGAAATGCGAGGGCAAAAATGCTTGTGTCAAGCTGATAATCAAGTGAATAAATGGGGCTCGGCAGGACGGTATGTTTATGCCGTTAATCGCGATCAAACGAAAGCGTTGTATATAGGTTATACCCCTGAACATGAAAAGGATTTTGGGCGAAAAAAATATGAAGAACTTAAAGCAATAGCTCGGTCCAAAACTGAAGAAGATTTTATAGGGAAAGACTCATTACAAGAAGACTATGAAATTGAAAAAGTGAAAAAATTAGCAGAAGAAGCGGCTAAAGCGGTTGGCTTGTTGAAATCCGGAAAAGAAACGATTGTGGATAAGTATAAAAAATTGTATAATGACTGTAAAGAACTGGATCCGGCCGGAAATGAAATAGACACGGTAAATGAGATGTTTAGAGAATGTTTGGAAAAAAATATGACTCAGCCTTTATCAAGAAAAGATAGAGGTTATATTACTCAGTTACCGCACGATGATCCGGTACGTGTAATTGCCTTGGATGTGAGTGACAAAAAGAAACAAGAACAAAAAGATAAGGAACAGGCGAAAAAAAACGGGCAGCAGGAAGCCATAAAGACACCGGAGGAAAAGACGGAAGGAGTGTCTTTGCAGCAGGCGGTGCAGCAGGCGGAACCGAAAAAGCAGCAGGCCTTGGATATCAGTCAAAAAATGGCTGATCATAAGCAGGCTGTGGAAACCAAAAAAACAAACCGGGAAAAGTTGAAGGATGCTATGATAGCGGCCAAAACAGGAAAGACGGAGGAAGCAAAAACCGCCGGGCAGGAAAGCAAAAATGTGGCGGGGCCCTCTATACCGCCAGGACTGCCGATAAACGGAGACAGGGGAAGGTGAGACAGTATCCGAACTAATAAAGGAGGAAAAGTATGCAAATAAGTGATATTATTATTCTGGCTATCGTCTTGGGGTTTGGTGTGTATGTTATGAGAGATGTCGGGAAATCAAATACTTACAAAAAAGACAAATCGTTGGGATGGTTGGCGCATAAAATCAAAAATAAATCTGTGACGCCTCGTGATGTGGTTGATTTTTATCTGCAAAAATTACGCTTGGGGCAGAAATTATCACAGGAAACAGTGGAACAATTGGTGGCTCAATTGATCCGGTTAAAGGCTTTCCCGCCGGCTGTGTTGGCGTGGCTGACCGACCCGGAGGACTATAATCGTGAAACGCTGATGTCTGTGATAGACGAGTATATCGCCGTGCGCGATCAGAAGTTGACGGATGAGCTGGCTGTCAATGCCTATGCGGACGGGTTTTTGTCGCAGCGGGAGGCGTTGGATAACTTGTCAAAATATCGGTATCCCAAGACTTTTGAAATGCTGGCCTTGAAGCCGGAAGAATATGAGGAAATCCGCGAGACTTTTCAAAAAGAACAGAAAGCGGGGAAATAAAAAAAGCCCGGGAGAAAAAAGGGGATTTTGTTTGGTTGGGGTGGCTGGATTCGAACCAACGAATGACGGTATCAAAAACCGTTGCCTTACCACTTGGCGACACCCCAATCGGTTTAAAACAGGGAACACTATATCAGACTTTTCGGAAAATTGCAAGCACTTTTTTGGAAAGAGCCAATTTTTTGAAAACAAAGCCGGATTTGGGTGTGCAACGAGGGATCCGCGTGCGGCTATTCGCACAGGGCGTAGACTGTTTTGTATGCTCGCCCGGGCACAAAAATGGCTCGCCGGGCAATACTGATGGTATAAGCTAAACCGGATGAGTTGGAAATATTGCCGGTCCAAAAACCGTAATTGTTCGGGATACTGTATTGTGCAAAATGTTCCAAATTCTCGCAGGCTTGGGCCCCACGGTCATAGCAGCTACCATCTTCTTCATAGTAGGCGCCGAGTTTGGAAAGATCTACATGGAATGGCGAATAAGTGAAGAGGTAAGGACGGTGATAGTAAACCAAAAAAGAGGAAAAATAAAAAGGTTAAAAATCAGGAGTGGAAGTGGTAGCAGGCAAGGGCGGTGATGGCCGCGGTTTCGGCGCGCAAAATTGTGGTTCCCAAGTGCCAAAAAATCGCATGGTGTCGGGTGAATAATTCTTGTTCGGCCGGGGTCCAGCCTCCCTCGGGACCGATACAAAACGCATAGGGTTGATCTTGGGTCAGCGGGGCAGTGGTGGTGCCGCGCTCGGACAGGCAAACCGGAATGAAATCCTTGGCCGTTTGTGCCAAAAAATCCGGCAGGCGGGCAGGCGCGTGAATGACCGGGACCGTCAAACGCTCGCTCTGTTCGGCGGCCTCGCGGACTGTGGCGATAGCGCGGTCCAAATTGAGCCGGGGCACAACGGTGCGCTCGGTCAGGAGCGGAAAAATATCGGATACGCCGATCTCGGTGGCCTTTTGAAAAACCCAATCCATATTCTCTTTTTTAATCAGCGCGGGGCATAAAATCAGGCGAGGTTCGGTTGTTTGAGAGCGGGTTTGAGCGCTGATTGCCAGTGTCCCGGTGCGCTTGGTCAGTGTGGCAATACGGGCAGACCACTCGCCGTTTTTTCCGTTAAAGAGGCAGACTTCATCGCCGATCGTGCGGCGCATCACATGAGCCAAATAGTGGAAATGGTCGTCTGACAAAGTCAGTATCCGGTCGGCGGATAACGGAGCGTCAACATACAACCGTATCATGATTTATCCCCTGCCTTGTCCACGCGAAATAAAATGGCCGTGACATCATCGGGGGGCGGGGGCGGGGCGAATTCAAAAAACAGGTTCATCACATGGCGCAAAGCGATTTGAGCGTTCGGGTTTTGAATCCCCTGTTCAACAAATTTTTGAAAGCCGGCGGTGCCGAGGCGCTTACCGTCCAGGGAGGGGGACTCGGTGAGCGCATCACTGTATAAAAAGAGCGTATCGCCGACCTTTAATTTCAGTTGATAATCCGTGTATTTTGTGTCACGCATAATACCGAGCGGCAGGCCGGAAGTGCGGAGCAGTGTAGTCTTGCCACGAGAGCACAAAAAAGGTGTGGGTGCGTCGGCAGCGGCATAGTCCAGCGTATTCTCTTTGGGGTTATAAATACCGAAAAAGAAAGTCGCAAACTGTCCGCGCGGCAGCAGTTCAAACAACTGTCGGTTGATGGTTTCTAAAAACGCGCTGGGGGTGGTGATACTGCGCTTGTTCATCTGGGCAATAATGCCGTGCAGGCGGAATGTGTTGAGGGCAGCCGCTATCCCGTGGCCGGAAAAGTCGCACAGGTAAAAGCCCAATAATTCACCGCGAATGGGGAACATCTGCCAATAATCACCGCCAAGAAGAGAAGAAGGCTCGAAATACTGAGCCAGTTGAATATGAAATTGTTGGCACACATCGGCCATATGGTCGACATGGGGCAACATATCTACCTGCATCCGGCGGGCGCTTTGCATTTCCAGTTCAATCTGATCCAGTTGATGGCGGAGACTGTAAATCAAGATCCTGTTTTCCAAATGGACTTTAACCCGCGCAAAAAATTCCAGCGGATTGATCGGTTTGGTAATAAAATCGGTTGCGCCGGAACTGAATGCCTTTTCCCGCATTTCGCGCGTGTCGGACGCTGTTTGCACCAACACCGGAATGTGCCGCGTTTCGGGGGCGGATTTCAGGTGATAGAGCACTTCTTCGCCGTTCATACGCGGCATTGTAATGTCCAAAATAATTAAATCGGGCTTAAAGGACAGGACTTTGTGCAGTCCCTCGATCCCGTCGGAAGCAATCTGAATATGCGTGATGCCGACAACATTGAGCAACCGGGTCAGCACGGCTTGGTTGCTGTGGTTATCCTCCATGACCAAGACGCGACACTGTGACAGGTCGGGATCGTCCAGGCGGCCGGTAGTCTCGTATTTGTCTTCGTCGGAGGTGTCGGCAGTGATCGTGTGCTCTATACGGTCTTGAAGCAGAAAAGACAGCGTGACTTCGCGGCCGAAATCGTCCAAGGTGCACGAGTCCGCCAAGCCCGCAATCAGGCGCAGACCTCGGCCGGATTTGGCTTGAGTCGGTTGTGCGGCAACCTTGACCGCCGGGACGGAAGAATAACCCGCCCCCTCGTCCCGAATTTTAATTTCCAGGCGATCCTGTGTCCAAAAAGCCATTAAACTCATAGATTTTTGTGCATAGGCGGGATCATTAAGGCGCTCGTTGAGCAGGCGTGCGTATTCAATAAAATCACGTGCGGATTGACGCAGGGTGCTGGATAACTGTAAATTGCCGTGAATCAGACCGTTTACAAGCGATTCATGCAAAGCCAGATGGATGCTTTCAAACAGAGATTTAGAAAAGAACAGGCGCTTTTGCAGGGCTTGGGTAAAAAGTTTCGCAATGTCGCTGGCATAAATGACGGGACAGGTCATCAAAATCCCGAGCGCGTTTGTGTTTGTGGCGTTCTCGGGAAAGACGGACATAAAATTCTGAGCCGATTCGTCCAATGCGTTGGCATCAATCAGGCCGACAACAGGCGTTTCCAGCAATCGGGCAAGTTCGTCCTCGTCCAGCTTGTCCGCCAACAGGGACAGTGTAGCGGGGAAGGCCTGCTTTTTGAACTGAGCATCGGTTAAGACCGGTTTGTCCGCCGAGGGCCACGGAGTTGCCCCAATCAGGGATGCAATCCGCACAACACTTGACGCCGTAACATGACGGCCCGAGAGATAAACACCAGACATTGATTCTCCTTATTCTGAACCCAGTATAAAGAGGCTTTTGTCCGGTGTCAAGTAAAAAAGCATTTTAGCGTCCGCAGGGCACTAAAATTATTTGATAATCGGCTTATCGCGGAACAAATCCAGCAGTAGCCACAGGCCACTGAGCCCGACCAAGATGTAAATCAGACGGGTGATGAGCGTTGCTTCGCCGAAAATCGCGCCGACCAGATTAAACTCAAACAAGCCGACTAAACCCCAGTTAAAAGCGCCGATAATCGCCAACCATAGTGATATCAGCGTCAGTATTCTTGATGACATAATTTCCTCCTTTTGTGTTATTTTACAAAAGGTATATGGCGCGGAAAAGAAAATCTGTCAATAAAAACAGATTCTAAAGGCGGTAAAATAAAAAATTATATTGAAATTAAAATAAAAAAGGGGTATAGTGCCGCTAAATAAAAATAAGGAATGTAAAAATATGAAACGAATTGCTGTGATACTGCTGTTGGGAATGATGATGAGCGTGCGGGCTTGGGCTGCGGCGCCTTTGTGGCGGCTGGGCGATGCAACACCGCTGCCGGCGGCCACCGAACCGGCGGAAAATCAGGTGAAAGCCATGGCAATCCCGGCAGGCAGTATCTATGATCGGCCGTATTCGTTCAGCGAAAATATCGTGGACAAGCCATTGCTGTATAAAAATACAGGCCTGCTGGTCGGGGCGGGGATTGCGACGATGGGAATCTTGTATGCGATGCCGTCCAGCTTTACAAACTGGGAAGATGACGGGAAAAGCCCGGCTGCCAAATGGTGGAAAAATGTATCGCATGCACCGGTGTGGGATAAAGACGATTTGTTTCTGAACTATATTGCGCATCCGTATGTGGGGGCAATTTACTATATGGGCGCGCGGTCGGCCGGAGTGAACGCGCTGTATTCGTTTGCATACTCGTTTATGCTGTCCACCTTTTTCTGGGAATACGGGATTGAGGCGTTTGCCGAACGACCATCGATTCAGGACTTGATCGTAACACCGGTTGCGGGGGCGGTTTTGGGTGAAGGATTCTATCAATTTAAGCGCTATATTTTAGAGCAAAATTATGAACTGTGCGGGTCGGTAGCGCTGGGAAAAACGGCTGTGTTCCTGATGGATCCGATGACAGAAGTGACGCAAATGCTGTTTAAGGACGAACGGCCGGCTACGAAAAATCGGGTGTCGTTTGCTTCGCAACCGATTGTGGGACGGCATGGCGGATTCGGCTATGGCCTGAATATGGTTGTCAACTTTTAAGGCGCGTTTTCAAATAAGCTTTGGCGGATAAAGCCGCGGTGCAACCGGCACCGGCGGCAATGATGGCTTGGCGGTGGAGCGGGGCCTGAATATCGCCGCACGCAAAAACACCGTCGCAGGAAGTAGCGCCGGTTCGGCAGTCGGTAAGCAAGTAGCCGTCAGAATCTAAATCCAGCTGACCCTGGAACAACCGGGTGTTCGGCATATGGCCAATGGCCTCAAACACGCCGTCTATGGCTAATGTTGTTTCGGTTGCGGTTTGAATGTTTTGAACGGTGATGCGGTCCAGTTTTGTGTCGCCAAGGAAAGCCAGAACTTGGGTATTGGCAATTTGCTGAATATTGGGAGTGTCCGCCAGCGCCCGAACCAGGTTATCCTCGGCCGAGAGGGCGGCCTCGCGATAAATCAGCAAGACAGCATGGCTGGTTTGAGCTAAAAACAGAGCCTCGTAGGCAGCGGAACTGCCCCCGCCGATGACGGCAACAGTCTTGCCTCGATAGAAAACACCATCGCAGGTGGCGCATACCGAAACACCATGCCCCCGAAAGCGCGATTCACCCGGTGCACCCAGCCAGCGCGGGGAGGCGCCCATCGCAATAATGACAGAATCAGCGGTGATCACCTGTCCGGATGCGGTGGTGGCCGAGAATGGCGGGTGGGAAAGGTCCACGGCAACGGCGCGATCGTCCATCAGGCGTGCACCGGCGGTGAGGGCTTGGCGTTGCATGGCCTCTATTAAATCCAGACCGGACGCCGCCGGAAAACCGGGATAATTCTCTATTCGGTGAGTCAGAGTGAGTTGGCCGCCGTGTGTGTCGCCGGATAAAATCGTTGTGGAAAAACCGGCCAGTGCGGCATAAAGTGCTGCCGCAAAGCCGGCCGGTCCGGAACCTAAAACAAGAATCTGTGTGTGCATAAGATGATTTCCTCCTTATGCACTATATAGGAGAACCTAGATATATTTCACAGACAGAATTTCGTAGGATTTTTCCCCGCGGGGGGTTTTAACCTCTATAATATCGCCCAGATTTTTGCCGATTAAAGCCTTGGCCATCGGGGAAAGCAGGGAGATTAACCCCTTTTCCAAATTGGCCTCATACTGGCCGACGATCTGATAAGTGGATTCTTTTTCCGTATCGGCATCCGACAGCGTGACAGTCGCCCCGAACAGGACTTTATCGCCGGACAAAGTTTGTGTGTCAATGACTTGGGCATGCGAGAGAGCACCCTCTAACTCTTGGATACGGCCCTCTATAAACGATTGCTGCTCGCGGGCCGAGTGATATTCGGCATTTTCAGACAAATCGCCGTGGCCGCGGGCTTCTTCAATCGCGGCAACAATACGCGGGCGTTCTTCAAATTTCAAACGCTTTAATTCGTCCGTCAGATTTTGATAGCCGGACTTGGTCATCGGAACTTTTTCTTCCATAGGAACTCCTTTCATAAGACTAAAAAAGAACCACCGGTCGTGCAACCGGCAGAATGTGTATTGATGGTTTTATTATAAGTCAAAAAAACGGAAAGTCAAGCCATTTTTGGCCGAAACCGCTTTGATGAATGAAAAGCCCCCGATCAACGGGGGCCCCGTTATCATAAAACCGTTTGATTATTCAGCGGCTTTAACAGAAACAAAGACTTTGTCGTCTTTTTTCCGTTTATATTCAACGATACCGTCAGCCATGGCAAACAGAGTGTGATCCGTGCCCATACCGACATTATCACCGGCGCAGTAGACTGTGCCGCGTTGACGCACAATAATGTTTCCGGAAACAACAGATTGTCCGCCGGATTTCTTTAATCCCAGGCGCCGACCTTCGGAGTCGCGTCCGTTCCGTGTGCTACCACCAGCTTTTTTATGTGCCATTGTAAATCTCCTTTATAAACTGATTAGGCCTTGATGTCCGTAATTTTAACAACGGTCAAGAATTGTTTGTGCCCTTGTTTCCGTCTGTAACCGTGACGGCGAATCTTCTTAAAAACGATGACTTTTTCGCCACGCGTTTGTTTCATAATTTCACCGGCAACGGAAGCACCCTGAACCACCGGTGTGCCAACCTTGTCGCCAGCCATTAAAACTTCATCAAAAGAAACCTTGGAACCGGCTTCACCCGCCAACTTTTCAACAACAATAACGGAATCTTTTTGGACTTTGTATTGTTTTCCGCCTGTTTTAATTACTGCAAACATGTGTTTTTATCCTTTACTGATATAAAATAGGCCTATCTTATAACGCATTTTTAACGATTTGTCAAGTAAAAAATGGAGGAAGCATGCTCTTTTTTCAAAAGATTGCGTATTTTACTGGACAATGCGCTCTTTTTTCGCTATGATAAAAATGGAGGTACGATAATGGCACAAAATACAAAGCATACCTTGAAAACCTATTTGTTTACGGGCGTCCTGGTGACCGCACCGGTGGCAATTACCCTGTATCTGGCGGTGGAATTGTTTACCTATATTGACAAAAATGTGACAGCCCTGATACCCGAAAAATATAACCCCGAAACCTATTTGCCTTACGGATTGCCGGGGCTGGGAGTGGTGCTGTTGCTGCTGTTCTTGATTCTGGTGGGGATGATGACGGCGAATTTTATCGGGCGTGCGATGATGAAATTCGGTCGTGGCATCATTGAAAAAATGCCGATTATATCGGGGATTTATAACGCCTTTCGCAAGATTTTTGAAACCTTGCTGGGGTCGGGGAAAAAGACGGCCTTTCGGCAGCCGGTCCTGGTCGAATATCCGCGCAAGGGTATGAAAACAATCGCTTTCCTGACGGGGCCGGTCTATCGCGAAGTGCAGAAAAAATCGTCAGAGGCTTTGGTCAGCATCTATGTGCCGACAACGCCGAACCCGACATCGGGATTCCTGATCTATGTGCCGAAAAAGGATATTGAGCCGCTGAATATCGGGGTGGACGATGCGTTGAAAATTATCCTGTCTATGGGGATTATCAACCCGGACGATAAGCCGGCGCGGAAGAAGGCTTTTGCCCGCAAGGTGAAGCGCGTAATCGACCGGGACGCATAGCCGGGGGGCTTGCGGGGCTAGGGCTTGGAGCAGGTGCCATCGTTCCAGGCAGCACCCTCCCAATTACCGCCACAGGCTTTACACCAGGCCTGGAAATGCAATTCGGAAAAATTGACGACACTGCTGCATTCCAAGTCAAAAGCACCGCTGTATCCGACTATTTTGCCGTCTGAGCGCGTCAATCGGACGGATTGACCGGAGGAAGAACAAAACTTGCCGGCGGGGCAGGGATGGGATTCACTCCAGCGGTTCCAACGGTTGTAATAAGCACCCCAGTCTTTGGGATAATTGACCAGGCCCGCGGGCGGGTTGACAACGCCAATCCCCTCCCAATCGGCCGGGTGGCACGAACCGTCTGTGGCCATAATCGGATTATCCATCGGGCAGTGGCACTGATTGCGGACCAGGACCGCTCCCTCGGCGCAAGTGTTGCCCGGCGGCAGGCAGGTATGTCCGGAAAGAGTCCTTTGAGGACAGGCATTCTTGCAGGCGCTATAGGTGACATCCAGCAAGAATGAGCGCGGATCCGCGCAGGGAATGCATTCGCCTTCGTCCGTCGGAAATGTGCCGGCCGGACAGCAATAAGTAAAGGTTTTGTCTGTGACATAGGAAATACAGCATTGACGCTTGCCGTCGGCATTATCGGACAGGGTGCCGTTGCGACAGCAGCCGCCATCAATCATGGCGCTTTTACCGCAGCAGCCAACAGCCGTAAGTTGTGTGCGCGGGGTGCAGTTCTCTTCGCATTTGCCGTGGGCGTTGCATTTGGCGCGGGTGGTGCCAAGAAGACCTTGGCAATCGGCATTGGAAGTGCAGGCTAAACCGGTGTCGCCGCCTTTGTCTGCGGTGGCAAAAATTTCAAACCACATGTTGGCGGGTTCGGTCGGGCAATCTTGGATGCCGTCAAAAAAGCCGATGTCATTGACCATTTTCCAGCCGTCCAGCCGTGAAATAATTTCGTTGCAGACAGGCGTGGGGACTTGGTCAATTTCTATGTAAAAAGCGGTGGGATTTTCTTTATCCGTGGTGATTTTGGCGGGGTAGCCGCTTGGCGTATGGTCGGGATAGTCCAGCAGTTTCGGCGCCCCGCCGGCCAGCATTTGGCCTGTGCCTAAAACTGCAAGTTCGTTGACATATTCCACTGTGGCGTTGGTGCGTTGCTTATTCATGGCATAGTTAAAGCCGGTGATTCCGCCGATAGTCAAGATTCCCATAATGGCCAGGACCCCCAGCATTTCAACAAGGGATCGGCCGGATTCGGATAAAATACCACGATTGGCACGCCGCTTTGCGCCTTTCAATGATAAAAAGTTAGTGTTTAAAAATTGTGTATAACTCGTTGAATAATAATAGTTATTCACACATACGGGGGGGGGGGGGGTATTGATAGAAAATGTGGAAATA
>CAKQGY010000002.1 GCA_934234055.1 uncultured Alphaproteobacteria bacterium | reverse complement strand
ATACCCCGCAACACCCCCGATGCTCAGCACTCCCATAATCGCCAATACTCCCAGCATCTCTACCATACTGCGACCCGATTCGGAATTGTCCTTGCGAGAGACACTTTGTATCTTGTGGCAATCCACTAAACACGAATTCAATTTATCTTTTTGTTCCATACGATTATATCCTTTTGGATTTATTGTCGTTATTTTAATACCACTTCCTATATCCTTTCTACCGCGTCCGGACACAAATGTCAATAAAAAAAATGACTTGACTTTTAATTGTCTTGGATCTACTCTGACGGCGTAACAGAAAGGAGAACTTATGTCAATTACGTATCATGCCGGCGACCACGACACACGCCCATGGGGAACTTGGGAAGTTTTGGCCGTCGGTCATAATTATATTGTCAAGCGAATTATTGTCAATCCGGACCAGCAATTATCGCTGCAACTGCATCATCATCGGGATGAGCACTGGATTATCGCCGACGGTGTGGCCGAGGTCACCCTGGACGACCGCGTCTTTACGGCACCGGCCAACACACCGATTTTTATTCGTGTCGGACAAAAGCACCGAATTGCGAATCGCACACAAACGCCGATCGTGTTTATAGAAGTCCAAACCGGTGAGACTTTGGACGAAAACGACATTGTCCGATTGGAGGATAATTACGGACGTGCCTGATTACTCGGACTTGTGATCCAACAGCGCCGTTTGGACATGATCCAGCGGCGTTTTTTCGGCCACGATATTGCTTTCAACCGAGCGTAATCTCCTGTTGACAGCCCGTGTCCTGGTTTCGGCTTCATCCAGAACTTTGTGGGCTTGCTCAATGTTTTTCTTGACTTTTTCCACCCAAGCCGCATATTTTTCAAACTCTGTTTTTGCTTCGTTCAAGACCTGCCACACTTCGCCCGAACGTTTTTGAATGGCCAACGTTTTGAATCCCATTTGCAGCGAGTTTAAAAAAGCCCCCAAAGTGCTGGGCCCCGCGATACAGATCCGGTGTTTGTTTTGCATTTCGGCCGCCAGTCCCGTGCGTCGCATCACTTCGGCATACAGCCCCTCTGTCGGCAGGAACATAATCCCGAAATCCGTTGTTTTCGGGGGCAGGACATACTTATCCGCGATTCGTTTGGCTTCCAATTTGATTCGCTTTTCCAAAGCTTCCGCCGCCGATTCCACAGCCGCCGGATTGCCTTGTTCACCGGCTTGGATCAGGCGATCATAATCCTCAATCGGAAACTTGGAGTCAATCGGGATCAGCACATCACCATCCGGCAGTTTGACAGCATATTCCACTACTTCGGGCGCGCCATCAATATGAGCATTTTTAACGAATTGATCCGGAGCCAGCATTTGTTCTAACAGAGCTCCTAACTGCACTTCGCCCCATGTTCCTCGCGTTTTGACATTCGTCAGCACGCGCTTCAGGCCGCCCACATCATTGGCCAGTGTTTGCATTTCGCCCAAGCCCTGGTGCACTTTTTCCAGCCGTTCTGAAACCAAAGCAAACGATTCTCCCAGCCGTTTTTCCAAAGTGGAGTGCAACTTTTCATCAACGGTTGCCCGCATTTGCTCCAACTTTTCGGCATTCTCCGCGCGCAACCGATCCAAACGATCCTCCACCGTCCGCCGGATAGAATCGTTGAATTGCAACAGCGATTGCCCCAGTTCCTGCCGCAAGTCTTTCGTATCAGCGTGCATCATGCGCTCCAAGCGTTCCAGGTCGTCGGCCATACCTGTCTTGCGTTCCAACAGGCATATCCGCACCAACATCACCAAAACCAGTCCCAGTAGAATTAGCATCAGCACCAAAATAATCACATCACCCATAAAAAATCCTTTCATTTTTATTTATTTTGCGCTAGTGTAGCAGAAGATGAATGAAATGAAAACCTTTTTTTGATGAAACGGGATAAAAAGTGCAACAAATTTTTAATTTTCTTTTGGCGGTGATCAAGTGGCCTGTTGCCCTTTTGATGATAGCGCTGATTTTGCCGGCCATAAAGACAGACCTGATCATTTTAAGCGACGGCCTCACGCTTTCGGTTTTGGGATGGGTATGCCTGCCGATGGTGGCGATGATTCTGCTTTGGTTGCTCATTCCGGGCATAGGGGGCTCTTTTTTGTCTATTTTAGAGCACGAATCCACACATATGATATTTGCCCTTTTAACGGCGCATAAACCGCAAAGCATTACCATTCAACGCGGCATTGGGGGTAATTTTTCGTATTGGGGCAGGGGGAATTGGCTGATTTCCATTGCCCCGTATTTTTTTCCGACATCGGCGTTTTTAGTGATATTGGCCGGTGTTTTTTACGCAGCAATGGATCAGGCTCCACCCGCGGTTTATTGGCTGATTTTCGGAGCTATGACCGGCTTTCACCTGATTTCCACTTTGGATGAAATTCACATCGGCCAACCTGATTTCCAAGCCGCCGGTTTTCTGTTCACACTACTTTTTTTACCGGGAGCCAACCTTTTAATATACGGTCTTTTATTCGCGTATGCGTGCTATGGTTTTGCGGGCTGGCCGATGTATTTCGGAATTTTATGCGATCAAACCCGTCTGCTTTTCGCCCTGTTTTAGCTCTTGACTCGTTCTGAACGCCGTGATATAATGTCTTCATTATTTTTAAGGAGTATTTTATGATTCAAGTCAAACTGATTGCCACCACCGATCAACCTGTAAACACTTTGTCTTCGCATGCAGCCAAAGTCTGTTATACTTCAACGATGCCGGAACTGGGCAATCTGATTGACGTTAAATCTCGCCTGTTTGCAACGGGTCATCATACGACGATTGAGCATAATTATTTCACTTTTGCGCTAGAGGGACTTTCGGTTTCTTCGGTTGTGTTCGGCCTGCATATGAACACGCCGTATTATAATTCGGATCAGCGCTCCGGCCGTTTTTCCAAGATGTATAGCAATCCGGATTTTGACGAAATTGCCGCGTATTTAAGGCATTTTTACCCTGCCGAGCCCACGGACAAAGCTGTTGCATTTATTGAAAAAGGCACGCGTATTTATCAGGACAATATTGCCCGCCTGACCGAGCTGGCTGCCCGTGTCATTCGCGAGGATCGCCCTTTGGCCACTGATAAGTATATTGAACAAAATGCGCCCAAGTTCGCCCAAGAACAACTGCGTATGTTTATTTCTCAGGCCACACCCACTGCGTTGGATATGACGATCAATACTTCGGCCCTGGCGGCCTTGTGGCGGGTGGCCTGGTCGCCCGAAATGCGTGAAATCACGGATCAGATGCGCGATGCTGTGCTGGCTGTGCAGCCGGATTTGGCGTATATGTTTGATTCGACCAAGCGACAAAATCGAGATTGGACACCCAAGATGCACTTTACCGAAGCCCGCATTCATACCATGCCGATGAGCATCGTCCAAGACATAGATCTGAATTCGCAGGTCGAACCGTCCGCCATGGATTCGGTTGATATTTTGCCGTTTTCGCCATTTTCTATGGCGAATAATACCACCCGTATTAAAACCGAAGTTTCTGTTTCTTGCGCAACATTGGGACAGGATCAACGCCACCGGAGTATCAGTCGAACCCCTCCGATTTTTGTGGGCTCATTTTATGTTCCGCCCTTGCTTGGTGAAGCGGGTCTGACCCAAACGGCCAAGGACTATATGCAGGATTACATCAATTTATCCCGTGAATTGTCGCCGGCTTTAACCACAACGATTGCGCCTTATGGTGCGATGGTGATGTATCAAAAAAGCGCGAACCTGAACGCCCTGATTCACGAGCAGGGCAAACGCCTTTGCTGGTGTGCGCAAGAGGAGATATCCGACTTGGCGCGTCAACTGCGTTCATCATTGAAAGAGCGCTATCCCGCATTGGCCGACCGCCTGGCGCCGCCGTGCTATCGGGGCAAGTGTTTAGAGGGTGTGCGTTTTTGCGGGCGTCAGTGCCATCCGAATCTGGTTGCCGATTATTTTGTCAAGCGGCGTGTGTAAAAACATAAAAAAAACATTGACTTTTTCGGCCTGAACGGGTATACTCCTTTCCATTATTGTTTTGGAGGTTTTATGAACAGTGTTGAACTAGATAAATATTTTAATCCGCAACAGGCCGAGGATAAATGGTATCGGTTTTGGGAGCAGGGCAACTATTTCCATGCCGATCGGGATCCGAATAAAAAACCCTATACCATTATGATTCCGCCCCCGAACATTACGGGTAAATTGCACATCGGCCACGCGTTGGTGATGACCCTCCAAGACATCGTCATTCGTATGAAGCGTATGCAGGGTTTCAGTGCCCTGTGGTTGCCCGGCACTGACCACGCCAGTATTGCAACCGAGGCCAAAGTGGTTGAACACATTAAAAAGCAAGGACTGTCCAAAACTTCCCTGGGGCGTCAGGGCTTTTTAGAGCACGCCTGGAATTGGAAAAGGGAATACGGTGGCACCATTGTCAAGCAGTTAAAAAAGCTGGGAGCCTCTTGTGATTGGTCGCGCGAGCGGTTTACGCTGGACGACGGCCTCAGCCATGCGGTGCAAAAGGTCTTTATTGATATGTATAACGAGGGTTTGATTTACCGTGGTGAGCGCTTGGTGAACTGGTGCCCGTGTTGCCAGACTTCTATTTCCGATGCCGAGGTGGAATACGAAGAAGAACCCGGATCACTGTGGTATATTCGCTATGATGCGCCGGACAAATCATATTCGGTTGAAGTGGCCACCACCCGCCCCGAGACGATGTTGGGCGATACGGCAGTGGCCGTCAATCCATCGGACGAACGGTATGCTCATATGATCGGCAAAACAGTTGTTGTCCCCATTGTCAATCGCGAAATTCCGGTCATTGCTGATCCGTTTGTGGAGATGGAGTTCGGCACGGGCGTGGTTAAAATTACTCCGGCTCATGACTTTAACGATTTTGCCGCCGGTAAAAAGTTCGGTTTGGAGATCATTCGCGTGATTGACGAAAACGGGAATATGTTGCCGCTGGTGGATAAATACGCGGGTATGCCGTTGATGCAGGCGCGGGATCTGATAGTTCAGGAATTAAAAGAACTGGGTAATTTAACCAAGATTGAACCCTATATGCACAAGGTTGGCAAGTGTTATCGCTGTCACCACACGGTTGAGCCGATGTTGTCCAAGCAATGGTTTGTCAAAATGGAACCGCTGGCCAAACCGGCGATTGAGGCTGTTCGGAATAAAGAAATTACCATGTATCCCGAACGATATGAAAAGGTTTATTTCCACTGGATGGAGAATATTCAGGATTGGTGTATTTCCCGTCAATTGTGGTGGGGACACCGGATTCCGGCGTATTATTGCGATAAATGCCATGCCGTTTATGTTGGCGAGCACGCACCGACGCACGCTTGTTCTTGCGGTGGCACGCATTGGACTCAGGATGAGGATACACTGGATACTTGGTTCAGTTCGGCTCTGTGGCCGTTTTCCACATTGGGCTGGCCCCAAGAAACCCCGGATTACAAGTATTTTTATCCGACTTCCACGCTGATTACCGGCAACGATATTATTTTCTTCTGGGTGGCGCGTATGATTTTCTCGGCGCTTAAACAAACGGGCAAAGTGCCTTTCCGCAAGGTTGTCTTGCACGGCTTGGTGCGTGATGCCCAGGGGCGCAAAATGTCCAAAAGCCTTAATAACGGGATTGATCCGCTGACCGCGATTGACGAGTATGGTGCTGATGCCCTGCGTTTTTCGTTGGTGCAGGGGCTTTCTCTGGAAACCGATATCAAGTATTCTGTTGACAAGCTCACGACGGCCAAGGCCTTTATCAACAAGTTATGGAACTCGGCCAAGTTCGTGTTGGGTGCCTTAAACGGGATTGATTTGGCCGGGTATCAGGCTGATCGTTTGCAACCCGAAGACAAATGGTTTATCACCAAATTAAACGCGGTGATTGAATCTGTCACGACCGAACTGGATACATTTGAATTCGGTCTGGCGTTGCAAAAGTTATATGATTTCTTCTGGAACGATTTTTGCAGCACATACATTGAAATGGTCAAGCCCCGCCTGATGGAAGAATCTTGCACCACGCGGATCGAGGCGGCACACACCCTTTACACAGCCCTGGTCGCGGTGTTAAAGTTGTTGCATCCCTTCTTGCCGTTTGTGACGGAAGAGCTGTATTCCAAGATTGACGACGGCCACACAACGCCTTTGATTGCGGCACCGTGGCCGGTTGCCGGCACGGACAAGTATCCGGCCGAGTTTGAGAATATTGAACTTCTGAAATACTTTATCACCAGTATTCGGAATGTTCGCGTGAATATGAACATTCAACCGAACCGCAAGACGAACCTGATTTTCGTCACGACGACCAAGGCTGATTTTATCCGCACGGCGACCCCGATTTTAAAGAAGTTGGCTTTTGCCAAAGATGTGTTGATTCAGCCGACCAAGGACGGTATTCCGCTGAACGCCATTTGCATTGAATCGTTGGCGGCGCAGGTGTATATTCCGTTTGAGGATTTAGTGGACGTTGCGGCCGAAATAGAGCGTCTGACCGCCGAACAGGAAAAATACACGGCTATGATTGAACGTGTGGATCGCCAGCTGGCCAATCAGCAGTTCATCACGCGTGCGCCTCGGGAAAAAGTGGAGGCCGAGCGTCAAAAGCGTTTGGACTATCAGAAATTGCTGACTTCTACCCAAGAGCGTCTGCGCGATTTATCGACGCAACAGCATTAAAATTCCGAAAAAAACAAAGCGGAAGGACTCACTCCTTCCGCTTTGCCGTCTTTCTCTGTCAGGGACAGCTTCCCCAATCCATCTCCCGACATATGGCATATTGTGTCATTTTGCCCGGAAGTCAACCTTTATTTGTAAAAAAAAATCAAAAGAATACAATCAGATGTAAAAAAAAGTCAGATAATCTATAAGCCGGGTTTTGTAATTGATAATCATTCATCTGGGGCAAGTATTACTACTTGCTTCTAGCGACTTACCTGCTTGAACCAGAGCAGAAACGCTCATTTTAACAGCGGAAGTTCCGCGTGTGTTCTGTTATTTAGTCTTGCTTCCGATAGGGTTTGTCCTGCCACCTGTGTTACCACCGGCGCGGTGGGCTTTTACCCCGCCTTTTCATCCGTTCCGCAGCATGCTGCGGTGGTTTGTTTTCTGTGACGCTTTCCGTCGGGTCGCCCCGCCCGGACGTTATCCGGTATCGCGTTTCTGTGAAGCCCGGACTTTCCTCTGACCCTTTAATATGCCAGCGATTATCCGATTATCTGACTGCATTAGTATAGCAAAAAGCCCCCGAAAAGTCAAGGGCTTTTATTTTTATCAGTCATTGAACAAGATTCCTTTGTCCCGCATTGCGTTCAAGACATCTTGCAACGGCACGGCAGTTTGATCATCCACCTTGGCATTTTTTTTGGCGACAATCATCTGACTGTGCATGGCACCCAAAGTCGCGTTCAGGAACAGGATTTTGCGCACCAGGTCGGTTTTGGCACATTCTTCCGCCGAGAACAGAACGCGCGTATTGATCAGCGGAAAGTCCAACAGCATTTTATCCACGCCTTTCAGCGCCGCCACTTCCTCCAAGGTTTTGGATAGCGCCCCCAACGAGTGTGTTTTTGTCGGGACTTGAATCACATCATTGTTTGCCCAATCCGTTTGGATCTTTGTAATTGTTTCTTGTTGTTTTCTAGCCATAGCAGTGCTCCTCCATATAAAACCCATTATACACGATTTCTTCTCTTTTGTCAAGTTTTATTGTTTTTCCCACCATTTTTACACCGCCAGGACCTCCCTGCTGATTACCCTTTCCGTTGTTATCCGCTTATAAAAAACACCCCGACCAATCGGCCGGGGGTGCCTTTCTTCCTAACTTTTGGGATCTTTACCGCCCGCTATTTCCCCGGAACATCTTGAAGCACTTGCCAATCAAAGATTGTTTCGCCGGCTCCGTCTTTGTCTGTGCCGCCGCCAATTTAGCTTTCAACCCGAACAGCCCTTTCTTTTCCTGCACAAACTTCCCATTGACATAAGCTCCTTTTTTGACAAGTTCTCCATTTTCTTCATACCTCTCATACGCCCCATCTAACTTACCGTCCTTATACGTGCACCTTTCCTTCAACTGTCCGTTATTATAATATGCTTCAGACAGGCCATCTTCCTTACCATCCTTAAACGTGCACTTTTTCTTCAACTGTCCATTCACATAATACTCTTCATACAGACCATCATACTCACCATCCTTAAACGTGCACTTTGTATCTAACTGCCTGTTACCATAACCATAATATAGTTCATACGGCCCATCTAGCTGATCATCCTTAAACGTGCACTTTTTTCTCAAGTGCCCATTGCTATAATACAATTCATAAGGACCATCTTTCTTACCATCCTTATACGTCCATTTCTCATTCAATTGCCCATCATCATAATAGGATTGAAATTCCCCATTCTTCTGCCCCTTATCATCAACGGTATAAACCTCGCTAACCTTTCCGTTGCTATAAAATTTTGTTTTTGTTTGCATGGTATTTTCTCCTTCTTCTGGTGGTTATTCCTTACACTCTATTTATATTATATCACATTTTCCCGTTTTGCACAACTTTTTTATTTTTTTCGGATCCGCCCGCGCCAACCATACAGCAGGGCAGGGGACAAACCACCCTGTGGCACTTCATAATCTTGCAATACCGTCCGCCCCAATCACGCGTGCAATACAAAAAACGCCCCGACGAAATCAGAGCGTTTTCTTGTTAATATTAAAAGAAGTTAAGAACGAAAAAGCATGAAGGTTATTTTGAAATGAGATTATGAGGGGTATTACCATAACAAGCATTTCTCGTTCTTGAAACCCATTTTACTCCTTTTTTTATTTTTTGTCAAGATATTTTTTTATTTTTAACTCAACATTATTATAACTACCTGAAATAACGGCTTTTTCACCAACTTTCAAATCGTCTTCCGAGGTTGCAGTCCACACAGTATCCCCCACAGATACCTGATATTTCCCTTCTTTGACGGCTACAACTTGGACGATTTTTCCCGTCAATTGCGCGATCGGGTTGTTCAAGTCCCGATATTTTTCCGGCACAATTGCCTTAAAAATCGTTTTGCCATAGATTTTCCAGCCGATAACTGCGAACCCCAGCGATAAAGCCGCCAGCCAGATCAGCTGCCACATCACGCTTAAATCCGGCACAAAGTAGGTGATTCCACCCATCACGATAGCCGCGAATCCGAACCAGATCAGATAGGTTCCCGGCACGATCAGTTCCAAAATCGCCAAAACGACTCCGATGATCAACCATTCCAGATACAAAGACATTATATCCTCCTATTTTTTATGTGCTTTTGTTTCTGTGGGTTTCAGGACTTCTTTGGCGACTTCGGCAATTCCGGCCAAAGATCCTGCCACATTGGATACATCCATCGGTAGCATCAGCAATTTTTGATTCGGCGAGGTGACGATACCTTGCAAAGCTTCAATATATTTCTGCCCCAAAAAGTAGTTCAAGGCATTCATATTTCCTTTGGCAATAGCTTCCGACACCATTTTGGTGGCATTGGCTTCCGCTTCTGCCGACCGTTCCCGAGCTTCTGCCGCCAGGAAAGCCGACATCTTTTCCCCTTCCGCAGACAGAATAGCCGATTGCTTTTCCCCTTCCGCGCGCAGGATTTCCGCTTGTCGCACACCTTCCGCATCCAAAATAGTTGCCCGCTTGTCGCGTTCGGCTTTCATTTGTCTGGCCATTGCGTCAATCAAGTCCCGCGGCGGTGTAATATCACGGATCTCCACCCGTGTTACCTTGATTCCCCAGGGCACAGTCGCTTCATCCACCACTGACAGCAGTTTATGGTTGATAATATCCCGTTGCGACAGCAGCTCATCAATTTCCATACTACCGATCACGGTCCGGATATTCGTCATAATCAAGTTCAAGATTGCCATGTGCAAATCCCGCACCTGATACGCTGCATTGACCGCATCTTGGATTTGGAAAAAGAGCACCCCGTCAACCCGCACCATCGCGTTATCTTTTGTAATCGCTTCTTGGGACGGCACATCCAGCACTTGCTCCATCATATTCAGTTTTGCCCCCACCGATTCCACGACCGGCATAATAAAGTGCAACCCCGGGCGCAGCACGCGTGTAAATCGCCCAAAGTTTTCAATCGTGTATTCGTGTCCTTGGCGCACGATAATGATTGATTTCAATACAACAATCAAAGCCAAAACAAGTAAAACAATCCCAAATGTCATTTTTTTTCCTTTCAGTTACGGGTTGTCATAGTTCATCCGAGGCGGCAGGTTTCTTAACCGCACCAGATACGGTTTGAACAATTTATCGCGGCTCAACACATGACCCACGAACCACAGGCTTAAAAAGTCCGTCGCTTTGATCGCAGCATCTTTTTTTGCTTGTGGCGAGGAGGCCTGTTCGTAAATTGTCCGAAATTCGGCGATATTTTGAATAAAAGTGCGATGTGCGTGGATATGTTCTTCGATACCGGGGAATTGGATTCGCTCCATCAGATCCTCTTCGTGCGAAAAGTGATCGCGCACATAGTCATAGCATTTATCAAAGACCCAGTCCATACCCTTAAAATCGGCGATTTGCGAGAATACCAACGCTCGATTGATCACGGCCAGAAAGTCTTGGTGTTCTTGATCCAAGGGCAGGTAATTCAAACTCATTTGTTCGCGCCAGATCATTGCTGCCATAATTCTTTTTCCCCTCTCTATGTCTCCCTAAACATTAAACAGGAAGTGGACTACATCACCGTCTTGCATGGTATAGCCCTTTCCCTCTTGGCGGAGTTTTCCGTTTTCGCGTGCACCGACTTCACCGTTATAGGTCACATAGTCCTGATACGACACGACTTCCGCCCGAATAAAGCCTTTTTCAAAATCCGTATGAATAATGCCCGCAGCCTGCGGTGCCAAACAGCCTTTACGCATTGTCCACGCATGCGATTCCTTGGGCCCGCTGGTAAAGAATGTTTCCAATCCCAACAACGCATAGCCCGCTTTGATAATCCGGCTCAGCCCCGTTTCCGTCAGTCCCAGGGCATCCAAGAATTCTTTTTGCTCCGCCGGGTCATTTAATTGAGCAACTTCCGCTTCAATTGCGGCCGAGATAACGACAGATTTGTTGCCTTGTTCTTCGGCCATGGTTTGAACTTTGGCAGAATAAGTATTGCCCGTCGCAGCCGATCCTTCATCCACATTACACACATATAAAACCGGCTTACCTGTCAGCAAGTACATACCGTCAAACAGCCGCGCTTTATCCGGTTCATCTGGGCGTGCCAATCGAGCCGGCTTTCCGTTTTGCAGCGCATCCAACGCCGGCTTCATCACATCCAGTAATTGCTTGGATTCTTTATCACCGGCCTGTGCTTTCTTTTGCACACCGACAATTCGTTTTTCCAAGGATTCCAAATCCGCCAGCATTAATTCCGTTTCCACGGTTTCGGCATCGCGGATCGGATCTACCGAACCCTCCACATGCACCACATCGGTATCATCAAAGCAGCGCAGCACATGGATAATCGCGTCCACTTCGCGAATGTTGGCCAAGAACTGATTACCCAAGCCTTCTCCCTTGGACGCCCCTTTGACCAGTCCCGCGATATCCACAAATTCCAACTGAGTCGGCACAATTTTTTCAGCCTTGTCAATCTGTTGCAGTTTATCCAGCCGCGCGTCGGGCACAGCCACGCGCCCGACATTCGGCTCAATCGTGCAGAACGGATAGTTTGCCGCTTGTGCATTGACCGTCGCCGTCAGCGCGTTAAACAAAGTAGATTTTCCGACATTCGGAAGCCCGACAATTCCACAATTAAATCCCATAGTGATATCCTTTATACTAACCTGTTTTCTTGTATTATGAAAGGAAAGAATAAAAAAGTCAATACTTTTATTTATCTTTTTCTGTTTGGACTCTCGGTTTTTTTGTGCGGGCGTTGTTTTATCCGATTTGCGACCTATATTCCAGGGTAGGAGGGAAAAACAGATGATCAAATGCACTTTTTTTGCGGCCGGTTGCTTTTGGGGTGTTCAATCGGCCTTTGATAAAGTTCCCGGTGTTTTGGAGACCACCGCCGGCTATATGGGCGGCCATACCAGAAATCCGACTTACAAGCAAGTTTGCGGTGATAAAAGCGGCCATGCCGAAACCGTTCGTGTAATGTATGACACGCGTCAAATTACATTGGTCGAGTTGCTGGATATTTTCTTTATGATTCATAATCCAACAACTCCGGATCAACAAGGGCCCGACCGCGGCACCCAGTATCGTTCTGTTTTATTCTATCGCACCAAATCCGAGCAGCGCCTGATGGAAAAGAAATTAAAAGAGTATCAAAGTTATTTCAAAGAAAAAATCGTTACGCAGATCTTACCGGCCAAGCAATTTTATTTGGCCGAAGATTATCATCAAAAGTATTATGATAAGCATGGCAAGAAAAGTTGCAAAACCATAGAAGTCAACAAAGAATCGCTTTTGCAAAAAAAACTGTCTCCCGAACAGTATTGGGTTATGCGGGGCAAGGGGACCGAGCCGCCTTTTTCGGGTGCGTATCTTTACACCGATGATCGGGGCGTATATCGGTGCGCGGCGTGCGGTCAAAAGTTATTTGATTCGTCGGCCAAGTTTCAATCCGGTTGCGGTTGGCCGTCCTTTGACGCCAGTTTGCCCGATTCGGTCATTATTCGCAAAGACCTCAGTCATTTTATGATTCGCGATGAAGTGTTATGTCGCCGCTGCGGCTCACACCTGGGCCATGTGTTCAGCGACGGTCCCACCCCCACCGGCCTCAGGTATTGTATCAATTCCGTGGCTCTTAATTTGAAGGCGAAATAAAAAATTATTTTGGAGATTGTATGAACTCATACATCATATAGATACAATTCCACATAAATAAAACAACCAGAGAATAACCAATCAAAAATTGAAGTAACCTAAGAATAGGACTGATTGATGAATCATTAGTATCTTTTTTGAATTGGCGGATTTTCTTTTGGTCTTTTATGAACAAAACAATACTGGGTATCAATCCCAATGAATACCCTAAAAATAGGATTGGTATAATTAATTTTATACTAATATTTGAAGATAATCCGGCAAGGGCAGCCGTGAAATAACAAATTGTGGGGTAAATTAGAAGATATGTAGCAATACTATGTATTTTGAGTTGTTTTGTTGATTCATCCTTGTCCATTTATAACCTCCAATAGCATTTTTTTTAATTTTCTCTTAAAAGAAAATCAGTTTTATAACAAGTAAAAAGCTTATAAATAACGGTATTACAGATACATACTTCATTAATGCGGATACTTCTTTGGAGCAATCCAGCAAAACTATCGGGCATGCAAATAATAAAGCCCATATAATACCTTCTGTTCTGTCATCTGTTCCTAAATATCCGGATGATTCTTCTCTAATACACAATGCCAGTATTTCAAAAAATAAAAAGAAACCAGCTATTGTAATCCAAAATGATGCAACTGTATTGGATAATGTTTTGTTTTCCAGTGATGATGGCTTTATTTGTTTTTTCTTCATTTATAACCTCTCGTATTTTTGATTATATCATGGCTGTTTTTTAATGTCAATAATATTTCAGGTTGTGGCTAAATAAATACTTGCTTTTCTGTTTTTTTTAGGTCTATAATAGGATATAACCACAAAGGGAGGTCTTATTATGTCAGAAAAAGAACCCGTATCCGAGAACTCCGTTCCCGTTCAGGAAATCAAGCCCACATCAACCGTATCGGTCAAACGGTTTATTAAATCCGTGGCCGTCGTCCTGCTGTCGGCGGGCTGTATGCTGGTGGGCGTGCTGATTTACCAGCTGCATTCCCCGCTGGATAATTTCCACCCCGTGTTTCAATCGTCTCCGCGCCGCCGGATAACAACGCCGCTGCCGACAACATTGCCGACTTTACCGACTTTGGAATCAGCTCAAACAGCTGCTAAGTCCGTCGCTGAACCGGAATTACAGGATCCTGTGGTGGTCAAGGCACCCACGGACGAGCCGATGATGGATCTGCCGCCTGTTGCAATTCAGACCCCGGAGCCTGAACAGACCTCTGTGCCAATCAAGATTGACCCGGATTCTGCGCCCACCCGGATTGACACGCCGGTGCTTACTTTGTCGGATTTGTTAAAGTTGCGGGACAAATTGGACGACGGCCAACCTTGCTTTGACGAAATGAAGCAAGTGATTCGCCTCTTAAATGATGAGGAAAAATCCGCTCATCTGATGATGATTTGCACCCCCGACGGGCAATCGTATCACAATATGACTACCGCTTTTCGTGCGGACAAGCGTTATGCTCTGATGTCATATTACCAGATGAAGAATCCGCGTTGGCTGGCCTATGCCAAAGCGTTGGGTTCGGCGGTTGTTGATGTGCGTCGCCTCCACCCGCGCAAACAAAGCCCCAAGGACATTATTTCTTCCGCTCAAAATGCGTTGGCTGAGCGTCATTTTACCACATGTGTTGCGCAATTAGAGAAACTGCCGCCACGCCTCCAAGAAGATTTTGCACCGTTCCTTACCCAGGTTCGCGCTTATATCCAAGCGCTCTCTGATGTGGACGAGTTGATTTATACATTTGAAAAGAAAGGAAAATAAGCTATGTTGAAATTTCTTTTTATATTGGCCAGTCTTTTTATTGTCGGCTTTTTTATGGTGCATGATACTTGGATGATCGGTATCACGGCGTTCGGATTTGAAATTACAACTTCTCTTCTGACGGTGATTTTGGCGCTGGGGCTTATGTGGTATGTGTGGCGTCTGCTTAAAAAGCCGTTTTGTTGGCTGGGCGGTTGCCGTGATTGGCTTACCAAGCGCAAACAAACCCGAAAAGAGGCCTATCTGCTTTTAGCTTTGCGCACCGTGTTGGATCAAGACAGCCAAGCCATCCGCGATCTTTTGAAACAAAAGAAATCCTTTTTTGACGCCAAGTCTGACGAGAATTATATTTTAGAGGCATTATTTGCACCCTCCACCCACGCTTTTGAGCAGTTGATACATCGCGAGAATACGGAATTGGCGGGTATTCGCGGCTTGCTTTCCTATGCCGAAAAGCAGGGTGATTACGAAGAAATGGCTCGCTTATTGGTCAAGGCCGCGGCCAAGCACCCGGATGAAATCTGGATTCATCAGGCGCGTTGGACTGTTCAAACCCATCAGTCCGATTGGTCCGATGCGCTTCAAACACTGGACATCTTAAAGAAAAAAGGTGTTTTGTCCAAAGCTGATTATTATTTCCGTCAATCTTTGGTTTTGTTGAAACTCGGTCGTGTGAAGGAAGCCTATAAACTTAACCCTGACCATCCGGCGATTGCGTGTGCTTATGCGACGGCCGAGCCGAAAAAGGCTCTTTCCATTGTGATGGATTTGTGGGAAAAATCCCCTTGCGACGAGGCTTATGCCCTGTTCAAGCAGGTGATTGCCGGTGAAAAATCGGCCAAGCAAATGAAGCTGACTGAAAAATTGGTGCGACATAATCCGACGGCGCGCCTGTCGTTGATTGCTTTGGCTCAAACGGCTATGGATAATGATCTGTGGGGTTTAGCCAAAGAGTATCTGACCGCTTACATCAATGCTTATCCGTTGACGGCGCGGGTGGCTCTGATGATGGCTACTTTAGAGCGTCAAGGTTGGCACCATGAAGAGGGCGCGCGTGAGTGGGAGGCCAAGGCTCAAACCGCCGCTCCCGACAGCGGTTGGGGTTGTGCCACCTGTGGCCGTGCGACCGAATCGTGGGATGCCTTGTGCCCACACTGCAATGCATTCGGCACGATTGCGTATCGTTAAGGGTACCCTAGCGTATCACATTATTGATCGGCTTTCCGTCCAAAAACGAGCGGATATTTTCACGTGTTGTCTCGTTGATGCGTGTGATCGCATCTATTGAGTTAAACGCGATATGCGGTGTTGCAATCACATTTCGGAATTGCATCAGTTTCAGGTTCATTGCCGAATCCAGCAAAAAGTCGCTGTCATGAGTATGCGGATCCACCACAATTTCATCGTGCAGCAAAAAGTCCTCATTTTCCAGGACATCCAGCCCCGCTCCGCCGACAATCCCGGTGCGCAATGCGGTATACAGGGCTTGCGTATCAATCAAGTCGCCCCGTGCCGTATTGATGATAATCACACCTTTTTTCATCAATTGAAACGCCCTCAGGTTCAACATATGGTGATTTTCCGGTGTTGACGGCACATGCAATGAAATCACATCACAGTTTTCATAAATTGTCTCCAAATTCGGCACATACAGGTCTTTCAATGCCGGTGTCTGATAGGGGTCATAGGCCATAATGTTCATACCGAATCCTTGCGCCAGCTGAATCATATGCCGCCCGATAGATCCCGTTCCGATCACTCCCAGCGTTTTTCCGAACAGGTCAAACCCCATATAGTGCTGCATATCAATTCGATTGTGCGCCATATCATTTTTGGCCCGAATAACTTTCCGTGCCAACGCCAGCAACAGGGCAAAGGCAAACTCGGCCACCGTCGTTGCGCCATAGGCCGGCACATTTGCCACCACAATTCCGCGCTTTTTACAGTAAGCTAAATCAATATGGTTAAAGCCTGTTGACCGTGTTGCAATCAGTTTCAAATTCGGCAAAGCGTCCAATTGTTCTTTTCCCAGCACCTCCGAGTGTGTAAAGCATGAAATAATTTCTGCTTCTCGCACCGGCTCTAATTTTTCATGCGCGATTGTGTTCAGGCTTTCGTTAAAGAAAGTCGCCGGCACATCGGCCAAGCCATGCGTCTCCCAAAAAGTGCGCAATAGTTGATCTGTATCAAAAAAGATAATTTGTGTCATGCTGTTCCTCCCGAATTAAAATAGGTTTGTTTTTGTCTGAAAAGCAAGAAATCTGCCCCAAAGAACTACTTAAAATGAATCCATTTTTTGAAGTCATCACCGCGTTCTTCAAAGTTGTGATACAGGTTATAACTCGGAGCCGCCGGCGATAATAAAATCAATCCGCCCGCGGGTGTCAGGTGCTGAGCCATATTGACGGCTGTCGGCATATCCGAGGTCAGACTGGTTTCAATTCCGGCTGATTGTGCCATTGCTGCCAATCGTGATCCGGTATCGGGCAGGGTTACCAACCGGATTCGGTCTTGTTTTTGTGCGATATAGCGCACCAATTCGCCATAATCTTGCCCGCGATCCATACCCCCCGCGATCAAAGTTATATCCTGTCCCCGATCCAGTGCTTTCAGGGCCGCAATCGCCGTTTCGGGCGTGGTTGAAATGCTATCGTCCACATAGGTAATCCCGTCTTGTACGCCGATTGTTTGCAACCGGTGGGGCAGGGGCTCAAAGTCGGCAAATGCCGCCTCACACCGTTTTGTATCAAACCCCAACAGCTTTACCACCGCCAATACCGCACAGGCATTTTCGGCATTATGTTCCCCGATCAAGTGCAACGAATCGCACGAAAACAACGGCTGATTTTGGTCATAAAAAGTATTTTGGCTGATGTGAATTCCGTCCGGCCTGTTAAACCAGATCGGATCCAACCCCGCTGCCTGTCGTTGTGTTTCGGGATTTGTCCCGTTCAGGATACACCGTTTCGCCTGCCGTATCATATGCATTTTGTCGGCATAGTATTGTCCATGTGATCCATGCCATTGCAGATGCTCGGGATACAGGTTTGTCAGCACGGCAATATCCGGCCGCCCCCCCAGGTCTGCACATTGATAGCTGGACAGTTCCGCCACAAAAAAGTCCGCTGTTTCATCGGTAAACGCAACCAAAGGCTTTCCGATATTTCCGCCCAAGATTACTTTTTTGTTCAATGCTTCCAAAGTATGTGCCAGCAAGCTGGCTGTTGTGCTTTTCCCTTTTGTCCCGGTCACGGCAATCACGGGGATACCGCGCTTTTTGTTTGCCAAAAACAGATTTGTTCCGGATGTGATGATAACGCCGTGTTGGGCCGCTTGTTGAATTTCCGGTCGATACAGGCTGATTCCCGGCGATTTGATTAGGATGTCACATTTCAGGATTTCTTCGGTATTTTCTTCTCCGATTTCTGTGATAACCGCATTCGGGCAGTGCTTTTCCAGCATAGCTTTGGCCGCCATGCCTTCGCGCCCCATACCCCAAATGCCGATACGCTTACCGTTTAAATTGTTCCAATACATTTGATAACTCCTCCGGAATTAAATGGGCAGTTGCCGGCGTGAAAATCAAGCCTGCCTCACAGCCTGTAATCGCAGGAGACAACTGCCGCACAACGGCGTCATTTTGCCATTCTGTCCGATTCGCTAATTGCGCCAAAGCCCAGCGCGATTCGGCAATTTCTCCCACGCATTCAAAGGGCTTATGTCCCGCCAGCCCCAGCAATTCGCGCCACCCATTCATTTGCGATTCATCATCCAAGGGATTCTTTCCCACCAACCGGATTAAAGTTTCCCGATTCATAAACGGCGCCAGAATTAAAAACACGAATCGACATTTATCACAATCCCCGCACCACCGATCCAATCGTTTGGATTCGTCTAATCGAAAGGCCCGATTACAGCTGGTAAAAACGTTGAAATAGGCCGGGCACAGCCGGGAAAACAATTTTGCGATATGCGCTTCCGACAGTGGTCGTAGCAGTGAAAAATACCGAAAATCCGGTGTGATAGTTTGTGTTATTTGATAAAAATCCTGTTCAAAGGTCAAGGATTTACTGTATTGATGATTAACTTCCAACTCCCCTTGCTTCATATTGCCGCTGTTTGCCGATCGTTCGCACGACATCACGACATATTTTTTATCATACAGAATCGCCGCCGCCCACAGCACAAAGGCCAAGATTCCCGTAATCGGCACATGCCCGTTCAGAGTTTTTCCCGCTTGGTTCAGTTCCAACAGGTGCGGGTCAATCTGCCGTGTCAAAACCACACTGGGCAGCCCCGCCACGGCCATACACTCGCGAATCGGGCGCGGTGCACCCACAGCCACCGTCATCGCCGGCAGATCCGTCATTTTAATCAACTCCGTTACCACGCACGAATCTTTCCCGCCCCCTATGGGAATCAGGGCATTATACGGTAGTCGTAAATCTATTGCGATTCGCCGCACTTTTTTGTCGCACGGGAAGTGAATCTTGCCTTGCAGGTTCAGGTGATTGCGCACGGCAAATTCGCCCAGCCCATTCACATAAAACCGTTCAAAGAAAGCCGCTTCCTCGGGCGTCAGACCTCCATTTTTCAAAATCATTTTCTCGGGCAGAAAAGCCTTGTAATAACTGATTCCTGCTGCAATATGCAGCAGCCTGAAAATCTGATCCAACGCCTGTTTTTTGCGTGCTGACACGGCGAACGGTGCCCCCGGAAAAGTGAAAGTTTCCGTAAATTGCTCTCGCGCATCAACCCCATAATTCAGGGTCAAAACCCCACTTTCGGGTGAAAAATTGACATTTTTATAATAAAAAGCCTTGCACAAAACAAAATTTCCTTTTACAATAACAAAATTAAGGGGTATTTTACACATGTTTTTCCCATTTTGCAAGGAGAATGTATGAAAAAGGCTTTATCTTATTTCAAACCGACCACGGTTGTGGCGACGCTTTTGGCGGTATCGCTGGTGTCGGTTGCGTGCCTGATCGGGCGCGAGGCTCTGCGCACCCCCGACGATTATGCACGCTTGGGTTTTACGGCGGTGCAGCAACACAACTATCCCCTGGCTCTGCGCTATTTAACCCGTGCGGCCGAATCGGGCCACACGCAGGCACAATACCGATTGGCCCTGATGTATGATGTCGGCGACAAAATTCCCGAGAATCGCGAACGTGCCGTTTCCCTGATGCAACAGGCCGCCGATTCTAATCTCCCCGAGGCTCTGTATGCCCTTGCCGTTTGGCAAGAACGCGGCTATCCCGTTTCCGGCGATTCGCTGGATTATTTCAGGCGTGCCGCTACCCTTGGCCACACCGGTGCGATGACAAGTTTGGCTGTTCGGCTTGAAGGCGACCCCGTTCGGCAGCAGTATTGGCTTAATCAATTACAAGAAAGGATAAAAAAATGACATTAAAATACAGAAAAGATTACGTAGCACCGCATTATCATCTGCCCAAGACCGAGTTGGATTTCACGCTGGATCCGACTGACACGGTTGTTTCGGCGCGTTTGACTTTTACGGATTACCAAGTCGGCAAACCGTTGGTTCTGAACGGCGAGTATATGCGCCTGACGCGAATCGTATTGGATGGGCGTTTGCTTTCTGCTCGGGATTACGAGCTCACCGAACACACGCTGACGATTCATCCGCAGCATAAAAAGTTTGTTTTAGAAACCACCGTTCACATCAATCCGACCGAAAACACGCGCTTGTTCGGCCTGTATGCGTCCGACGGTATGCTGTGCACCCAAAACGAGCCCGAGGGCTTCCGCAGTATTACCTATTATCCCGACCATTCCGATGTGCTCAGCCATTGGACCGTCACCATTCACGCCGATCGCAAACAATACCCGATTGTGCTGTCCAACGGGAACAAGATTAAAGATACCGGCGACACGGTCGTCTTTGAAGATCCGTTTGCCAAGCCCAGTTATTTGTTTGCCTTGGTCGCTGGGGATTTAGATTCCATTCACGACACCTTCACGACCAAATCCGGTAAAGTTGTCCAACTGGGGCTCTATTGCGAGACGGGCAAAAAAGATCGCCTCTATTGGGCGATGGAGGCTCTTAAAAAAGCGATGGCTTGGGACGAAAAGCGATTCGGTTTGGAATATGACCTGAAATCTTTTAACATTGTCGCTGTTTCGCACTTTAATGCCGGTGCCATGGAGAACAAGTCGCTCAACATTTACAATGACGCAGCCCTGCTTGCTTCCAAGGATACAGCAACCGACGCCACTTTTGAGTATATAGAACATGTTGTCGGACACGAATATTTCCATAATTACAGCGGCGATCGCGTCACTTTGCGCAGCTGGTTTGAACTTTCGCTCAAAGAGGGTTTTACCGTCTATCGGGACGAAGAATTCGGCTATGATGTGCGTTCGCGTGCGGTCGGTCGGATTGATGACGCCATTACTTTGCGCACCTTTCAGTATCCCGAAGACGACGGCCCGCTGGCTCATCCGGTGCGTCCCGATTCGTATCAAGAGATTGACAATTTTTACACCACCACGATTTATGAAAAAGGGGCCGAAGTTATTCGTATGCAACAAGCCATCGTCGGTGACGCGGCTTTCCGCAAAGGGTGCGACCTGTATTTCAAGCGCCACGATGGCCAGGCCGTCACGATTGACGACTTTGTCCGTGCCATAGAGGACGCCTCCGGCACCGATTTGACTCAGTTCAAACAATGGTATTCCGTTGCGGGTCGGCCGCGTGTGGCGGTTAAAACCCACTGGGACAAAGGCACTTTTTCTGTCACGCTTGCCCAATCGCACAGAACTTGCGACAAGCCGTTTGTTATTCCGCTTCATTACGGACTGGTGGGGAAAAACGGCCGCGATTTGAAATCCGGCACATTGATTTTGCGTGAACGGGAACAGACCTTTACATTCCCGAAATTAAAGGAAAAACCGGTCTTGTCCATCAACCGTGCCCTGACGGCTCCCGTGGATATAGAGATAACTTACACCTCGGCCGAGCGATTGCATTTAATGACCTATGATTCGGACTTGTTTAATCGGTATGATGTGGGCCAGCAATACGCGTTGGACGTGATGACCCGGATGACCCAAAATCACGATCTGACACCGAACGCCGATGTGATTCGGGCGCTGGGTTCGTATTTGGACACGCCGAATCTGGACAAAGCCTTTTTGGCGCGTGCGATCGTGCTGCCGGTTGAAAGCGATATTATCGGCCGTCTGGACACAGTGGATATTGATACCGTCGTGTCGGTCCGTCGCGCGATGCGTCAAGCCTTTGCCGATCAATACGCGGACAAGCTGCTGCAATTGTATTACGATAATCAAACCCCCGGTGCCTATTCGCCCGAGACGGAACCTGCCGCCAAACGGGCCTTAAAGAATGTTGCGCTGGGCTATTTGGCTCTCACGCCTCACCGCGATTTGGTCTGGCAGCAGTATCAACAATCCGATAACCTGACCGACCGCCTTACGGCACTCAGTATTTTGATTCACAACGATATGCCGCACCGGGATGATGCTCTGGCCGATTTTGCTCACCGGTATCAGGACGATGATCTTGTCCTGAACAAATGGTTTTTGTTGCAGGCCCGTGCGCCCAAAGAATCCGCACTGGATACAGTCCGTGCGTTGATCAATCACCCGGTGTTTGATTACAAGAATCCGAACAAAGTTCGTGCTGTGATCGGAGCGTTTGGCGGTAATTTGATTGCCTTTAATCGCCCGGACGGCGCCGGGTATCGCTTTTTCGCGGGACAGTGCGCGCTGTTGGATCGCATCAACCCCAAGATTACGGCGAATTTGCTGGCGGCCTTTGCGCGTTATAAAAAGTATGATGCAAATCGCCAAGCCCATGCCGAATCCGCCTTGCGCGAGTTATTGACAATTCCGACTTTGTCCGTCAACGCGCGTGAAATGATTGAACGTATTTTAGCCTAGGAGAATGATGATATGCAAGATTTAACACAATTTATAGATCAATTGAACGACTGGAACGCGCAAAATCGTTTTGGCGAAGTGTTGGCCGAGGTAAGCACCGTTCTGGATCGGCACAGTGTTTCCGATAACGATGATTTATCGGCTTTATATGTGCTGCGTGGAAATGCGCTTTATGGTCTCGGCCGATTTGAGGAAGCCACGCAATCCTATGCCAAGGCTATAGAGCTGGACACCTTTAATGTCCAGGCGCGTTGTAATTACGGATCCACATTGCTGACGCTGGGGCGGTATGTAGACGCGCTCAATGCCTGTGATGCCGCGATTTTAACGGACGAAAATTTTGCGCCCTCGTATGTGAATGCGGCGCATTGCTTGTCGGCTTTAAATCACGATGACGAAGCTGTTTATGCCTTGCGTCAGGCCTTCACCCTGGAACCCGATAATGCCGAACTGGGGCTGACGGTTGCGAATATGGCGGCGGGTCTGAATGATTTCGGAGTCGCACTGGATACCTATATGGCGGTGGCGGGGTTGCCCGATTCGCCGTCAGATATTCACCAAACGATTTATCAGTTTTTAGAGCAAGCCAAATCCGATCCCGACCTGCCGCGAGCCGATTGGCAAAAGGGGCTGGACGCCTGGCGCGCCAAGTTCATCAGCACCCCCGAGGTTTTGCGTTTATACGGAGAATTGATGCGCGCCTGATAAAAAAGTTTGCATTTTTGGCAAAAATAGGGTATTCTATATCGGATAATTACATTTTTACGAAAGGATAAAATTATGGCTGGTAGTATTAACAAAGTGATTTTGGTGGGTAATTTGGGTCGCGATCCCGAGATTCGGCATACGAATGCGGGGCAAAAAATTGTTCATTTATCTGTCGCCACTTCTGACAGTTGGAAAGATAAAAGTGGCGAGCGCCAGGAAAAAACCGAATGGCACCGCGTGGTTGTGTTTAACACGAACTTGGCGGACTTTGCCGAGCGTTTCTTGAAAAAAGGTTCCAAGGTGTATGTAGAGGGCGCACTTCAAACGCGCAAGTTCACCGATGCTTCCGGCCAGGACAAGTTTTCAACCGAGATTGTCTTGGGTGCTTATCGGGGCGAACTGGTGATGTTGGACAGCCGTGGCGCGCAATCGGGTGATTCGGCTCCGGCGATGGACAGCACACCGGCATCGGATTCATCGGCAGCAAACGGCTGGGATTCGGCTCCGACGGCCGGTGGATTTGATGACGAAATCCCGTTCTAGTTTCAGACCGGCACAAGGCCTCAGCCCGTTTTTTTTGGGGCTTGCCTGTCGCTGATTTTAACTTTACCAAGGAGGGGCCTTGCACCCCTCCCTTTTTTATTATCTGTTGCCATTCTGACGAACTGCGCAATCTTTGATCCGCCAACGCCTCCTCCCTCCCATCATTGCGAGAGACGCTTTGCGTCTCGTGGCAATCCATTAAGCAATGAAGTCCTTCTGTCATTGCGAGGCCGTCAGGCCGCGGCAATCCACAAAACATTATATCCTCACCATACCTCACAAGTGGTAAAATCTTGTTCTACCACTTGCCGTCTCACAATCACCTATGGTCTATTCAGGTATAGACTTCCTTTAAACTGCGCATACCAATTTTTCTTACCTTTCCATAACTTTACGCGCAGTTGACTACCCGCAGGTAACTCGGCTGACCAGCACCGATTTCCGGCGGCAGCACAAGTATCGCTGTAACAACCCTCATCAACATGACAAGCCATCATTGAATATACCGCTACATCATCTATGTAATAAACAACTTCGTTAGTGGTATGCCATAAACAACCACTAACCACATACGGGCACTCAAACGGGCCAAGTTCAGCTACCCATTTCCCTTCAGCATATTTTCGGCCATTATCAATTTTCACCCCTAAAACGTCTGAACCTGCCGGTATTGTCGGGATTGCTGCTGTGGCACAATCCGTTTCGCATTGTTGCGTTTCGTTATTAAAGCGCTCACCTGTCGGACAGTTGCATTCGCAGGTATCGGCATTTTGTGTCATACCGGCAGCCGCGCACGCCGGACATTTGCACGTGTTGTTTGCCGTGTTACAAACTTTATCCCCGGCGCAGTCCGTATTATTCACGCACTCCACACATTTTCGGGTTATTGAGTTAAACACTTTTCCACCCGGGCAGGTGCATTCACAGGTATCGGCGTTTTGGGTCATACCGGCAGCCGTGCACGCCGGGCATTTGCAGACGTTGTTGGCAAGGTCGCATTCGGTCTTGGGCTCGGTGCAGGTCAAGGGCTCGTAAGTTGTATAGGCCGAACATGCTTCCGTCGCTGCGTGCTCGGTGGCCGTATAGCAGGCGTTCGTGGGTGCTGTGCCCGACTCCGGACACTTACAGGTATTATCTGCCATATTGCATACTTTGCCGCCGGTGCAGTCTGTATCGGCCAGACATTCCACACACGCGTTGTCATTGGCGTTTGGCACCCCCGTCGGGCAAGTGCACACACAGGTGTTCGGATTCTGCACCTTGTCCGGGTTCGTGCACCCCGTGGTGCAGCCGCAGTTCAAATTGTCGTCGCACCGGTGCCGTCCGTCATTGGTGCAGTCCGCAATTGTGTTCTGGTGAGGCCCATACCTGTCAATTGAAGCCTGATCAAAATAGCACTGCCGCGTATCCGCCGTGGTGCAGCAAGTTAAATTGTTGGCGGCTGTTTTCTTACATTCTTTATTAGATAGGTCTTGGCCTTCTTCAAACGCCAAAGTGTCTGTGTCCGTTACGCGGCAGCAGGTTTTGCCCCAACACGGATCATACGCCTCCGCGTCGGTGCGCTCGTTCAAGTCCCCCGCGAACACAAAGGTCATCTTGCTGTTCCCCTCGGGGCAGGGAATAGCCCGCTCGTTCACAAAAATCCCCGCCGGCCAAGTCCAGTTCCGATCCAAGATATCCTGACACACCGCCTGCGGCACCTCTTTCACATCAATAGAGAACAAGTCTTTCTCACCATTCAAGCCCTCGTCAAACCATTCGGTCTCATATTCCAGGATTGTGTTCGGGAACTCGGACAAGTTGATCGCTTCCATACCTTGCAGGTATTGCCCGCTACCGACGGTGGCGCGTTGTTTAACGCTTTCTATAATCTCGTTGGCCCGATACCGCGTCATCGCAAAGTTATACCCGGCAACCCCACCGACGGTCAACACGCCGATAATCGCCAATACACCCAGCATCTCTACCATACTGCGACCCGATTCGGAACATGCCTTTGCACCCCGCGCCCCGGAGCGCCGGCCGAAGTTCATACGAAAATACTTTAATAACGCATTATAACCACTTGAAAAACAAGAATTATTCACACATACGGGGGGGGGGGGTATTGCTTGTAAATTTCTTATAAATGCGCATAATTGAACCTCCTGTTTATCGCAATTTAATATGGACTTCTCGCAATTGTTTTTCGGTCACCGGCGACGGCGCATGCATCAGTAAATCCTGAGCCTGTTGATTGAACGGGAAAGCAATCACTTCGCGGATATAACTTTCATCTGTCAGCAACATCACCAACCGGTCAAACCCGAACGCAGCACCCCCGTGCGGAGGGGCTCCATACTGGAACGCGTTCAGCAATCCCGCAAATTTTTCCTTAACGACTTCCGGCCCATAGCCCGCAATTTCAAAGGCCTTAAACATCACATCAGGCCGATGATTCCGGATTGCGCCGGACAAGATTTCATACCCGTTGCATACCATATCAAACTGATAGGCTTTAATTTCAAACGGATTTTGGTTTATCAAAGCGTCCATTTCGCCCTGCGGCATAGAGAACGGATTGTGCGAGAACTCGGGGGCGCCGGTTTCCTCGTTCTTTTCATAGAACGGGAAGTCCGTAATCCAACAGAATCGGAACGCATTTTCTTCAATCAAGCCCAATTCCTGTCCCAGCAAAGTGCGCACGGTGCCGGCAAATTTGACCACCGGATCGCCCTTTCCGCACACAAAGAAGACGCTATCGCCCGTTTCGGCGCCGGTCATTTCTTGCAAGCGTTTCAGGCGTTCTTCGTCCAATTTCTTGGCGATCGGTCCCTTGGGACCTTCGGCAGCAAAAGTAATATAACCCAGTCCGCCCATGCCTTGCTCCACGGCAAAGCCGTTCATTTTATCAAACCAGCTGCGCGGTTTAGAGGCCGTTTGCGGCGTGCGAATCGCGCGAACGAATCCGCCGTCGGCCACAGTATTTGCAAACAACCCGAATTCCGAGCCCGCAAACACATCGGAGACCTCTTTGATGCGCAGCGGATTGCGCAAATCCGGCTTGTCCGTCCCGAAAGTCAACATTGATTCGTTAAACGGAATATGGACAAACGGCGCGTCTGAGACAGTCGCCTTGGGTGCGAATTCGTGGAACAAATCCGTCATCAGGGTTTCCCCGACCGCAAAGATTTCCTCTTGCGTTACGAACGACATTTCAAAGTCAATCTGATAGAATTCGCCCGGCGAGCGATCAGCGCGGCTATCTTCATCACGGAAGCAAGGAGCCAGTTGAAAATAGCGATCAAACCCCGCCACCATCAATAATTGCTTAAATTGTTGCGGTGATTGCGGCAGCGCATAAAATTCGCCCTTATGCACCCGACTGGGGACCAGATAATCCCGCGCTCCTTCCGGGCTGGACGATGTCAGAATCGGTGTTTGAAATTCCGGAAAGCCCAAGGACCACATTTTTTCGCGCACGAATCGCGCCATTTTATTCCGCAACAGGATATTTTCATGCGGCTTATCCCGGCGCAAATCCAAGAACCGATAGGTCAATCGCCGTTCTTCCGACAGGTCATCTTCATCGCCGACGATTTGCAGAGGCAGCACCGACGCTTCGGATTGGATTTTAACATCTTCCACCCCGATTTCAATTTCGCCGGTCGGCATTTTCGGGTTGATGGTAGAGGCGTCGCGTTTCAGCACTTGCCCGGTCACGGTAATAACGGATTCAGGGCGAATTTTTTCCAAGATTTTAAAGACCGTCGGACTGGTCATATCCAAGACGCATTGCGTGATTCCATAGTTATCGCGCAAATCCACGAACAGCAAATTCCCATGGTCGCGTTTCCGGTGGACCCAGCCCGATAAAGTGACAGTTTGGCCGGCATTTTCCGTCCGCAAAGCTCCGCAAGTGTGTGAACGATATTGATTCATAAAAACTCCTATAAATAAAACTGTCTGCTACTATACTCCCAAAAGCCCGCAAAAGTCAAGCATTTGTTTTATAAAAAGCGGTTTTAGAGTCCCGCTTCTTTCAACCACCCGTCCAAAGCCGGTTCGGCCCGCGCGGTATACAGACGTTTGCGATCGGTGCCTTTGATCTTTTTTCCGCGCGCGTCCACGGCGTTGACTTCGGGGAACAGGCCGAAATTGATATTCATCGGCTGAAAGGTTTCCGCCTGCGCTTCCACCGTGATGTGCCGCAGCATTGCCCCCAACGCCGTTTCTGCCGGCGGTAAAGGCAATCCCGGCATCGCCGTCATCAGGCCCGCCAGCAACCCGATTGACGCGCTTTCAATATAGCCCTCGCACCCTGTCAACTGCCCGGCCAGTCGAATGTTCGGCCACCCCTTTAAGGTCAAATCACCGTTCAGCACTTTCGGCCCGCATACAAATGTATTTCTGTGAATCCCGCCCAGCCGTGCGAACTCAGCATTTTTCAGTGCCGGGATCAGACGAAAAATTTCTTTTTGTGCACCATAGGTCAGTTTTGTTTGAAATCCGACCAGGTTCATCAAAGTCCCTTGCTTGTTTTCTTTGCGCAGTTGCACCACGGCAAAGGGACGCCGTCCGTCTTCGTGCGGATTCGTCAGGCCCACCGGTTTCATCGGTCCGAACAGTAAAGTTTGTCGTCCGCGTTCGGCCATAACTTCCACGGGCAGGCACCCCTCAAAATAGGGTGTTTTTTGCTCCCACTCATGAAATTGCACTTTTTCCCCGACCAACAGAGCGTCTATGAAATCGTTATATTCCTGCTTTGACAGCGGGCAGTTCAAATAGTCCGTCCCGTCTCCCTTGTCATAGCGTGATTGATACCAGGCCTTGCTCATATCCACGCTGTCGGTATAGACAATCGGTGCAATCGCGTCAAAGAAGTGCAGCGAATCGGTATGTGTTATGCCTTGCAGTTGCTTGGCCATTGTGTCCGAGGTCAACGGCCCCGTGGCGATAATGACGGGATCGGCTGTATCGGCCGGAAAACCGGCTTCCCGCACTTCCAATGTAAAGTTCGGAAAGGATCGCAAAGTATCGGTGATTTCTTGGGCAAAGGCCACCCGGTTGACGGCCAACGCCCCTCCCGCCGGCACAGCGTGTTTGTCGGCGCACTTCATAATCAGCGAGTCGCACCGCCGCATTTCCCGGTGCATCAAGCCCACGGCATTTGTCTCGGCATCATCAGACCGCAGCGAATTAGAACACACCAGTTCCCCGAACAAAGCGGTCGTATGCGCCGGCGTTGATTTATCCGGCCGCATTTCCACCATTTTAACGGCGATCCCGCGTTTTAATAATTGATAGGCTGCTTCACTTCCGGCCAACCCCGCACCGATAATTATTACCTGTTTTGTCATTTTATCTTTCCTTTTCGGATAAAAAATGCTATACCATATTTTTGATGAAAATGAAAGTTTTTTATTTGATTTTATTTTTGGCTTTTTCCGCATCGGCTCAGGTCATAACCGGTTCGACTCCGATGTTTCGGAGTATTCCGGCACTCAGTGCAGATGAAGAGGCGGATTCGGATTGGAATCTGGCGTGGCACGGCCGTATGGCGACGCTGGGCGATCCCGACAGCCAGTTTTTTGTCGCCCAAGTTTTTGACCAAGGTCGTCTGGTTCCTCGTAATTTGTCGCGCGCGATAGAATTTTATGAGAAAGCCGCTGCCCAAGGCCACGCCGAATCGTGTATGCGTTTGTATCATGTGTTGGAAGATACCGATCCTGCCCGTGCTCTGCATTGGCTCATTACGGGCGGCAATTCCGGTGATGCTCAGGCGCAACTTCGGCTGGCTCAATATTATGCCGAGCATAACGACCTGCCCCGACAGGCTTTTTGGCTGGAAAAGGCTTTGCGCCAAATGTTCCCGACAACGGCCGATTTAACGACCGTTTCCCCCGAATTAAAACAGTTAAAGGAGCGCCTATGAGACAGGTTGTATTGGCTCCCATGGCGGGTGTCACGGACAAACCTTTTCGCCAAATGGTGCGTTTATTCGGTGATCAAACCCTTTATACCGAAATGATTGGCGTTGAATCGCTGGCTCGCAATCATCCCCTGACGCGCAAGATGATGGATATCCGTGACGAGCATAACATCATCGTTCAATTGGTCGGAATCAATCCGGACGCGATGGCCTCGGCCGCACGCCTGGCCGAATCGTATGGCGCGGTGGGGGTGGACATCAATATGGGCTGTCCGGTGAAAAAGTTAATCAGCAACGGCAGCGGCGCGGCTTTGTTAAAGACGCCCGCGGTGGCTGCCGATCTGGTGCGCGCGGTTCGGGAATCCGTTTCAATCCCCGTATCGGTTAAAATGCGAATCGGCTGGGATTCGAATCACATTGTTGCCGTTCCCTTTGCCCAAGCCCTGGTCGCCGCCGGAGTCGACCGAATCACGATTCACGCCCGCACCCGGGCTCAAGGATACAGTGGCCGTTCCTGCTGGGATATTGTGCGCCAAGTCAAAGAAAACATCGGAATTCCCGTTTTCGTCAACGGTGATATCGTTGACCAGCAAACCGCGGATCAAGCCCTTTCAGAAACCGGTGCCGACGGCGTGATGATCGGACGCGGTGCCTTGGGCAAACCGTGGCTTTTATCCCAAATCGAAACCGGTAAAATACCCGTTGTATCCCGGGCGGATCTGGCCTGTCGTCATCTGGATTTATTGCTGGATTATTATGGCCCGCACGGTGTTTATGTTGCGCGTAAGCATCTGGCTTGGTATGCCCGGGGTCAAAAAAATGTTGCACAATTTTGCCAAAAAGTGTATGCTCAAACCGATATTGAAAAGATAAAAGAAATGATCCATTTATTTTTTAAGGAGACATTATGAAAGTTATTATTGCCGGAGCCGGTGAGATCGGTGTTGCGTTGGCGCGTTATTTGCGTGCCGAGAATGACGAGATTGTTCTGATTGACAGCAACGAGGACGCTCTCGGCAACCTCAGCGAGCAGTTGGACATTCAAACCATTACAGGCTGTGTTTCTTATCCGTCTGTTTTAGAACGTGCCGGTGCACAACATGCCGATATTTTTCTGGCCGTCACGGGCAGTGATGAGACGAACATCGTGTCGTGCAGCGTGGCCGGATCCGTCTTTCATATCCCCCAACGGATCGCGCGTATTTCGTCGCCCGAGTATTTGTCGGCCAAGTATAAATCGTTTTTGCAGTCATTAAACATAGATGTTGTTTTGTCGCCCGAGGTTGAAACCGCCACGCACATCATCAACAATCTGTCCGTATCGGGCTCGGTGGATATGACGGATATGGGCGACGGGATGGTCAAGTTCATCGGCCTTAAATGCCGCAAGACCGCCACTTTGGTCGGTAAGACGATCGCCGATGTTAAAAAAATGTTGCAATCCCAAAATGCTCAAATTGTGGCGATCAAACGCCGTTTTCAACTGATGCCGTTGGATTCCGTCACGATCAAGGCCGGCGACGAAGTTTATTTTATCGTGGACAAAGCGCATTTAACACATGTTCTGGACATATTCGGGTATGCCGAAATTCCGGCGCGTTATATTATGATTTACGGTGGTGGCAAAGTCGGCTTTCAGCTGGCCAAACAATTGGAGGACAGTTCCCTCAGCAAGGATATGACTTTGGTTGAAAAGGATGAAACCCGCGCGCATTTCCTGGGTGAAAAGTTGGAAAATACGCTGGTGATTGAGGGCGACGCGCTGGATGAAAACCTGATGGACGAGTTGAATTTAAAAAATTACAAAATCGCCATAGCAACGACGAATTCGGACGAAAACAATATCCTGCTGGCGATGATTTCCAAAAGGGCAGGGATAGAGCGTGTCTGTGCTTTAATTCACAATCCGCTGTATGATAATTTGCTGTCGGGTCTGGGCATAGATACCACCATTGATCCGAATGCCGTGATGGTTTCGTCCATTTTGCAGTATCTGCGTAAAGGCCGTGTCAAAGACGACTATTTCATTCAATCCGGCATTGGCGAGGTGTTGGAGTTTGAAGCTCTTAAAACGGCCAAGATTACCAAAAACAACCTGGGCAAGATTTCTGTGCCCGACGGCATTGTGATTGCGGGTATTTTGCGTGGTGATTTGTTTATGCTCCCGCAAAAGGATTTGATTGTTCAGGAAAAAGACCGTGTTTTCCTGTTCGTTGAAAAAGGCCATGTTCAAGACGCCGAAAAACTTTTTTCCGTCGGAATCAATTTTTTCTAGGGATCTCTTAAATGCCGGAATCGATTAAACAACTGTGTGGTGTGCCGACGGGGTTTGAGCCCCTTGTTTTAGAACGCTTGGTTGCCCGCCACGGGGCTTTGATTTACATTGTCCCGAGCGAGACGAAATTAGCCGCCGTGCGCCAAGCCCTGAATCTGATGACTCCGAACATTCCCGTTTTGGCGTTTCAAACCTGGGATACAGTGCCCTATGACCGAACGGCCCCGGCGCCTGAAATTGTCGGTGCGCGCATTGATACCCTGGTGCGCTTGGCTCAAAACCCGCAATCGCCGTTTATTTTGTTGACAACAGCATCCGCAGCCCTGCAATATGTTCCGCCCCCCACTTTTTTTCGCGATTCGGCTCTGACCTTAAAGACCGGCCAAACAGTCTCTTTTGAAAGCCTTAAATCATTTTTGATTCGCAACGGCTATCATACGAGCGATACAGTGATGGAAGCCGGTGATTTTGCCGTACGAGGCGGGTTGATAGACATCTTCCCCGCGGGCGAGGCTCAGCCTGTTCGCGTGGATTTTTTTGGCGACGAGGTGGATTCGATTCGCTTATTTGATCCGATGACTCAGCGCAGCACCCGATCTGTTCCCGAGTTCACCTTAAAGCCGATGAGCGAGTTTGTCCTTACCCCCGACAGCATTTCGCTGTTCCGCCAACGCTATCGTGAGTTATTTGACAAGACGGCCGATGATGCGTTTTACGAGGCTGTCTCTGCCGGCCGTTATGTTCAGGGAATAGAGCATTTTTTACCCCTCTTTCACCCGAAGATGGTTCCGATTTGGTCGTATATGCCGACTGCCCCCGTGGTGCTGGATTATCAGGCCCGTGATGCGTTTGCTTCCCGCACCGAGCAGATTCACGAGTATTATCAGGCTCGTCTCCAAGCTCTGAGCGACGGCACGACAATCGGCACGGTTTATCACCCCATTCCGCCTGATCTTTTCTTTGCGCCCCCCGCGGTGCTGGACGAACTGTATGCCACACATTCCACCTTTGCCTTGTCGCCATTTATAGAGGCCGATGCCCGGGATATGGGGGGACGTGCCGGCCATGATTTTGTGGATACCCGGGTTCAAGATCGCCAAGATGTCTTTGATGTGGTTGCTGATTTTATTCGTGCCGAGTCCCGCGCTGTTATTTTAACCGCGGCCACAGACGGCTCCTGCCAAAGGTTATCGGGCTTACTTCGGGATCGGGGTGTTCATTTAACCCCGGCCGAAACTTGGAAGTCCGCTCTGACGCACGCCCCGGCGGCTCTGGTTGCGCCGTTTGAAAAGGGTTTTTCCACGGACAAGTGGATTGTGATTACCGAAACGGACATACTGGGCACGCGCATTATTCGCCCGGTGAAAAAGCGCTCCAATCCGGATTTTATAGCGGATATTACAACCCTGAATGTCGGGGATTTGGTGGTTCACCAGACACACGGTGTCGGCCGGTTTCAAGGCCTTGTTCCTCTGCAAATTGCGGGTGCGGCGCATGATTGCTTGTGCTTGGAGTATGACGGCGGAGATAAGCTGTTTGTGCCGGTTGAAAATGCCGATGTGCTGTCGCGTTATGGCAATGCCGAGCATACCGCGCTGGATCGTCTGGGCGGCACGGCATTCGCCACGCGTAAAGAGCGCGTTAAAAAAGACCTTTTCAAAATGGCCGAGCAATTGATGCAAACGGCTTCTCACCGAGCCTTAAATCAGATGGAGCGCATTTTGGCTCCCCACGGCCTGTATCAAGAGTTTTGTGCGCATTTTCCGTATTCCGAGACCGATGACCAACTGCGCACGATCTCCGAAATTGAAAGCGACCTGGCCGCCGGCAAGCCTATGGATCGCCTGGTTTGCGGTGATGTCGGCTTTGGCAAGACCGAGGTTGCCATGCGTGCGGCTTTTTTAGCCACCATGGCGGGGTTTCAGGTTGCTGTGATTGTCCCGACCACCTTGCTGGCTCGCCAACACACACATAATTTCACCGAGCGTTTTCAGGGCTTCCCCATTCGGATTGCGGGTCTGTCGCGCCTGGTTTCGCATGCCGACGCGCAAAAGATTCACGCCGAGATGAAACAAGGCACGGTTGATATTGTTATCGGCACGCATGCCTTGCTGGCCCGGGGGACTCAGTTCAAAAACCTGGGCTTGGTTATTGTGGACGAGGAACAGCACTTCGGCGTCGCCCACAAAGAGCGCCTTAAAGAATTAAAACAGGGAGTTCATGTCCTCACCCTGACGGCGACGCCGATTCCCCGGACTTTGCAGTTATCTTTGGCCGGTGTGCGTGAGTTGTCGGTCATTGCCACGCCGCCGGTGGATCGTTTGGCGGTCAAGACTTTTGTCTCTCCCTTTGATCCCGTCATTGTCAAAGAGGCCATCTTGCGTGAGCATTTCCGCGGCGGCCAAACATTTGTGGTTTGCCCGCGCATTTCCGATATGGCCGAGCTTTCCGCTATTTTGAAAAAGATTGTCCCCGACATTCGAGTAATAGAGGCACACGGACAAATGCCCGCCGGCAAACTGGAAAGCATTATGACGGCTTTTGCGGATAAGAAGTATGATGTTCTGTTGGCTACCAGTATTATAGAATCGGGCTTGGATATGCCGTCTGTCAATACGATTATTGTATATCGGGCGGATATGTTCGGCTTGGCGGCACTTTACCAGTTGCGCGGCCGTGTGGGACGGGGCAAATTGCGTGCTTATGCGTATTTGATGACTCCGCCCAATCAACGTCTTTCCGATACCGCGACCAAGCGTTTAACGGTTATGCAAAGCCTGGATAGCCTGGGGGCAGGCTTTATGTTGGCCAGCCATGATTTGGACATTCGCGGTGCCGGTAATTTGCTGGGTCAAGAGCAATCCGGCCATATTCGCGAAGTCGGAGTTGCCTTGTATCAAAAAATGTTGGCCGAGGCTATTCAGACTCTCCGCCGCCGGGGTTCTGCCGATACGCAACCGGTTGCCGAAGATTTTTCGCCGCAAATTTCCATCGGTTTGCCGGTTTTAATCCCCGAAAGTTATATTGCCGATTTAGATGTGCGTATGAGCCTTTACCATCGCCTCAGCGAGATAACCGACCTGGTCGAGGTCGATTCCCTGCGTGCCGAGTTGACGGATCGCTTTGGTGCTTTCCCGGTTGAGGTTGAAAATCTGTTGCAGACGATAGAGCTTAAAATATTGGCCAAGTCCGTGAACATAGAACGCCTGGACGCCGGTCCCAAGGGGGCTGGTATTGCATTCCGAAACAACACATTCCCCAATCCCGCCGGCCTGGTCGCCTACATCAATCAGCAAATGGGAACGATTCGGATTCGCCCGGATCAAAAGTTGGTTGTGATGCGCCCGTGGCCAACACCGGCCAACCGCTTGGACGGCGTGCGTAATATCATCAAGAAACTGGCTGCCATTGCCACCTCCGCTTAACCACTGACTTTTGTTCTCTCTCCTGCCATTCTGAGTTGCATTCTCTTGGTTCTATCACCGACCATCAGCCTCCCAGACATTCTGATCTGCATTTTGTCATTGCGAGGGACAGACCAGTCTGTCCCGCGGCAATCCATTAAACAACAAGGCCATATACTCGGGGCAGGGTCGAACCAATTCGGGATATTAAAAATTCAGAATATCATACAGCAGTTTTACATCTTTATATATCTCGGGCAAATCTTCCCGTGCATAGAAAAAATACCGTCCCACATACAGATTCGGAAGAGTAAATGTATTCCCCCGAAAGGTTATCACATAAACTATCAAGTGCCTGTCTTGTATTTGAGTTTTAATCTCCACAATTTTTGAAGGGTGGCAAAACAAATCTTTCCCTGTTTTTGACAAGACAAATTGCGCCAGATTTTCCTTGATGCGTTCAATTGTTGGCGTATCCCAATTTTTCATTGGAATGTCAAAACAGAAACCGCTTACCAAGTCTATTTGTTTTAGTTTGTGCCGGTTATTACCCTGCTTATCAACAAAGGGATCAAAGTCTTCTTCTTTAAGAGACGGATCAATTTTTCCTTCCAACTGTGCGATTTTGATACTCAAATCGCCGGCGCCAAAACGAATATCCTCCCCAAAGGAATCCAAAAATAAAAAGTAAGGTTTGTGTTCTTCTTGCTTGATGTTCAACAGGTTCAACAACCGAAACAGCGGAGCGGACAGCTTGCTCTTCTCATAAAGATCGGTTCGTTTTTCGCCTGAAAAATATTTTATACCATAAATTGTCGTGACGCCAAGAACGGAAAGAGTGGTAATAATACTCAACAAAGAATTGATAAAATGATTTGTTGTTCCGGACCAACAACTTGGTGGTATTATGGCAACAACCCACAATCCCCCAAGCCCCAGGCACACCAGAATATCTTTTTTAAGGGTCAGGTATTTGACCTGATATTCTTCCCGTCGTTCATTTTTGATATAATTGATTGAGGCAAAAAAACCAAACCACCCCGCGGTCAATACCAACACCATGATAATAATAGCTATTAAATCTATTCCGGCTGCAATCAATACCAAACAGGAAAAAGTAAAAAAACTCAGGATAATCAGTCCCAAGACTTGCAGACCGGACAACTTCACCTGCTTCTTTTTTTCTTTAATAACCGTCGGTTTTAATTGTTCTGCTTTTGAGATAAATTCCATACAAGAAATCATTTGAATAATCCTTTTTTATTTTCCTTATCTTCCGCCATTTTGGTGATATTCGGCCACCAAAGCCCGTTTTACCGCCTGTCGTAAATCGGTCGGAGCCATCTGGACAGAAACAGCCGCCAACTTGGCATTTAATTCTTGCCGAGGCAAGGCTTTCTCTTGCCAAATTTTTTCCATATCATCGGACACGAACTCCCCGTTGACAAAGACTCCTTTTTCCACGATTTGTCCGTTGACGCTATACACGACATAGGGTCCCGCATAGACCCCGTTCACGAAAGAGCCTTTTTTATACAGCGATCCGTCTCGGTAGTATTCTTCAAAGGGCCCGTTTTCTTTTCCGTTTTGATACCGACATTTCAGCTGCAACAGCCCGTCCTCATAGTATTTTTCAAACACTCCGTCATAGACATCGTTTTTATAGGTGCATTTGACATTCGGTTTTCCGCTTTCGTGAAAGGACTCATAGGGCCCGTTTTTCCGCCCTTGTTCATCAACGATATACGCTTCTTTCAATTTTCCGTTATAGTGAAACGCACTTTTTACGACCATAGCACATTCTCCTTTCCCAGCAGGATATCATATTTTTTCTTTCTTCACAACTTTTATTTCTTTATTTTTTAGCCTCGTCCTTTCCCTACCGCTGCTTCCCTCCCGTCATTCTCCTCTCTCTCCCATCATTCTGAGCACTGCGTAAGCGAGGACCTGCCGGTGGCCGGGTGGGGTGCGCAAAGCAATGAACCTTTGCCTTGAACCAGTCCACCCCCGCTGTCATTGCGAGAGGCAAGGGGACCTGCCCCCGAAGAATCCATTGAACACCAATTCTTTATTTTCCCCCCTAAAAAAAGAAAAAGCCCACCGGTTTTTACCGGCAGGCCTTTCGCAGACATAACACCCAAACGACCTATCTTTCTGCTCCTTTGACGCCTTGCGCCATTTGGATCATCTTCCGGGCCGTTGCCATGTCGGTTATCGTATAGTTCTTATCGCCATTTATTTGTTGCGTATAGGCTTGATGCATTTGTTTTTGAAAGTCAACAAATGTGTTTTTTGTAACTTGATTTGGATTTACCCATTTTGATAGAGTGAATACCGCCAATGCGGTAACATTAGCAATGCTCAAGTAGCGCCCCACTTTTTTATCGTTCATTCCTCCTAACAAAGAAGAAGAAAAAACCAAAAATGCAAAAAACAACCCTCCTGCATTACACGCTTTGAAAAACGAATCATCTGTCATATTCCCTTGGCGTTGCTCGCGTGTTTTTTTGACGGCATCATACAGAGACAGGATTTGTTTTTCTTGTTCTTTATCACCTTTTGCCAAATTGTGAGCAAACTTGGTAAAGGCAATTTCTTCCGGCACACCGGCAGCCACATCATCGGCATATTTCTGAATAGCATCGCCATTTTCTTGCCACAGCATATCGGCTTGTTCATGGGCTTTTTTCTCATCAAACTTACCGTCGGCAGTTGTCGGGATCCAATCCGGCATCGTGATTTTTTCACCTTGCGCGGCTTCCTGAGTTTTTGCCGGTGTATCCGCCGGTTTTGTCTCGGCTTTGGTCATCGGTGCCACCATGGCTCCCGCAGCCAAAGCAATCCCAGTCAGTGTTTTCTTAAAAGTCATTGTATAACCTCCTTGTAAATTAAACTTTATACCATTATTATACCACAATAATTTATTTGTGTCAAATTTTTTTTAACACGCAAATTCTACTTTGCCGTCATTCTGGGCAAACAGGGGAATTCTGCTCCGAAGAATCCATAATCAAAGAGTCAACTTATTATTGTCCCCCCCCCTGTTGCCACGGCAATGCCCAAATCACGAATGTAACATTTCTCTCTCCGTTTTTCTTTTCTTCTTGCCAAAATTCCCAAAAAGTGATATAATTTTCCCTTGGAGAATAACCATGAACAAAAAGATTTTATTAAACGAATTACATTTTATTTATAATGTCAGCTTTCGCGCTCTGAGTGATGTCCCTTCTTGGGAGTGCCCCCGGGACAAAAAAACGCCCAAAAAGCAATCCATCAGTCGCCAAGACATCATCAAGCGCAACCTGCATGTCAATGCGCGCCTTCGGTCGTATATTCGGCACTAGGGCAGGGGCTTTATGCAATACAGTCATTTAATCACGGCCAGCGCCGCCCGTAAAGTGTCTAAACCGACCCCCGGACTGTCCCGGTCGCCGATTTTGCCGGTTCCGCGCTCCCAACCCTGTAAAGTTGTTTCCAAACAAGCCAACGGCTGGCAACTTTACGCGCACATAAAGCAAAAAGAGCGCGTGTTCTAGGCCTATCGTTTTTGCATCAGGCACAGGAAAAACCCGTCGGTCTTTGTCCGCCACGGGGAATAGCGTTTTTGCTTTAACACGGCATAGTTCGGGTGTGTTTTCAAAAAGGCCGCCACTTGCGCCTCGTTTTCGTCCTGCGTCAGCGAGCAGGTAATATACGACAGATAGTGCCCGTTTTTGACATATCGTTCCGCGCGGTTCAGGATTTCCGCTTGCGTCTTGATGATATTTGCCAGTTGTTTTTCCGAAAATTTCCACCGCATATCCGGCATGCGTCGCCACGTTCCCGTCCCCGAGCACGGTGCATCAACCACCACATGATCAAACTTTTTGTGCGGTTCGGGCAGTTTCGGCACGATTTTAATAATGCTGACATGGGCCCGCGCCGCCCGTTTTGTCAGTTCAAACAAGCGTTTCGGCATAATATCGTATGCTTGTATCAGGCCGCGATTTTCCATCATTTGTGCAAAGATTAAGGACTTTCCGCCCACACCGGCGCAAAAGTCAAACACATCTTGCTTGGGTTTAACCCCGATGTCCAGGGCCACCAACTGCGCTCCTTCATCTTGTATTTCCAGCAGGCCTTTTTTATAGACCTTTGTCCCCGTCAGATCCTGAAATTTCGGCAAAATCAATCCGAACGGCGATTGTGCGCAGGGTTCAACCGCCACACCTTCCTCGGCCAAAGCGGCGATCACCTTATCCCGATTCCCGTTTGCGCGCAGGATAATCGGTGCATTCCCCAGCATTTGCGGTAATTCTAATTCGGCCTCCGGCACATGAGCCGGGAACCATTCCGGCACTTCCCACCGCACCCAATTCGGTGCATCGGCGCAATCCGGCACACCCGTGTGGCTCAGGTGCTGCAATCGTTCCACCCAAGAGCATTCGGGATAGGCATATTTCAGGCGTGCTGTTGCTCGAATTGCCGTCCACACCATGTCCAGTAATTTCGCCCGTTCTTCCGCCGTCAGGTATCGGTGTGTCCGCACATAGTCCCCGATAATATCGTTGGCGGGCGTTGCGCGATCGCCGATGCGCTCCATCAGATAGGCCGCCGCTTTAATCAATTCCGCGTCTGTCATTATTGCCCGTTCAATCTGTTCATAAAGGTTTGCTCATTCTTGTCCAACAGCAACGGCAGATAGTCGACGATTTTAGTGATTAAAGCATCAATTTGTGCCCGATCTTCCGGCCCGAACGGGTGCAAGACCCAATCCACCACTTGCGCTTTCAGTAGCGGTTTATCCGTCCCGATTCGCACACGCCCATAGGCCTGCCCGATGTGCGCATCAATGCTTTTCAGGCCATTATGCCCGCCGGCAGATCCTCCGTATTTAACCTTGACTTTCCCGACTTTCAGGTCCATATCGTCGTGAAAAACGATGATTTCTTCGGGTTTGATTTTATAAAAGGCACATACCGCCGCCACTGATTCGCCAGACAGGTTCATAAAAGTTTGCGGTTTCAACAGCAGCACCGACTTGCCGTCAATTTCGCCGCGACTGATTTGGCCTTTTAACTTATCCTTAAACGGGGCAAAAGAATAGCGGTGGGCAATTTCGTCCACCGCCATAAAACCGACATTGTGGCGTGTCTTGGCATATTCCGTTCCCGGATTTCCCAGTCCCACCAACAAATGCATGCTTGCCTACTTCTTCGCTGCATCAGCCGCCGGAGCTGCCGCTGTTGCCGCTGCCGCCGGAGCCGCTGTTGCCGCAGCCGTATCGGTTGTTGCCGCGGCCGCTGTTGTTGTATCATCCTCTTGTGTCGGAGTCACGATTGTGGCAACCGTAAAGTCTTCTTCGGCTGTCAAAGACACACCCTTGGGCATTTGCAGGGCAAAAGCCGTAAAGGAATCGCCGATTTCGGCCGCACCCAAGTCCACGGTAAAGGATTCGGGGATATTGTCCGGTGTACATTTCACTTCCACGGTCCGGTGCACGATGTTCAGCACGCCGCCTTTCTTGATACCCGGAGCAGTTGCTTCGTTGATAAATTCCAACGGAATGTCCAGCGTCAACAGCGAGTTCTTGGAAATCCGCAAGAAGTCCGCATGAATCGGCCGACCCGAGACCGGGTGTTTTTGAATATCTTGACACAGCGCATGGAAACTGTTGCCATCGGCTGTGATTTCAAACTGGCGGGTCCACAGACCTTTTTTCGCCATTTCGGCAACCAAAACTTTTTCTTCCAAAGAAATCATCACAGGTGCCTTTTTATCTCCATAAATAACAGCAGGAATCAGACCGGCCCGACGATTTGCCCGAGAGGCCCCCTTACCAGCTTTTTCACGTTTTGTTGCGTTTAATAAAGTCGCTTTCATAATTTTATCCTTAAATAACAAAGTGATACGAACGAAATCCTCCAGGGGTGAATAGCATTCGCAGCCCGTCCCGATGACCGGCGGGATATTTTATACACTATTTTTCCCGAAAAATCAAGTCTTTTTTCAGATTTATTTCAATTGCGTGCGATACAGCGATGCATAGATTGAATCCGGCCGACTCATCAATTCATCATGCGATCCCGTTTCGGCAATTTTTCCGTGATCAATCACCACGATTTTATCGGCATTGCGCACGGTTGACAGGCGGTGTGCCACGATAAACACGGTTCTGTCCGCCATCAGGTTATAAATTGCCTGTTGCACGATCTGTTCGGACTTGTTGTCCAAAGCCGATGTGGCTTCATCCAAGATAACGATCGGCGCATTTTTCAGGAAAGCCCGCGCAATTGCGATTCGTTGCCGCTGTCCCCCTGAGAGCAGCACCCCGCGTTCGCCGATTTCGGTATCCAACCCCGCCGGCAGAGTATCTATAAATTCGTCCAAGCACGCGTTATGCACGGCTTTCTTGACATCGGCATCATCGGCATTTTCCCGCCCCAGCAGGATATTTTGCCGAATTGTCCCGTCAAACAGGATATTATCTTGAAACACGACGGCGATTTTATCGCGCAGCGAATACAGGTCAATATCCCGCACATCTGTGCCGTCAATCATAACCGCTCCGCCCGTCACATCATAAAAGCGCGGCAGCAGGTTCACAAAAGTGGTTTTTCCGCCGCCCGAGTTTCCCACAAAGGCAACAGAATGCCCCGTCGGCACCGTCAGGTTCACGCCTTTCAGGATCGGCCGCCCCGCGACATATTCAAACTGAACATTGCGATATTCAATCCCGTGCTTGATTTTTGTCAGTTGCATCGCCCCGGGTTTGCTTTTAATTGTCGGCTTGCATTCCAGCAATTCAAACACCCGTTCAATCGCCAGGAACGAGGTCTGCACGCTGGTATAGGCATTGCCGATAGATTTAATCGGGTGATACAGCATCAACAGCGCCGTAATAAACGACACGAATCCCCCCGGCGACAAATGTCCGTTGACGATCAGATAACTCCCCAGCCAAATCACGCCCGCAATTCCGACCGCGATTAAAAAGTGCATCATCGGCGTCACAAAGGCCGTCCGCTTGACCATTTTCATTCCCAGTTTGAAAATATCGCGTAGCGTTTGCTTAAAGGTCGCAATTCGACTTTTTTGCAGGTTATAGGACATAATCACCCGGTTTCCGACAAAGGCCTCATTATATTGCGTCATAACTTGTGAGCTGGTAAAGACGGTCTGCTCCACAATGCCTTTAATGCGTTTACGCACGCGTGTCAGGGGATACAGCGACAGCCCCAACGCCACCACCGCCACGATGGACAATAACCACGAATTGATAAACAGCACCACGATCAATGCCACCGACGAGAAAAAGCGCATCATAAAAGTCTTGATATTATTCAATAGGCCCACACACGCCGTATCCGCGTCGCCGTTAAAGCGCATTTGAATTTCGCCCGATGTTCGGGTGTCAAAGAACGCCGGATCATTATGGATCAGTTTTTTGAACAGATCAAACTTCAAATCCATCGTAATTTTATTTCCGACCCAGCTGTTCAGGTAAGACGACGCATAGTTCAGCAAACTTTGCACCAAGGCAAATACGATAATCAGGATCGGGATATAGGCACCCGCCGCGATATTTTTTTCAATCAAAACCGTATCCATATAGGGCTTCAAGATCCACGCCGTCACCGCGTCCATAGACCCGATGGGAATCGTGATCACCACCGCCAGGATTGCCCGAAACAAATAGGGTTTAATATACGGCCACATCCGGCGATAGTTGCGCACCATATTGATTTCTTTGAATTGTTCTTTGATTCTTTTTCGTTCTTCTTTACGCATAAGACCTCATCGGAATGCAAGTTGTTTTCAGCGCAGTATAACCGACTTATCCGCACAAGTCAAGGAAAGAGTTTATCTTTTCGGAACGGTTTTTGAAAAAAATGTTTGCTTTTCGACGGTTGCTTGGTTATATTGAAAGCATGTTCAGTTTTATTTGGCCGTATTTGCTGCTGTTATTGCCGACGCCGTGGGTGGTGCGCCGGTTGCTGCCGCCGGCCTGTAAACAGGCTGATTCGGATACCGCCGGTTTCTTGCGTGCACCGTTTTACCGACGTTTAGAGATTCTGGGCTATTTGGACAAGTCAGCCCGCACCTCCCGCACGGATTGGATTTGGGGTTTGATCTGGCTTTGCCTGGTGGTGGCGGCCATGCGTCCTGTGATGTATCTGGGCAACCGCATTTTACCTCAAGAATCCCGTAACATAATTTTGGCGCTGGATTTTTCGTCTTCCATGGCTCAGCGTGATTTTGTCGTTCAGAATCGTGTTTTATCGCGCACCGATGTGGTAAAACTGGTGGCCAACGATTTTATTGACAAGCGCTCGGGCGACAAGCTGGGCATTGTCATTTTCGGCAAACAGGCCTACACCCTGGCTCCGCTCTCGCACGACGGCCGCACGATTAAGGAATTGCTTTCCGAGATTGCTTCTGATGTGACGGATTTAACGGGTAAAAAGACCGCTATCGGTGACGCGCTCGCCATGGGTGTGCAAAACAGTGCCTCTGTCCCGGCGGACAAGAAAGTCATTGTATTGCTGTCGGACGGTGGTAATAATGCCGGTCAACTCACCTTAAAACAAGCCACGGATCTCGCCCGGGATCAAGGGGTGCGTGTTTACACCATCGGCCTCAAAACCGGGCAGGGGGACACGCCGGCTTTATGGCGTTTTATCGGTGGCGAATCGGCCTACGGCTGGAACGAGCAAGCCCTTGCCGATATTGCCAAGCAAACCGGCGGGATTTATTTTCGGGTGGATACAACGGCCGATTTAATTTCGGTCTATCACCGGATTGACGAACTGGAAACCGACTCGGACGCCGACCGTCCCGTCCGCCCGCGGCGTGAGTTATTCTTTTATCCCCTGATTGCTGCCTTTGTTTTATGGAGCACCTTGCTTGGAAGGCGGAAACAATGATGTTCTTGCGACCTTGGTTTTTATTGCTTTTATTGGTTCCCGTGTTTTTCCGGATTCGGGATCGCCTGCGTCCCGGATCCTCCCCTTGGCGCACACATATTGATCCGAAACTACTGCCGTATCTGCTGACCGGTTCGGCAAACAAAAGCACCCGCATTTTTAATTATTTGCGTCTGATGTTATGGAGTCTTTTGTGCGTGGCACTTGCGGGGCCGGCGTGGTATGATATTTCTGTTCCGACTCGCGCCGCCTATCCCGCTACGGTGGTGGTGGCCGACCTGGGCCCCGGTATGAGTGATTCCGACATTCGCCAAGTCCGTCAAAAGGTCTATGATTTGCTGACCTTACTGCCCGATGATCAGGTTGGGATTGTTATTTATGATAAATACGGATACACTGTCTCACCCTTGACCTATGATAAAAACCTGTTGCGTCAGATGCTTCCCTCCCTGCGTCATAACCTGTTGCCTGAACCTTCCGAATCCGATGTGCTTGCCGGATTTCAGCAGGCTCGCAAACTCTTCCAACAAGCCCATCTGCGCCGGGGGCGTATTCTTTTTCTGACCGGTGGCACCTTTGTCTCCGAGCAAGACATCACCACCATTCAAAAATATCCTTACAAAGTCGGTGTTTTGGGAATCGGCTCGCCCGAGTTGCATCCTGTTTCACTCCCAGACGGTGGTTTTGCCAAGACCCCGACCGGACAGGTGCTGATGACGCGCCTGGATTCCGATCGCCTCAGTCGTTTGGGCACTTACCGAGCGGCCACTCCCGACCCCGGTGATTTACAGGATCTTCTCTCTCGCACCGATCCCACGGCCGAGACTGATACCACCGCTTCTGCCGGCCAATTGACCTATCCGCAGGATATGGGTGTTTTTCTGGTATTATTAAGCCTGCCGTTGATGCTTTACCTGTTCCGCAAGAATGTGTTGTTTGCGTTGCTGCTATGCTTGTCGTTTCAGGCGCATGCCGACCTCTGGCATCGTCCGGATCAAGAGTCCTATGCCCGGCAATTGCGCGGTGTTCAAGCCTATCGCGCCGGCCATTACAAGGCCGCTGCCGACCTTTTCCAGACCGGCTTTAATCCGGATGATTTGTATAATCTGGGTAATGCGTTGGCGCACCAAAATCGGATTCAAGAGGCTATTGACACCTATGCCCGTGTGTTGCAGGTTGTTCCCGACCATGCCGATGCTTTGTATAATAAAGAATATCTGGAACGGCAACTGCAACCCCCACCGCCCGAACCGGAGAAATCTGACACAGACCAAACCGACCCCGACGATTCGCCCGAACCGTCTCCGCCTGCGTCCGCGAACAATGCACCCGATTCCGCCTCCGATTCTTCTTCCCCTCAGTCCCAAGGCGATCGGCAATCCGAACCACCGCCCCCATCCCCCGAACAGCCGGATTCCGCCCCGGAAAGTGGCGACACACCCCAACCCACGGGTCAGACCGAGCCGCAGTCTTCCGACCCTGTCAGTGCGCGTTTGTTTAACCAGATTCAGACCGATACGGACGGCCTGTTGCGTTATCGTATTCGGCGGCAATATATCCGCCACACGGAGGGAAAATGAAGTTTCATCTTTTGCTTCTGATTGTTTTTTTGTGTGGACACAGTGCGTTGGCACAGGCAGGATTAGCGGCTTCTTTTGATCCGGCCGCGATTACCCTGGGTGACAGCACCCGCCTGGTTTTTCAGTCGGACAAGCCTTTTTCGGCCGAGCCCGATTTGACGCCGCTTGCCGGTTCGTTTTTGGTTGCCGGCGTTGACAAATCCGACAGCACCCTTCCTTCGGGCCTTTCGTATCGCAGCCATTACACGCTGACTTATAATGTTTACCCGCGCCAAGCCGGCACCCTGAGCACCGGTGATTTACGGTTGGGCGACTTGACGGTTCCCGCGGCCACATTGACAGTTTCCCCCGCCCCCGAGGCCCAGTATATCCCCGTTGCCTTGTCCGCCTTTACTTCTGTCGATACCGTTTACGAGCAGCAGCGCTTCTTCCTCACGATTCGCCTTTCGGACGGCGTGGGTCTGATGAATGCCCAAATGACCACACCGCATATTGACGGCGCGCGCCTGATACCGCTGGATCGTGATACTTCCTATCTCGGCTCATTGGACAAGCGCACCGCCCGTATTTTTGAGCGCACTTACGCTGTTATTCCGAATCGCGCCGGCACACTCACCATTCCGGCTTTCGAGGTCTATGGCCTTTATCCCAAAACACCCGGTGCTTTGTATGCCGAGGGTAAATTGTTTGACGGCCTGGGCGGTGGCCATAATTCTATTCGTCTGACCACGGATCCGCTGACCATAGCGGTCTCATCTGCACCGACGGGAGCAGGGCAGGGGTGGTGGCTCCCGGCCGAGGACATTACCATCACCGCCCAAGACAAGCACCCCGATCCGCTTGCCAATGATCAGACTTTGACCCGCCAAATTACCGTTGCCGCCACCGGCCTTGCTGCCGAGCAACTTCCCGCCATTACTTTTCCGCAGTCCTCGGATTTTCAGATTTATCCCGATGCCGAGTCGCGCCAAAACATCACGCTTTCCACCGGCGATATCCAAGGCCTCGTCCGTCGCACATTTGTGTTCGTGCCGTTGCGCTCGGGTATGCTTCAAACGCCCGAAATTCATTTGCCCTGGTATCACACCCGCACCCACAGGTGGCAAGACGCCGTCCTGCCGGCGCAAAGTATTGAAATTTCCGGGATTCAACCGACACCCAAGCCCGCCCGTGCCCAACCGCTTCCGACTCCGAAACCGTCTGGGATTCAACCCGCACCACCCGTTTCTCCTGCACCCCCCCCGCCCCCGTCTCGGATGCTGTGGATTTGGGGAGTGGTATTTTTTGGGGTTGCTTTGGCCGTTATGGTCGCAACTATCTTACTGATATATAAAAGAAAACGCAATTATATTCTGCCCAAGTCCGTCTCCCCCGCTCGTCCGCGTCGGAAAAAGGGTCTGCCGGATTTATATCCTTTTTGAAAATAAACGAAAAAAGTTCTTGACTTTTCCCGAAAAATAGGGTAAAACTACACAACAGTTATTTTTAAGAAAGGACATGTTATGACAAAAAAATGTAGCATTACAGGCAAAGGCGTTCAAACCGGCAATAACGTCAGCCACTCAAACCGTAAGACCCGTCGTCGCTTTATGCCGAATTTGCAAGAAGTTGCAATTTACAGCGAGATTTTGGAAGCGCCTGTCACACTGCGTTTAACGAACAATGGCCTGCGCACGATTGAAAAGAACGGCGGTTTGGATTTGTATTTATTGAATACTCCGGTGTCCAAGTTGACGGCCGAGTCCAAGAAGTTGCGTGCTCGCATCGCGGGTGCCAAGGCTGCCAAGGGTTTATAATCCCGGCCTTCTTTACAAAGTTAGATCCAATTCTCAAGGTCCGATATTCACCGGACCTTGTTTTTTATTTCCAATAATTCCCTCCGCCTCACGAATCCGCCCCTCCGCATCACCATAAAAAAAGGCTCCTTACCAAAGGTAAAGAGCCATGGAGAGCATAATAAAGAGGGAAATGCCCCCCTCCGGACATTTGATGAGACATAGGAAGACTAAATATACAAAAGGTCCGGATCGTCTTTCAACGACAAAAGCAATCTACCATATATTTTTGCGTTTGTCAATACATTATTTTTGCATATATGCAAATTTTTTTACATCTTTATGTGTTTTTTCATTTTTTTGCCGTTGTTCCCTCTTTTTCGCTCGTTTTTTAACATTGCCTACTAACGTTCGTGCGCCCATTTCAGGGCTGTCCGCCGTTCAAAGAGCCCCTCATGCGTGTGAAAATGCCGGACAACAGTCTTCGCTTCCACCGGTTTTCCCAGCTTCCGCATTTTTCGAATCTCCCGACAAGCTGCCCGCCGCGCCCATACTTCGGCTTCTTCTTCCAAGCTGAATATGATTCCGCGTTTTTCAAGGATGTGTGTATTTTTTAATTGAATGGTCATATTTTTTCCTGACAGGGGTCATTATATCACAATATTAGCTTTTTGTCAAGCCGGCCTTTGTTTTCAGCCCACCAAAGCCACCAGCCACCGGCACAGCCGATAGTGTTTTTTGCGACACAACCACACCGCGAACCGCTGGGGCGTGCTTAAATAAGAGGTATAAAAGACTCGTTCTTTCACCAACCGTTCCAAAGCCGCCGACGCACGCCAAAACACGCGTTCTTTATCGGCTGAATTGGGGTTGTGTCGGATATTTTTGCGCAAAATCATACGATAAGCATCTTGTGCCAAGTCCCGCACATAGTCCTGCCAGCAGGCTTGATTCAATCGGTGCCCGACTCCAAAGTAAGTATTCATCAGGAAAACCCGCCGAATTGCACTGCCTACATAGCGGTCAAAGTCAATTTTTTGAGTTTTAGAGTTCGGATTTTTGCGCCAAAAGTATAAAGGAACCCCGATGACAATTTTTTTTGGCCCCGCATTATGTGCCAAGGTGCTGAACCACAAGTCATCTTCATACACCAATTCCGGGTCAAATCGGATTTCTTTGACGATATCGGCACGATACAGTTTATTTGTAACATTGATCCAATTTCCACCCCGTTTTTTGCGGGCGACATATGGAGCGTTCAGGGTGTCCCATTCGGCGGTAAAGCGTGTCAGTTCCGTTGCCACATCAGCGGGTTTAGCAGCCTCGTCCACCCGTGCAATGCCGTATTCCACGACATCGGCCCCGCTGTATTCCATAATGTCCAGTGCCACCGCAAGCGCCCGCGGGTGCAACAAATCATCGCTGTCCACAAAGCACGCATAGGGCGTCTTCACCTTGCCCAACAGGGCATTACGAGCCGCCGATGATCCTTGATTTTTCTGCTGAAAGACGTGGATTCGCGGATCTTTTTTGGCCCAAGTTTTCAGTATTTCAGCGGTTTTATCGTTGGATCCGTCGTCCATGATCAGGGCCATCCAGTCCGGATTCGTTTGTGCTGCCAAGGACACCAAACAATCCCCGATATATTTTTCGGAATTATAGGCGGTTATAATGATGGAAATTGTGCGTGGCGTTATCATGCTTTTTGGCCTCCCTTTCTCTATAACAAAGCCCACTTGACAGTGGGCGGATGTTAGAAAACCGTACAAGATAACGGCTCGGCTTATTCGGCCGAAACCTTATTTAGCCGACATCCGTCCGAACGGCGAATGCCAAGCATATTTAAAGAGCCGGCGTCGGCTCTATCTTGTACAGGTTTTCTATGCCCGTGCCTTCAAACACTGAAGGCATCTCTATTATATCGTTGCCGAAATCAAAAAGCAACAAAAAAATGCGTATTGATGATTTTTTTTCTTATTATTCTGAGAGGCACACACCTTGTGCCCCGAAGAATCCATTGAACACGAATGCGCCACATTCTAGCTAATCTTCATTGGCTATGCTTTTACCGCAAAAACGACAATAAGGCATTTTTATATATGTTTTTTTACGACAATGTGGGCATACGCATAATTGCTTTTCTCCGCAGGAAAAACAAAAATCGTTATCTAGTACTCGCGCACCACAATTCCAGCACTTTCCTTTGATCAATTTTTTGTATAAATTCCGGCGCCGCCCTTTTGTTTGCAGAAAATATACAACGCCTGCAAACAGTAAAAACGATAATCCGATTGCTATATAATACCATAGAGCCATCAGATGCAAAGATCTAAAGAAATCAATCAGGTTACGCAGCAGAGTTTCCGGTAAAATATGCAAGATAAAGCGAAGCGTAATAAAAATTCCCTGCAAAAAAGCAACCAAAATGATATGATTTACTACAAGCAAGCGAATATACTTTTCTTTACGGATTAAACTTCTGCGCAACAGCATAAGGGCGGGTATCAGAATAGCGACAAAAAGCATAGCAAAAACATATGTTAAGAACAAATCCACCTTGGTCATAAAGGTATACCGGGCAAATATGTTGCTTTGATTTTGTTGCGTATAGTGTATTAATTGTTGAACTGCGGGTAATGATTTAAAATTTTGCTTTTGTTGAATTAAATGTTGTTTAACTTGTTCTAGTTCTTGCTCATTTTCCTGGATTTCTTTGATTTTTCCCGTGTAAGATAAATCAAGTCCTTTTTGCTCTTGAATGGCAATGTTATAAGCCGTTGCATTTTCCTCTAATGTATACCGAGCCGTCCCTATTTCTGTTGCCAGTTGATTGATTCTTTTTTCTGTTTGATAAATGTCGTTTAAAGCATTTACAACAGATTTATCAGAACTTACTTTATCATATTCTTTTTGAAACAAGGCGCAGTATTTTCCTGTTTTTGGCGAATAATACTCAAATTTTGGAATATCACGATTTAAAATAGCATACACCTGAGAATGACAATTGTTTTCATCAGAAAAGCGGTAGTCTACGCTGATCATGCCCATTGATATCAGGCTCCATACTAAAATATCAAAAAGCACTAAAGAGACAATTACACCAAATGTTAGTGGCTCATTTTTTCCATAGCGAAAAAGATTCTTTTTTAAATTTAACTCCATTGGTTGACTCCTACTATTTTATGAAACCGCTTTGAGTATAACAACAGTAAAATTGAAAAGCAATAAGAAAAATGCGCATTGATGTTTTTTTCTTCTCTCCCCCGTCATTGCAAGGCCGCCAGGCCGTGGCAATCCACCAGGCACATAATTCCGAATTACCCCCCTCCCACGGGCCACCTCGCCCTTAAATCCCCATCATCAGGCGAATATCCTCACTCACCATGTCCAGGCTCCACGGCGGGTCAAAGGTCAACTCCACCGTAATCACACCCGTCCCGGGGACAGACGCCACGGCATTTGCCACCATTGCGGGCATTTCCCCGGCCATCGGACACGTCGGCGAAGTCAAGGTCATCAGGACATACACATCACCGTTTTCCTGTTGTTCTACCTTATAGATTAATCCCAAATCATACAGGCTCAACATCAATTCGGGATCTTGCACGGCTTTTAGGGCCCGCAGAATATCCTCATGGGTTGCCGGCACGGTGGCGGGGTCCATCGGCTCTCCGGCCGTTGCCTTAAAAGCCAAATCCATATCCGGCGTATCCGGCACCGGCGGCACAATCGGTTCGCTCATGACTTTACTCCCAACAGGTCTAACGCTTTCAGTATTCCTTGAATAAAGGCCTCTATATCACTCATATCATTATATAATCCCAGCGACGCGCGCAGCGACACTTCCACGCCCAAACGCTTATGAATCGGCATCGCACAGTGATGTCCCACCCGCACACAGATATTTTCTTTTGACAGCACAAAGGCCAAATCCGCCGGGTGCACACCCGCGATATTAAAGGCGCACAGCCCGTGCTTATCCGGGCAACTCCCCAGGATTTTTGCGCCCGGCAGGCGTTCAATTTCCGCCACCAGCCGCTTCGTCAATGCTTCTTCGTGCGTCGCGATTTTATCCATACCGATTCGCGAGACATAGCGAATCGCTTCCGCCAATCCCACAGCTTCCACAAAAGGGGTCGTTCCGGCCTCAAACCGAGCCGGCACATCGGCGAAAGTGGTTTGATCCACCGACACCGTTTTGATCATATCCCCCCCGAATTGATAGGGGGGCAGGGTCTCCAATTTTTCCTTTTTGCCATACAGAACACCGATTCCCGTCGGCCCATAGATTTTGTGCCCTGAAAAGGCATAGTAATCACAGTCCAATTCCCGCACATCAACCGGCATATGCGCAATGGATTGCGCCCCGTCTATCAAGACATCGGCCCCGACGGCGTGTGCGCGTTCAATAATATCGCGAATCGGATTCACCAGGCCCAGCACATTAGACACCTGCGCCACCGCAACCAAGCGTGTTTTTTCCGACAATTTCGCCTCAAAATCCGCCCAATCAATTCGTCCGTCCGGCAAAATATCAAAGACCTTAAAGGTTGCTCCCGTCCGTCGACACGCCTGTTGCCACGGCACAAAGTCCGCATGATGTTCGGCGATACAGACTAGCACCTCGTCCCCCGCGTGCAGCCGCTCGGCATACCCGTTCGCCAGCAGGTTGATTCCCTCCGTTGTGCCTTTGGTAAAGATGATTTCGTGCGAATCGGCGTGAATAAAGTCCGCTACGGTCTGTCGAGCCTGCTCATAGGCCGCCGTCGCATGGGTTGCAATATCGCATTGTCCGCGGTGCGGATTCGCATAAGCGGTGCGGTAAAAGGTTTCCATTGCCTCCAATACCACGGTCGGTTTTTGCGCCGATGCGGCTGTATCCAAATAAGTCGTTTTTGTCCCGATCAGCAGGGGAAAATCATCTCTCAGCATGTTTGTCCATCCATTCTTCGGCTATTTGTTCAAAGGATTCCGCCAATGCATCTTTCACAAACGCGTGCAGCAAGATGCTTTTGGCTTCTTCTTCCGGGATTCCCCGTGCTTGCAGGTAAAAGATTTGCTTTTGATCCAGCGGTCCGATCGCCGATCCGTGTGCACATTTTACATCATCGGCATAGATTTCCAGTTCCGGCACGGCCGCGATTCGTGCCTGTTGTGTCAGCACAATCCCGCGGTGGTTCTGGGCCGAATCGCATTTTTGCGAATCGGCCGGGATTCGAATCACCCCGGCAAAAGAGACCTGCGCCGAATCGGTTGCAATTCCTTTCACAATCTGACAGGCCGTTGTCCCGCCCGCCCGATGAATGATTTGCAGGTCTAAATCCACCCGGTCTTGCTCCGCCGCCAGATAAGCGCACTTCACCGTGCACGCGGCCCCCGCGCCTTCCAGCATGATTGTCGCCGCGATTCGCCCCCTCAGGGCCAGGATATCCAATTCCACCCGTTCCCCGGCGCCCGCGTGGATTTCCAACGGTTCTTTCAGGTCTTGAATGGTCGTTTCGCTTCCCTCTTGCGTCAACCGACAGATGTTATTTATATTGATCATAGCCTGTTTTTTCCAATTCAGCCGCCAATTCCCGCGGCCCCGTTTTGACGATTCGCCCGCCGACCAGGACATGCACGAAATCCGGCTTGATATAGTCCAAAATATCCGTATGGTGTGTAATCAACAAAAACGCGCGATTCGGTTCTCGCATCACATTCACGGCGTCCGACACGGTGCGCAGCGCATCAATATCCAGCCCCGAATCCATTTCGTCCAGAATACAAAAATCCGGTTCCAAGAACGCCATTTGGAACGTCTCCATGCGTTTTTTTTCGCCGCCTGAAAAGCCCACATTGACCGGTCGTTTCAGCATTTCATCCGTGATTCCCAACGCCTGCGCCCGTGGTTTCAGGCGCTTCATAAAGCCCACTGCGTCCAATTCCGATTCGCCCAGGTATTTCCGCTTGGCGTTCAGTGCATTTTTCAGGAACAAAGCCGTACTCACGCCCGGCAATTCCGTCGGCATTTGAAAGGCCAAAAAGATCCCGCAGTTCGCGCGTTCGTCCGGTTTCATGGCCAGCACATTTTTCCCCTTAAAGGTAATACTGCCTCCCGTAATGGTATAGGCGGGATTCCCCGCAATTACATTAGACAGAGTGCTTTTGCCCGAGCCGTTTGGTCCCATAATCGCGTGCACTTCACCCGCGTCGATTGTCAATGAAAAGTCTTTCAGGATTTCTTTTTCGCCCACCCGCGCACACAAGTTTTTAATTTCCAGCAGTGCCATTTTTTGCCTCCATTTTGGATAATACATCTTGCACAATCACATCGGCCGCGGCCAAATCGCCGTCAATTTCCCGATAGGGCAGGGCGAAGTCCGCCAGCAATTTTTTCACAGCCTGATCAATTTCTTTTGCTTCTGATTCGGTTTGCAGTCGCCCCACCGGGTTATAGATTTTTTTTCGTTTCAAAAAGTAGTTCAGCGACTCGTATTTACTATCCACCGCTTTTATCAGGTCCCGCAGCGGCTTATCAATCATCGGATCTTTGTTATACAAAGCCGACAAGACCATCGGCGAATCGGTGATAACCACATCAACTTTGTCGGCACAGCGACTGATTCGATAGGATTGTTTTGCGAACACATAGACCTGGTTATTCAGGGCACAGGCATTTTGCTCCCAGACTTTATCTTTTGCGAATTCCGTCACCAACTCGCAGTTGACTTTTCGCATTTTCAATTGTGCGAAAGTATACGCACTCAAAGTAGATTTTCCGGCTCCCGGTCCTGCGAACAGATTGACAACCAGCATTATGGCATCTCCAAGTGTTTTTTCAGGCGATTGATTTTATATGCCGCCTGCTGACGAACCTGCTCATCAATACCATAGATATAGATCAGTTGTTCCATCATAATCATCACATCGGCGGCTTCTTCGGCCAAGGCCGCGACATTATCCTGCCCGCGATTGATATTTTTGATGACTTCCTTTTGCAACTCGCTCATCTCTTCCAACAGTTGCAGCATCTGCGCATTTTTGCCCCATGTTTTCAGGGCTTTTTCACACACATTTTCGGGTGCATATTGATGTTTCATCCCACAGTTCCTTCCAAGTTGATACCGATCAAGCGTTGCGCTTCAATAGCAAACTCCATCGGCAATTTTTGCATGACTTCCCGGCAAAAGCCGTTCACGATCAGACCCACGGCCTGCTCTGCCGACAATCCGCGCGATTCGGCATAGAACAGTTGTTCTTCCGATATTTTAGAGGTCGTCGCCTCGTGTTCTATGGCGCCCGAGGTATTGGCGCACGACATCACCGGGATTGTATGCGCGCCGCATTTGTCCCCGATCAGCAGGCTGTCGCATCGCGAAAAGTTCCGGGCATCTTCTGCCCCGCTTGTGATTTTAACCTGCCCGCGATAGGTGTTATTCGAGCACCCCGCCGATATTCCTTTTGAAATAATGGTAGAGGAAGTATGCTTCCCCAAGTGGATCATTTTTGTGCCGGTATCGGCCTGCTGGTGATGATTGGTCAGGGCCACCGAATAGAATTCCCCCACCGCATAGTCGCCTTTCAAAATGCAACTCGGATATTTCCAGGTAATGGCCGATCCCGTTTCCACCTGCGTCCACGACAGCTTTGCGTGATTATGACACAGCCCGCGTTTCGTCACAAAGTTATAGATTCCTCCGCGTCCGTTTTCGTCCCCGGGGTACCAGTTTTGCACGGTTGAGTATTTGACTTCCGCGCGGTCTTTGACGATAATTTCAACGATTGCGGCGTGCAGTTGATTTTCGTCGCGTTGCGGCGCCGTGCACCCTTCCAGATAGCTTACATATGAATCGTCTTCCGCGATAATCAGGGTGCGTTCAAACTGTCCGCTGTTTCTGGCATTGATTCGGAAATAGCTGGACAATTCCAATGGCGCGCGCACACCTTTGGGGATATAGACGAACGACCCGTCCGAGAACACCGCGCTGTTCAAACACGCAAAAAAATTATCCGTATAGGGCACCACCGATCCCAGATATTCTTTCACCAATTCCGGATAGTCGCGCACCGCTTCCGACATAGAACAAAATATAATTCCTTTTTCTTTCAATTGCTTACGATAGGTTGTCGCAACCGACACGCTGTCAAAGATAGCGTCCACCGCCACTCCCGCCAGCACTTTTTGCTCCGTCAGGGGGATTCCCAGCTTTTCATAGGTTTTCAGGATCTCCGGATCCACTTCTTCCAACGACCCGACTTTTTTGGTTTGCGGTGCGGCATAGTAATACAGGTCCTGATAGTCTATCGGCGCATAGTCAAACTTCCCCCAATGCGGTTCGGTCATGGTTTGCCAATGCCGAAAGGCTCGGATTCGAAAGTCCAGCAACCAACCCGGCTCGTTCTTTTTGTGCGAGATCCGGCGGATAATGTCTTCATTCAATCCTTTGGGCACCGTATCCACCGCCACTTCTGTTTCCCAGCCGTAGCGATATTTTTCTGCAACAATTTCCCGAACCTGTTTATTCGTATTTGTCATTCAAAACCTTTTCAAATTTGTTGGTAATATGCCTCATTTTTCAAAAAAAGTCAAGAAAAAGCATTTTTTTGCTTGTTATTCGTTAAAAAAAAAGTTAGTCTAGTCTTGCTAGGAGATTATTACAGATGTTTCGTATGGACTGTTTTGCGTATATTCACGCATTTTTGGTTGTAGTGGCTATTTTATTTGTTACGGTGTCGCTGATATTCATCAATCGGTCGCGTCACCTCAAACATAAATTGTCCGATATGATAGAGACTCTCGGGAAAAAGGATAAAGAGTTGGACGAGGCCCGCGCCGCGAATCAGAATCTGCTCTCTCCGTTTTTACCCGAAACCTCCCGCAGTATTATTCTGTCTTTGTCGCCTCAGGGCAAGATTTTGGATACCAACGATTACGCGACCGAGGTGTTCGGCTATACCAAGACCGAGATGATCGGTCAACAGGCCGTCGGTTTTATTTTTCCGGCCCAGCATCGCCTGAACGCGCAAACCGATATTATTTCGCGTATTTTTGCAAACCCCAAGTTGTATCTGGAACACGAGACCGAGAACATCAAAAAATCCGGCGAGCATTTTTGGGTTTCATGGACGAATCGTGTGATTTACAACGATTCGGGCGAACCGACCGAGTTGCGCTCTGTCGGCTTTGACATTACCAAGCGCAAGCAGTTGGAAGAAGAATTGCGTTTTTTAACCTCCACTGATGCGCTGACCGGCGTTTTGAATCGTCAGGCATTTTTAGAGGCCGGTATGCACGAGCTCAAACGTGCAGTTCGATACAAACGTCAAATGTCCGTGCTCGTGATGAAGCTGGACTATTTCCACAGCGAGACGAATCGCCAAGGTTTCAGTGATGACCTGGTTCGTTCGGTGATTAATATATGCCGGACGATGATTCGCGATTCGGATTCGATCGGCCGAGTCGGTGATGTGGAATTCGCCATTGTTCTGCCCGAAACTTCCGTGGCCAAGGCGATGATGCTGGCCGCCCGCCTTAAAGATCGTATTCAAGAGCAGAATCTTAAAGCCAACACCGGTTTTTTCATCACAGCCACATTCGGCGCTTCTGAAAAAGAATCGATGACCGACACGATGGACAGCATCTTGTTGCGTGCCTTAAATGCGATTGAACAACCGGCCAAAACATCGGTTAAACCCGCCGTGAAAGCCGCTCGGAAAAAAAGGACCTGACTATGACTCAAGAAATCGTCTTATCCACGCCGAAACTATCTGTCGGTATTCTGCCCGAAATCGGTGCTTGTTTGTCGTTTATGCGTTATACGCGTGCCGGCCAAAGCCGAGACATTTTGCGTCCTATGGATTTGTCGGGGCGTAAATTGGACGCCAACAATGCCGCGTTATTTCCGATGTTGCCGTATGCGGGCCGGATTCGCGGGGGCAGTTTCACCTACTGGGGGATTTTGCGCAAAGTCCCCAAAAACCACGCCGGCATTGCCGATCCCATTCACGGCGACGGCTGGAAAAGCGCGTGGCGAATCGTGAATCGGACCAACACTTCTCTGACTTTATTTTTGGCGCATGATAAAAAGGACAGCGGCTTTCCGTTTTCCTATACGGCCGAGCTGACTTACAAGCTCACTGACGGCAATTTGGATATTCAGATGAAGATTACGAATCCGTCGCCTTTGCCGATGCCGTGCGGCCTGGGCGTCCACCCGTTTTTCATCAAAGACAAAGATGTCGAGCTGGATTTCAAGACTCAACTGGTGTGGAGCAATGAATCGGATCCGATTTTTGACGAGCCGTATCCCACTCCGGCCCCTTGGCGCTTTGAGGGCGGTCAACCGCTTAAAAATGCGGTTTTTGACACGTGTTTCGGTGGTTTTGAGGAACAAGCCCGCATCACTTATCCCAGCCGTGATTTAACGATCAACATCACGACGAACGAGTTATTTCACCATGTGGTCTTATTTGCCCCGCGGGGTAAAAATTTCTTTTGTTTAGAGCCCACCACCAACGCCTCCAATGCGTTTAATTTGGCGGCCGACGGAGTGATTGGCACAGGGATTCGCAGTATCGGTCCCTTGCAATCACTGACGGGGCGAATTACTTTTAAGATAGAAGGATAAACCATGAAACAAATGTTCACGAAAATAGTGGCGACTTTGGGGCCGGCCACCTCCACCCCTGACAAAATAGAAGACCTGATGCTTGCGGGCGTAGATGTTTTTCGTATGAATTTCAGCCACGGCACTCCCGCCGAGCAAAAGCAGCGTTATCAGACGATTCGCCGCCTGGCCAAAAAACACAATCGCTTTATCAGTATTTTGGCGGATATGCAGGGGCCCAAGTTGCGCGTCGGCACTTTTGCCGAGGGTAAAATCACCCTTAAAAAGGGCCAGACTTTCACGCTGGACATGAATAAGGATCCCGGCACGCCCGATCGTGTTCTTTTGCCCCACCCCGAGATTTACCGTGCCGTCAAAAAAGGGATGACTCTGCTGCTCAATGACGGCCAGATTCAGCTTTCCGTCACGGCAGTATCACGCACGGCACTCACGACAAAAGTCCTGGTCGGCGGTGTGCTTTCGGACCACAAGGGGGTTAATCTTCCCGATGTTGTTCTGCCCATTTCCGCACTGACGGCCAAGGACAAACAGGATCTGGATTTTGCACTCAAACTCGGCGTCGATTGGGTGTGCCTGTCATTTGTTCAGCAACCCGCCGATGTCAAGCAGGCTCGCCAGATTATCGGCGATCGTGCCGGCATTATTGTCAAGATTGAAAAGCCCTCTGCGATTTTGAACTTAAACGCGATTGTGGACTTGGCCGACGGGGTGATGGTGGCGCGTGGTGATTTGGGCGTAGAGTGCCCCATAGAGACCGTCCCCGCCTTACAGCATCAGATTGTAGACACCTGCCGTCGCGCGGGCAAGCCGGTGATTGTTGCCACCCAAATGTTGGAAAGTATGATCAGCGCACCTGTCCCCACGCGGGCCGAGGTTTCCGATGTGGCCACCGCGGTATACGAGGGTGCCGATTGCGTGATGTTATCGGCCGAGACGGCTGTTGGGCAATATCCGGTTCAGGCGGTCAAGATGATGCGTCAAATCATTGACAAGATTCAGGTTGACGGCTATTATGTTCGCGCGATGGAGATGCACACCCTTCCGCCCGACAAGACGGTTGCCAGTGCCATTACCTCCTGTATGAAGAATATGGTTCAGGTTTTGGACAAGCCTGCCTGCATTGCCACTTATTCCGTTTCCGGTAAAACGACAATGCGCGTCTCGCGTGAGCGTGCTCCTGTCCCCATTTTGGGGCTCACTCCGAATGAAAAGATTGCCAACCGCTTGGCGCTTGTGTGGGGGGTCACGCCGGCCTGGACGCATTCGCTGCACGATATGACCGAGGTTTCTCCTGTCGCAGTGCATCAGGCCAAAGCGCTCAAAATGGCATCCAAGGGTCAGGAAATTATCATCACGGCCGGCATTCCCTTTGCGCAGAAAGGGAACACCAACATCTTACATATAGCAGTCGTGGACTAAACCAGGTATCCGTGTTTCAAGGCGGCTTCTATAAACGCCCGAAAGATCGGATTGGGGTTATTGGGTCGTGAAGTAAATTCCGGGTGAAATTGCACGCCGATAAAGAACGGATGGGTCGGTATTTCCACAATTTCCGGCAGCAACTTGTCCGGCGATTTGCCCGAGATAACCATGCCCTTTTCGGCCAACTGCCCCTCATACGAAATATCCATTTCATAACGGTGGCGATGCCGTTCGCGAATTTCGGTTTTTCCGCCATAGATTTGTGCTGCCAACGACCCGGGTTTCAGGTCGCACGGATACGCCCCCAGCCGCATTGTCCCGCCCAGATCGCCGTTATCGGGTCGGATTTGCTTTTTCCCGTCCTGCTCCCAGACTTTCATTTTAGAAATCACCGGCACACAATCATCCCCGAATTCGGCCGATCCTGCCTGTGCAATCCCCAACATATTCCGGCATGCTTCCACCACGGCCATTTGCATTCCCAGGCAAATCCCGAAGAAAGGCACCTGATGCTCGCGGGCATAGCGAATCGCTTTAATTTTGCCGTCAATACCGCGTTGACCGAATCCGCCCGGAATGAGAATCCCGGCATAGGGTTTTAATGTTTGATTGACTTCTTCTTGTGTTTTACCTTCTAATTGTTCGGCTTCCAACCAAGCAATTTTGACTTTGGCATTATTGGCAATTCCCGCATGTATCAACGCTTCGTGCAGGGATTTATATGCTTCCAACAGCCCGCAGTATTTCCCCACCACGGCAATTTTCACTTCTTTTTCATAGTTTTGTATGACCGAGATAATTTTTTTCCACGAATCCAGATCGGGTTCGGGCGATTGTGCCAACATACCAAAGTGTTTTAACACCTGCACATCTAATCCTTGCTCGTGATAGGTGAGGGGGATTTTATAGATGCTGTCCGCGTCCAACGCCATAATCACATCGTCGGGTGCGACATTACAGAACAAAGCCAACTTCCGTCGTTCATCCGACCCCAGCATTTGCTGACTGCGGCACAGCAGAATATCGGCTTGAATCCCCGCTTCCATCAGGGTTTTGATCGCGTGTTGCGTGGGTTTTGTTTTCAATTCTCCCGCTGTCGGAATATACGGCAGCAGCGTCAGGAACAAAAAGCACACATTTTCGCGTCCGACCTCATTGGCGAATTGCCGGATTGCTTCCAGGAACAAAGTCCCCTCAATATCACCGACCGTTCCCCCCACTTCATACAGGACGAAATCCTCCCCGTGCAGGTCGGACTTCAAAAAGTCTTTAATTTCATTTGTCACATGCGGAATAGCCTGCACCGTTGCGCCCAAGTAATTTCCCCGGCGTTCTTTTTGGATCACATTATAATAGATTCGCCCGCCCGAAATGCTGTCGGTTTTATGGCAATTGACGCCTGTAAAGCGCTCATAGTGCCCCAGGTCCAGATCTGTTTCGGCACCGTCGTCAGTCACAAAGACTTCCCCGTGTTGATAGGGCGACATTGTCCCCGGGTCAATGTTCAAATAGGGGTCCATTTTCCGCATTCGCACCGAATAGCCTCTTGCCTTTAACAGGCTTCCCGTTGCTGCCGACGCGATTCCCTTGCCTAACGAGGATACCACACCCCCTAATATAAAGATATATTTTGTCATAGATAAACACTTTCCTGCTGATTGTTAAAAGAAAGAACTCCCTGATTTTTCAGGGAGTTCCGGTTATATTGTGAAAGCTGATTTTGGGGGAGAGCCGCCCCGGCGGTTAAAAACCGATCCATTGGGATAACTGTCGGCACTCTGTTTTGCATCAAACTTTCCTTTACGAATAGTTTTATTTTACTTATTTTTTTTCCAAATGCAAGGGAAAAATAACACTTGTCTTTTGAAAAAAATCAGCGTATAGTATTTTCGTTTTGGAAAGGACGGTCTATAATGTTGAAAAAAGGAATTATTTGGGGTTTGCACAGTGTTGAACCCGATTCGTTCCGTCGGGATATTTCTCCGATGTTTAATTACCTAAACCTCACCCCCGCCCGATTGGAGCAGTTGATTATCGCCGCGCGGGATCGGGGTTATACCTTTGTATCCCTGGATCGTTTTTTGCGCGACAAAGCTGACGACCAAGAGCATAAAAACATCGTTATTACGATTGATGACGGGTGGAAGAACATCTACACCCATGCCTATCCGGTTTTCAAAAAGCACAATGTCCCGTTTGTGTTTTATATTGCCACCGATTTAATAGAGAACGGCTTTAACAATTGTCGGTTGCCCGAGATGGACGGCCTGCTGTTGCTGTGCGACAAGATCAATGCGCTGCCACTGACGCTACCCCAAAAACAGCATCGTTTCAAGCGTCTTTGGTGGTGGTTCAAATATATCAAACGTGTTCTGCCCTTTCTTTCCGGGCATCAAATTATGTCGTTTTTGCTGCACGATTCGCACCTGGATTTTGCGGCTTATCACCGTGCCGGTGCGTGCTCTGTGGCGGATTTACAGGAAATGGCAGCCGATGACTTGTGCCAGATCGGCTCTCACACCAATCACCATGTGCATATGGACCGCGTGCCTGATCCTTTGGCCGAGGCTCTCCTCAGCCAAGCCAAGCTGACTGAATGGCTCAACCGCTCCTGCACCCATTTTTCGTATCCGTATGGGCACCATAATTCGGCCAGCGACGCAATCATTCGTGCTCATTACGACAGTGCCGTGTTGGTCAATCCGGCGGATCCCGCGCTCAAACGCCGATATATTACGGACGCCGATGATACCTATGCTCTACATCGAATTTTCATAGAGTCCGACACGCCGATTGACGATTTGCTTTTACCGGTCTAGTCGATTGTGGATAAAGATTCCGTTTCCGATGGCGATTGTCAAGTGTTGTTCTTGCCACCACCGGCAGTTCAACGGCTTTTCCAAGTCTTGCATACCGTTCACGGTTCGGTGCGACGGGTGTGCATCGGCATAGTCCAGCAGTTTCAGGAACAAGTCTTTGCGCACGATTGTCGGGTTATTTGTCCAATTCAGATAGGCCGAGTCCACAAAATAAAAATCGCCGTCTTTTTTGATGATTTTCGGGAACAGTTTTTCCGGTTCTTTTTCCAGATACAACGCCCGCGCCGCCAACCGCCTGGCTTTTCCCGGCCTCAGGTATTTCAACATCGGCATCGTCTTTTGAATTTTGTGAAAATCGCGAAAATCCGGGTGTATAGCCACCGGCTTAAACAAGTGCGTATATTTGCGAACATCGTTAAACGGCTCTCCGGCGTTAAAGCGCGACCGCAGCCGCACAATATCCGCGCGCCCCGTGCGCACCAAGTCCAGGGCTTTTTCAATTTCCCGCACGGCCGTTTTCACATCATACAGCAGTTGGAAATCATTTTCCATATACAGGATATACTCGCCGTTCAGGTTTTCCACCACCCACCGCATACCGCTTTGGATGCCGATATTATCCGGCCTTCCTTGCCAAGCGATTTTGTGTTTTTCGGCGATGCGTTGATCGGCTTCACTCACGCATTGAAAGAAGACTTTTGCTTCTTCAAAATGCGTTAAAAAGTCGCCGTATTGCGTCAAAGTATGATCAATTGTTTTGTGTGCCTTATAGGAAAGTATGCCGACACTGACGGGTAATTTTTGCATATTTTTTAATCCTTTTATATTCTTGACATCATAACAAATGACATTTTTTCATTACAGATTGTGTTATTTTGTATCATAGCAGATAATCCTCCCCCCGTCAATCTTTTTCTTATCCCAATGCCCCACAACCACCTTACCCCTCGTTATTCTTCCCCTCATTCTGAGCGGGGCAGGGGACTTGCCCCCGAAGAATCAACCAAACACGAATGCAACTCTTTCCCATAAAAAAAATCGCCCTTTCGGACGGTTTTAATGGATGGTGCCTGGGGACGGAATCGAACCGCCGACACAGGGATTTTCAGTCCCTTGCTCTACCGACTGAGCTACCCAGGCATCGCATAACACCCCTTATACCCTAAAATGAAACAAAAGTCCAGTCTTTTTTTATAAAAAAGTCATTTTTTTTCAATTTCGGCGATTGTCTCGGCCAAATCGGCCTCATCGGGCACCTCGTCGGTATGCACGACATAGTTGCCTTTCAGCCATCGCCCCAGGTCAATATCCGCGCATTTTTTCGAGCAAAACGGCTTGTATTCCAGGGTTGCCAACTTCCCGCATATCGGGCATTTTGTATTCAAAATCGGCGTATTTTCAGTCATCATTCATTCTCCACAATTTCAAAAAAGGACATCGGTTTTTCAAAGACCGGTTCTGCCGCAATCCCGACAGCCGTCAACATCGGTATCAGGGCAGGGGCCACTCGCACCCGCACGCACCCACGGCGACAATTCGCCACCGCCCGCCGGATTCGGTAATAGGTCGCCAGGCGATTTTCATTCCCCAGATTGTCCCACAAAGACGCGCGCCGTCGTGTCCGCATCAATTCGTAAAGCCCCGCTTTTGTCCAACCGGCCCCGGTGATCAGGTCATCTTCTGCCAAAGCCGTTTTCAGGGCTGCCCCAATTTCCCGTCCCGCGCGCCCGCGTTTACTGCCCGCAAAGTCAATCAGGATCAGGCCTCCCATATTTTTCAAGCCAATTTGTCGCGCAATTTCTTGCACAGCTTCTTGATTGATTGTCCGCCACGCCGCCCCCGCTGTCCGCGTATCCACATCAATAGCCCATCCGATTCGCGTATGCTCGATGTGCAGAACCCCGCCGCCTGCCAAAGCGCAATCTGCCGCCATAGCCCGGTCCATCAGGTCGTCCATCTCGGCCGCGGATATATCTTCTATCGGGGCGTCTTCTGTTGCCCGGCCCGCAAATGAATCTCCCCATTGCTCGGGTTCATTGCTTAAAATGCCCGTCGCGGGTTTTTCGTCGTGCGCTTCAATAGTGATTTGCACTCGGACAGATTCACCTTCCCGCTGGCGTTCTTCTGTTTTGATCAGCACATCCCCCCGCGCTGTTTTGGCAAACCAGCCATGCAACGCCGGCTCATGCGCCGTTATTTTTGCAGCCACCACATCGCCCAGGTTCAAAGCCTTGTCCCGCCGAATGACAATTCGCCAGGGTTGTCCATCTTTGATCCACACCGTCCGATTTTCCCCCAGGCCGTCTTGGCGCAAGATTTTCATCTCAATATGCCTTTCAAGATTTGCGCCACTTCAAAGATCGGCAGTCCCACGACATTCGGGTGTGATCCGATGATTTGGCGCACACAGGCAGACAGTATTCCCTCAATCCGGTATCCCGCCACATTTTGCCATTCACCCGAATCCAAAATAGCCCGCACATCGGCGTTGTCCAGGTGTTTCAAGACCACATCGGTGCGCACGACTTTGGCGATTTCCCGCCCTTCGGGTGTTATGACGCCCACGCCCGTAATCACCCGGTGCCGCCGTCCCGACAGCAGTTTCAAGTTTGCCTGCGCTTCTTCTTCGCAGGACGCTTTTCGGATGATGCGCTTACCCACGGCAATAATCGTATCGGCCGCAACCACACATCGCCCCGGGTGCAGCTTTGCCACTGTCCGTGCTTTGCTGATACCCATACGCCGCACATATCGCGCCGGCAGTTCACCGGGCAGGGGTGTTTCATCAATATCCGCAGTAATAATATCGTCCGGCACGAACCCCGCACATTCCAGCAGCCGCCGTCTTTGAGGCGACCCCGACGCCAAGATAAACCCGTGTTTCAGGTGCCACACATTCGGGCGGTTATTCTTCTGCAAAAGTTTTTTCCTTGCGTTCGTGGCGTTCTTGTGCTTCAATGCTCAGTGTTGCCACCGGTCTTGCTTCCAGCCTGGCCAACCCGATTGGTTCGCCGGTTTCTTCGCAATAGCCATAGGTGCCGTTTTCAATTCGGTCCAAAGCCTGATTGATTTTTTTGATCAGTTTGCGCATCCGATCGCGTGTGCGCAGTTCCAAGGATTGATCAGTTTCGCTACTGGCGCGGTCATTCGCATCCGCTTCGTTCAGGTTAGTTTCTTTCAGGTCTTGCAGTGTGGATTCCGACCCTTTCATCAGTTCGTTGCGCCAATCCAAAAGTTTACGTTTAAAGTATTCCAATTGGCGATCATTCATATATTCTTCTTTTGCCGAAGGCTTATAATTTGGGGGAAGAGTCACAGTTGGCATATATTTCTCCTTTCGTGCTACAAGATATTTTTTTTATAACGAATTTTTTGGTAAAAGTCAATAAAAAAAGCAAAAATAATTTTGTTCTTTTTTCTCTTTGTTATTTTAAGACTGCGCAAGCAAGAATCTGCCTGTGGCCATGTATCCCCTCTCTCCCGTCATTTCAATGCCCCCCCCATGTTGATCTACATTTACAAGATCCCTGATAACAAATTTTCTTATACCCTTTTGCACATTTATACCATGCTCTTCCTGTACATTGATCTCTACAATATAAAGTACTCCCTCTTGAAGTATCACAATGCGATCCAATTCCACAAGCGTCTCGACATACTACCTTATCCCCCGTACATTCATCAGCCGGTTTGCCTCTTAACGGGCAATAGCTGACGGTTGTATTTTGACAACAGGCTGTATTATTGCCACCATACTTTTTAACAGTGGTTGTGGCCGTATAATCACCCGCACATGTCCCATTACCACACTTGCCGCAGGTACCGCAAACCGTTCCGTCTTTTTTATTATCAAACATAAAAGTCTTGGAATTGCAGGTTTTGCAATCCGGAACTTTCACACTTGTATCTTTAACCACTTTACCTTTGCTGTCGCATTTTCCGCAATCATATCCGCGCGCCTTACTGTTCGTCGGCAGATTCTTCCATTCCCCTGTCGTATCATCACATTCTTGGCATGCTGTCCCTGTTCCCGAGCAAGGCACTTTACACTTTGTCGAATCTTTTTCACTTGGTTCACAGCATGTATCGCCTTTCACCAAAGTTTGCCTCGGGTCTTTCAGCTGCAACTGACCATTCACGCATTGATGACACGCATCGGGCGTTACATCTTTATAAACCGTCCGACTGGGGCACCCGTTCTGGCCCGCCTCGGTCTTGGATTCCGTGCATCTGTCCGCCGGTTTTGTCTCGTCCTGCGGACACTCGGCGCACTTATAGCATTGTGTCCCATCGGTCAGGGTCTTCATATCCATCTGATAGTTCGTCCCCGCCACACAAGCGTTCGTTGTGTATCCCGAATCACAAGCACACGGCACTTCATTATAGACCGTCCGATCCGGGCATCCGTTTTGCCCTGCCTCGGTCCTGGCCACAGAACACTTATTTGCCGGTGGTGTCTCGTTTCCCGGACAAGCTGTGCACTTATAACACAAGGTATTACCAAACGTGTCATTCAATACACCGTCCTGATAGTATCCCGTATCACACGGATTATCCTGATACCCCGATGGACACGAACAATCGCACGCCGCATTTTGAACCATACTTCCATTCGGACAATTTCTGCATATACAATTCAATTGATTATCACATTTATGCTTCCCGTCATTCAAACAAGTAGAACGTGTATCTTGAAACGGTTCGTATCTGTCAATATCTTCCCCATACCGACAGTCCAATGTTGACGGAGAACAACAAATCTCGTTATTCGTTCCTCTACAAATCTTATCCAGCAACAGTTGCCCCACTTCAATTTGTCGTGTGTCCGTATCTAAAACTCGGCAACATTGACCATATCCATAGCACGGATCTTGTTCCTGTGCAATCTTACCGCTTAAATCCGCCGCAAAGACAAAGGTCATCTGACTGTTCTCGGCCGGGCAAGTATCTTCTCTCACACCATTCACAAACACTCCGGACGGCCAGTCCCAGTTCATATTTAACACATTCTGACACACCGCTTGTGGCACATCGGCCACATCTACCGAGAAAAACTCTTTCTCCCCGTTCAGCCCCGTATTCCGCCCGCTGGTCGTATAGTCTATAATCAACTCCGGAAACTCGTGAAAGTCCACCGCATGATCATTTATACGTTGCCCGCTACCGATCACGGCGCGTTCCTTAACACCTTGAATAATCTCATTCGCACGGTGCTTGTTCATCGCAAAATTAAACCCGGCAACCCCACCGACGGTCAACACACCAATAATCGCCAAAACCCCCAGCATCTCTACCATACTGCGACCCGATTCGGCAGTATATTTTGAAAACTTGTTAAAAATGCACATCACAACCTCCCTGTTGGGTAAATCTAAACTTTCTCTGCCTCTAAGTATACCTATTTTTTATATATTGTCAATAAAAAATATTAACAACTCTAATCCCCAAATACTGACGAAGTCCGACAGATGCAGCGATTGAGGAATAAAGGAAAGGCAAAAAAAAGCCGCCCGGAAAGGGCGGCCTGATTCACTTGAATCACCGGAAAATTAGTCGGCTTTGACTTCTTCCGCCGGTTTTTCAGCCACTTCGGCAGCAGCCTTGTCGGTCTCTGCTTTGGCTTCTTTTTCTTTCTTTTGTGTCGCCCGTTTGGCTTCTTCTTCGGAGCGCGCGATGTTCACACGGACCGTTTGCACCACATCAGGGTGCAAAGACAAACGCACATCAAAGATACCCAGATTCTTAAACGGTTGGTTCAAGTCGATCTGATACCGTTCCACATGGAAACCGCACTCACGAATTGCTTCGCAAATATCACGCATGGTGACAGAACCATACAGTTGACCGGTTTCGGCAGCCTGGCGCACGATCACGACAGACAAACCGTCCATCTTTTGAGCCAGTGCTTCGGCTTCTTGTTTCATTTTCAGGTTACGGGCTTCGTATTCCTGACGCTTGGCTTCAAAGAAAGCCATATTATCTTTGGTCTTGCGCAATGCTTTCTTTTGCGGCAACAGGTAGTTGCGCGCATAACCGTTCTTGACGTTCACAACGTCACCCATTTGACCCAGACGTTCGATTCTTTCCAGTAAAATAACTTCCATAATGAACCTCCTAGTCGCTGATAAACGGCATCAATGCCAAATAACGAGCACGTTTAATGGCACGGGACACGCTCCGTTGGTGTTTGGCACAAGTCGCTGAGACACGAGACGGAACCATCTTGCCGCGTTCTGTCACAAAACGGCTGAGTAATTTGATGTCTTTGTAGTCAATTTCATCAACGCCGTCCGCACAGAATTGGCAGGACTTCTTATGACGATAAAAAGAACTTTTCATTTCGGCCATTGTTATTCTCCTTCCGCGATGTCAATTTCAAATTTATCATCGGCTTTGGTCTTACGAACCTTGGGTTCCAGCATAACCGAGGGACCCTCTTCCAAAGCCTTCACTTTGATCGTCAGATAACGCAACAGATTTTCATCCAAGCGCATCAGACGCTCCATTTCAACAACGGCCTCGGCCGGTGCGTCAATATTCATCAGAATATAATAACCTTTACGGTTTTTCTGGATCTTGTAAGCCAGATTGCGCAGACCCCAGTCTTCGCGTTTTGTGACTTTACCGCCATTGGCTTCAACAGCAGCGGCAAATTTGTCTGTCAGTTCGTTGACCTTGGCCGGCGTCAAATCCTGGCGGGCAACGAATACATTTTCATAAAAAGGCATTTAACCTCTCCTTGTGGATTATCTCGTTTCTGTTTATACGCAAAGTCCCCGATGGTCAGTGCGCCCGAAACATAGCCCCCGTCCGATTAGCGGGAGCAAGGATTTAGATCGGAGTATTTCTTGTATAGCATATTTTGACGCAAAAGTCAAGCTTTTTTTTCACTTTTTGCTATAACCCCAAAAGAGCCTTGGCCGTGTCGTCCAATTCGGGGCGACCGCACTCTTTTTTACCTGTGTAGGGACCCGTGGTGTCCACCAGTTTTTCGGCATAATATTGTATGTCGGCGCATTCCTGTTTCGTAAAAGTCAGATGATAGGGTCGAATAGCCACGGGCGGTTTGCGTTGAACGACCGATTTGGCCAGTTGGCATTTATCCAGGCAGTCGGATTTTTGGTATTTGTTGATTAAAATCCGCTTGCCGGCGCGAGTGAGCGCAACCATTGCCGGGCGAATTTCGCGCACGACGGAGCCGTCGTCCAGCACATCACCGAGAGCATAAGCGCGGCTGTCGCCGGATTTGCTTTCCAATACGGCACGATTGTCCGATGTCATTTCGGTGTAGCGGTAAGGTTGGGCGGCGAATAAAGATTCTTGCTCAAACACCTGGGCGCAATTACAACCGACCGCGGGGGATTCCGGCTGCGTTTTTTCGGCCGGCGTGCAGGTAAAGGCCTGTAAAGACATATAATAAAGAGCATCATCGGCGGTAATTTTTCCTTGGCGGGCTAAATGAAAAGCTCCGAGGTTTTCTTCGGCCGCGGGGCACCCCAACAAAATCGCTCGCCAAAGGAATTCCAAAGTGCGTGAAGATGATTGGGCAAGGCCGTATTTTCCGCCGTAAATCAGATACGCCAATGCATTGGCGGCAACGGGGGAGTTCTCTTTGGCTGCTTTGAATAACAGAGCAATGCCGGCAGAGGAATTAAAGACGGGGCTATCCTCGCGCAAATAAAGCAGACCCGTTTTTTCATGCACATCGCAGATTTGATCGGCCGATAAATCAGCGGCGGAAATGGCTCGGGCGTAATAGGAGAGTGCCTGTGCCTCGTTATTATTCCGGAAGTTGATGTCGCCGAAATACAGCAGTGCCGGGCCGTAGTTTAACTCGGCTGCCTTTTGGCAATACAACAGGCCGTATTGATGGGACGGATAACGCGTGCAAAGCTCAAACATTGCGCGTTTCATATTATGAGCGGCCGCAAACGGCGCCCAAGTGTTCCAGGCGCGAGTCTCGTTGTCAAAACCGCAAGTGGTATAAACATCAGTCGAATGTGCCGAAATGTCGGCGGAAACCTCTTCGGCAGCAGTGAGTAAACGTTCACAGGCCTCTTGATCGGTCTCGGCAAAAGCGGGGACTGCACATAGTAAAATACCCAAAAATACAGAACGAATCATAATGATCTCCTTGTCAAATAATCTTTATCCTAGCAAACCCGAAACGGAATTACAAGAAAAAAATGAAATTTTCGACATTAAAAACTTGACTTGGCGGCGAACCCCCTCTATATTAAAGTCGATAGTTAGAAGGAGAACCAAATGGAAATTGTTAATGATGAAACCTTTGAATCGGTCGTGTTGAAATCCGATAAGCCGGTGCTGGTGGATTTCTTTGCAAATTGGTGCGGACCATGTCGGCAAATGCTGCCGATTGTGGCGGAACTGGCCGAAGAAATGAAAGATAAAGTGCGTATCGTTAAAATGGATGTGGATGAATCCGAAAAAACACCGGCCAAATACGAGATCGCAAGTATTCCGACCCTGATCCTGTTTAAGGACGGGCGGCCTATGGACGAGCATAATGGTGCTCTTCCGAAAAACGAATTGGTCGAATGGATCAATTCGTGCCTGTAAATAGCAGGCTCTGTTCTCTGAAAATCCGGTCATTCGGCCGGATTTTTTTATGCGCGTGAGAGGAATAATCGATACGGCTGGATTTCGGGAGATGCAGTGTCAGGAATGGAGAAGATCAGTCCAAAACGGTGAGATCCTCGTCGTCGGAATCCAGCGCGGACAGATCCTCAACCTGAACACGATGGCTGTCGGATGTGGGCGAGAGCAACACAGGTGCCGGGGACTTGATCCAGGTGTCGGAGGCGACCTCGGGCGGCTGGCACGATAAAACCCAAATGTCGTAAATGGGGTGCTCCATCGCCGAAAGCGCCGGATTGGACGAAAACATCCAGCCGTTAAACACGGTGTCCGTTCCCCCGGTGCGATTCTTCTCTTCTATCAACAAAAAAGCCGCGTCCTCTGGCATTTCCTCGGGCGGGTTTTTCAGGCATCGCTGCGCCGTAATCCGCAGGCCTCCGACCATGGCCGATTGGCCGATCGTTAACTCGGCCGTCGTGGTGCGACCCGTAATCTTGTCCATACCACGCACCAAAACGGTGGGGCAGTCAATCTCGGCCGCAAAAACGGACAGCGGAAATAAAAACAAAAATAAAGCGGGCAAGGACTTCATGGCGTCAGTTCATAGATAAAAAGATAAACTCGGAAACATTGTCTTCCAGCGACTTGTAATTCTCGGTCCGAGGCAGGCGCGCGTGGTCAGTAAGGGATTCGGCTTGTTTGCCGGGGGTGAGACGAATATACTTGTCGCCCATGATTCCGACATCGGCAATGGAAGCCACCGTGTCAACAGGGAGCTTGATGGAGGAATCTATACTGAACGCAACATCGGCCGTGTAATCGTCGGGATTTAAAGTGGTCGCTGTGACAGTGCCGACCTTGATCCCCGCAATGCGTACATCAGAGCCGACCTCGAGTCCGCCGATCTTGGAAAAATTGGCCGTGACGGTGTAACCGTCAATCTTGCGCGTGTCAATGCGGTTGGCCGCCGTCAGCAAAAATAAGGCGGCAAAAACCAAAACACAAAAACCGAGAATCGTTTCAACCGGATTTTTTTTCATAAAACCTCCTGTTCGGGTTGGGATTGTTTCTTGTTCTGCATATAGGTATTTACCTTGGAAAGCAGATCGTTCAAAATTAAAGAATCTTGGGTGTAGTCAATCATATCGCCGGAACGGAGATATTCCTCGTCCCCGCCGGGAAGAATTTCAAGATGCTTGGCTCCCAAAATGCCGTCGGTCTCAATCCGGACGGACGAATCCAGCGGGATTTGAACCGGGCGATCAAACACCATTTGAACCAAAACCTGATAACCGTTTGGCGCCAGGGTTTGTTTGCCCACGCGTCCGACAGGTATGCCCGCCAGACGCACGGCCGATCCGACCGAAAGGCCGTCGGCTTGGTTAAAAGAAGCATTAAGGGTGTAAGCCGTGGCGCCTTTGACGCGAATGGCGCGCTCGTGCACATAGCCGAAAACACCCGCGAAAAAAGCCGTGAGAATCACACCAACCCAGATTTCTTTATCAAAAAACATAATCATCTTTCCTTTTGGGGTTATTTGACCCGATTTTGACGCATTTGTCAAGCAAAAAATCAAAATAAAGTTGACGAAGCGTTTTTTTTTCGCTATGGTAAAAGATATGAAATTATGTATATCCATTTTAATCTGTGTGTGTTTATGCCTGGCCGGACCGGCGCGGGCCGTGTCGGTGATTCGCGACAGTGAAACGGAAGCCGGATTGTTGGGATTGGTGCGACCGATCTTTCAGGCCGCCGGATTAGATCCCGAAAATGCCCAGGTTGTGATCATCAATGATCCGAGTATTAACGCTTTTGTGGCCGGGGGACAGACGATTTTTGTGCACTCGGGTCTGATTATGCAATCAGATGCCGTGGACGATGTGGCGTTTGTGCTGGCACATGAAACGGGGCATATTGTGGGCGGGCATATCGTGCGGGGGTATCAGGCTTTGCAAAACGCACAGACGACGGCTTTAATCTCGACGGTTTTGGGCGGCGTATTGGCCGTAGCGGGCGGGCGTCCGGATGCCGGGATTGCCATTATGATGGGGGGGCAGACCTCGGTGATGGGAGCCTTTACCAAATATCGGCAGACAGAAGAAAGCGCGGCCGACCGAATTGCCGTGGATATTATGCACAAAACAGGCTATTCCATGCAGGGGTTTGAGCATACGATGAAACGCCTGATGGCGATGGAACGATTGAACAGCGCGCCGGAGGGCAACAGCTATTTACAAACCCACCCGATGACACAAACGCGGGTGAGTGATTTAAGTCGCTTTTTAACCGCGGCCAAGCCCGTTAAAAAGGACGAAACCTTTGACCTGATGAAAGCGAAATTGACGGCCTTTTTGGACAAGCCCGAAGCGGTGCTGCGCGCTTGGCCGGGGAAAACAAATCCGGATCTGTATGCGCAGGCGGTGGCGCTGTATCGCCTGAACCGCTTTGATGAAGCCTTTGAACGGTTGGATACCCTGATGACACGGGCACCGAATAACCCCTATTTCCCTGAATTAAAAGGGCAGTTGTTATTTGAAACGGGACGATTGGAGCCGGCCGAAGAAGCCTATGCCAAAGCCTATCACCTGAAACCCGATGCGCCGCTGATACAGCTGTCGTATGCGCAGGTGTTGTTGGAACGGGGGGATCGGGCACGAGCCGAAACGGCGGAAGGGTTGTTGCTGTATATCACGCAACATGAACCGGATACACCGTTGGTGTGGCAATTGCTGGCGAAAGCATATGACAGGCAGGGAAAATCGGTGGCGGCACAGTATGCTATGGCCGAATATGAGCGATCTTTGGGGCATATTGCGGCGGCCAAAAAACGCGCCGAAAAAGTTAAAAAAGAGCTGCCGGCCGGGTCGGTGCTGTATCAAAAAGTGCAAGATATTTTAGCAATGGAAGAAGCACCGAAATCCTAGTCGCAGCAGTGGCACGCGTCATATTTTTTCATAAAATGCCAAAATTCTTGTTCGCGTTGCTGACATTGACGCGGGGAAAGAGCCCGGATCAACTTGCGCCGATTCCAGCCGTCGGCGGACGCAAAGAGCCAGGCGGTGGCCTGAGCCAGTTGGCGGAGGGTGGTAAAATCGTTCTGTTGTCGCAAGGCGCGAAGTTCGGTCTGAACCGGCGGCGGGCAATAGGTGCCTTTGAGGGTGGTGTTCTCCAAAAGATGATGCCACAAAGCCATGGTCAGCGCCGGCAAAACGCGATCCATAATCGGCGCCGGCGGGATGATATTTTCAGCCCGATTTTCGGAGTCCAAAAGAATTTTGTCCGTTGCGGTAAGGACTTGAATCAGATGGACGCGCTTGGCGGACGACAAACCCGACAGATACTGAAACACCGGCATTGCACTGCAAGACCCGTAACTGCGATTCCAGGAAGACCGGGATTGCCCTTTGAGAATCTCTTGGCCCAGGGTGAGTGCCTCTTGAACCTGGCCGGTAGAGGGGGTGTGGGTTGGTGTCGGTGCAGGCCAGCGCGAGAGCACGCCGGACGCAATGGCAATCCCCGAAAGGCGAACACGAGCCGGTTCCAGCAAATTGTAGCATGTGGTAATGGCGCGGGCTGTCGTTTGATCAGCCAGACGACGGGTGGTTATCTCGGCCATAAATTGCGTGGAATAATGGCCGGCAATGCCATGCTCGCGCATCTCTTGCAACAGCCAAAAGCATTCGGCAAAGCCCCGGCAGGTGTCGGGATTCGTGGAAAATCGGCGGGCACAGGTCTTTTCAAAAGATTGTAATACATGTGCTTGCAACTGATGAAAACGGCAAACCGTGCTGATTGTTTCGGGGATCATTGTGTCTTCCCTTAGGTGCGGGTATGCAAACAGGCGCGCGTGTAAAAAAGACGCAGAAGAACCTTGGATTGAGAACGCTGGTTAGAGCCCTCTTTGAGGCGGCATTTGCGCGCGCGGATTTGACGCTTGGATAACATTTTCGTGGCGTGTGATGATTTCATTTTTGCTTTCATTGTAAAACCTCGTTTGTTTAAAACAAAATTATTATATCACAAAATCCGAAAGTCGTCAACCGCTTTGTGCAAAAGAACAAATTGACAGGAGCAGGACTTTGTGATATGATGAACCTATGCGTCAGAAAATTATTGCTTTGGTGGATTGCGATTGCTTCTTTGTGTCGTGCGAACGCGTGGACAGGCCGGACTTGAACGGGCGACCCGTGTGCGTGGTGACCAGTGATAATAACAAAGGCATCGTCGTGTCGCGCTCGGCTGAAGCAAAAGCCCTGGGAATCAAAATGGGCGCGCCGATGTTCCAAATTAAAGATCGCTATGACGGCGTGCACTATATCCCGGTGCGGCACAGTCGCTATGGGGAACTGTCAAAGCAGGTGATGGATGTGCTGCGCACCTTTGCTCCCGTGGTGGAGGAAGTCTCGGTAGACGAGGCGTATATGGACTTGACGGGCCTGAGCCGCGTGTATAAAATGACCTATCGCGACTTGATTATGCAAATCCGGCAAAAAGTGATGGACGAAACGGGTATACCGGTGTCTGTCGGCCTGGGGACCTCGAAAACTTTGGCAAAATTGGCCAGCGATAAAGCTAAAACAAACGGCGGAATCTTTATTATACCGCCCGATCGAATCCGAGAAATGCTGGCGAATACGGCTTTGGAAGAGGTCTGCGGGATCGGACATCAGGCGGCGGCTCAATACGGGCGCAAAGGGATTGTGTCGGTAGGGGAATTGCTGGACAAAGAAGTGCCTTGGGTGCGGCAGGCGTTCGGCGTGAACGGTGAGCGGCTGCGCTATGAACTGGCGGGGGTGGCGGTCTCGGCTGTGAACGCGCTGGAAGAAGCGCCTCAATCTATACAAGATACGCGGGCCTTGGAGGATTTTACCGGCAGTCTGGAATTGCTGCAAAATACAATGGCGTATCATGTGCACAGGGCGTCGCAAAAACTGCGTCGGTGGAACGGGTATTGTCAAACCTTGGCCGTGATGGTGCGCACCAAAGACTTTCGTATGTGGGAAGAAGAAGTGCGGTTGGAAGTGGCGACAAACTCGGAAGCGCGGCTGCTGAAACAGGCACGGGAATTGCTGGCGCGGATGTATAAACCGAAAGTTCTGTATCGGGCGACCGGGGTGACTTTGAAAAATTTAGTCTATGGCGAGGCGGTGCAAGAGTCCTTGTTCGGAGAAAAAGTGCGCGAAGATGATAAAGTGTCGCACCTGATAGACGAATTGGAAGCGCGATTCGGACGCGATATTATTCGATACGGCGGGTGATTTTTTTATTGACAAGAAGAGAAAAGTGGGTATAATTAGGGATAGAGTTAAAATTTACCCAATGAGGAGGTTATGATGCGTATTTTTAGTAAGTTTTCAGGGAATGCCGGTGAATCGGGTCGCAGTATGGTAGAGATGCTGGGTGTATTGGCGATAATCGGCGTGTTGACCGTCGGTGGGGTTGCCGGGTTTAATTTTGCGATGAACAAGCACCGTGCGAATGAGATTATTCAAGGTGTTAAGGAACGCGCCGTGATCGGTAGCGGGCAACGTATAAATGATCATGCGGTGGACTTTCACGAGTTTCCGGAGTTGATTATAGACTATACGACCAGCGGGCGGAATACGGGGCTGAACGGGGAGAAAGAGTTTTTCTCGGTAGATGTGGCCGATGTGCCGCAAGCTGTGTGTCAGAATGTGTTAAATATGAACTGGGACTGGCCGTCCGGAGTGTTTGTGAATGGTGTGAGAGAAGAGACTTGCCCGGCCGAGAACAGCCAAATGACCTTTGTCTTTGCGGCGGATTTAAGCAGTAAGATTGCACAGGAACAAGATCCGTGCTATGGTAGCACGAACAGTTGCTGTATCTCGGTGGGGCGGAATGCTTATTATGGCGAGCGGTCAGATATTTACGATTGTAAAGGTGCGGGAGAGAAAATCTGTTGTAATAAGACCGGCGTTGATCAATGTATCTATCCGCAAGATGCGAACTATACAAAATGGAAAGATAATGCCGTCAAGGGACTGGATCCGACTTGCACAAAGCATCCCAATCAGTCTTGCGATGCGGATTTGAACTGTAAGTGCGGGACATGTCCGAATACCAATATGGTTTACGATGCGTTATGCAATTGTTTGTGCCCGGCGGGGTATCAGGATACGGCTTGCAGTGCCGGGAAGTATGCGGCTGAAAAATTAGAGAATTCAAGTGGTGAGGCGGTATGTTATAAATGCCAGACCTGTCCGGGATTACCGCCCCAAGACCCGGCATGCACTTATACAGCGGGGACGGATGCGAACGGCTGTCCGACACAAACCATCGATTCGTGTGCTTGTGATTCGGGTTATACGACGGCGGCTTGTGTGACGGGGACAACCTATCAGGTGGATATGAAGACCCTGACCGATGGGACACAATGCTATAAGTGTGCCGGGTGCACAAATTTACCGCCCCGGGATACGGCGTGCAGTTATACCATGGGGACTGATGCAAACGGCTGTCCGACGCAGACCATCGGTTCGTGTGCGTGCGATGAGGATAACGGATACACAACGAACGCTTGTGTGGCGGGGACGAACTATCAGATGGATATGAAGACCCTGACCGATGGGACACAATGCTATAAGTGCGCCGAGTGTCCGCAGGACGAGACAAAACCGGCGGACAGATGCACGGAATCCAAGACCGAGGCGGGCCAGAACGGGTGCCCCAGTCGGACGGTTTATAAAGATGTAACGCCCGATGCGTGTCATCAATGCGTGAATGGTCAGTTGCAGCTGAAAGACCCGAGGCAAACTTTGGTGAAAGGCGATACATGCTGTGAACCAAGTGAAAAAGATTCGACAAAGTGTAAAGTGCCTTGCTCGGGAACAGGGACAGCATGCCAAGAATGTGATGATACGACAGGGGAATGGAAGAATCTGCCGACGAACAGTAAGGCGCGCGGATATGATTGCGGAAAATGCGACAGCAAAGGTAAAGTGGTTAAAGATACAAGTGTGAAAGTTCCGGATTGCAAAACCTGCAATTCCAAGACCTTTATGTTTGATAATAAAAAAGACGGAACAACGGTCGGGAAATGCGGAAAATGCCAATCGGGGGTTGCTGTGGTGGATACAACCAAAGAAACAGCCTGTAAGACATGTAATGCGACGACTTGGAAGTTGGAGAATAAAACTAACGGAACAGCGATTGGTGAATGCGGGATGTGTAAAAACGGGGTGATTGCCGCCGATTCAACCAAGTATCGGTCCGAGTGTCAAACATGCGATACCAAGACAGGTAAAATTAAAAACAAAACGGACGGAACGGTTTGCGGGACCTGTGGCAAGTGTGGTAATGGGACATGTGCGGGTGATTATACGGCCACAACCACTGTTAAAAAGTATGGTGGCAATAATACAGCCTGTTGTCGAAATACAACCGTCAGCTATTGCCCGTTAAGAGGCAAACCGGCAGATGAATGCACGGGGGATAAGGTACAAGAATTTTGGACTAAATGCACTGAGGGCGGTGGTCGGAGCGAAAAACACGGAAACTATTCCCATCATGTAACGAATTTATGTACAAATGAAAGATCCGTTAGGACGTACAGCTGCTATGGTGGTAAGCCGACAAATGGACCAAAAGCTAACTGTAAGACAAATGTTCATACAGGGGCTGTAACATGCAAATAATAAAAAGAAGGCAATAACAAGTTATCTTCATACTTATTAGATTGCCACAGGACGGGCGAGCGAAAGCCCGTCCTGTGTAATGACATAAAGACTTTTTGATTTGCGGATTCTTCGGGGTCGCGCAAGGCGACCCACTCAGAATGACGGGGGAGAGAAAAATGACGGGGAAAAGGGGATAATGACAGTGGGAGGAGAGAATGGCGGGGGAGAGGGAGGACGGCAGGAGAAAGAATGGCTAAAAGCGGGGAGGGGGAAGTGGTAAAGAAAAGCAGAACGCGGGAAAAAAGGAAAAGGGAAGGTTGAAGAAAAAATGAGGGAAATGAAAAAAATGCTTGATTTTTGGGGAAAATGAGTGTATATTACCCGTGTCGTTCCGAGGTCGGGACGATAATTCTCATGCAGGGAAAAGCGCTTATTTGAGGGATAAATCCTTGAAAAACAACGCTTCCGGTGTCGGGGTGAAAGCCCGGATATCTTGCCTTGCAGACGTTTAACCGGAAAAAGAAAGGATAAAAAAAATGACACTTCCGACTATTACTATGCGTCAATTGATTGAAGCCGGCGTCCACTTTGGGCACCATGCACGGCGTTGGAACCCGAAAATGGGGCAATACATCTATGGGACTCGTGAAGGCGTCCATATCATGGACCTGACACAAACCGTTCCGATGCTGTATCGGGCCTTGGAAGCCGTGCGCGATGTGGCGGCCAAAGGCGGGAAAGTCTTGTTCGTGGGGACAAAACCTCAGGCGCAGGAACCCATTGAAGCGGCGGCTACACGGTGCGGGCAATTCTTTGTCAACCATCGCTGGTTGGGCGGGATGCTGACGAACTGGAAAACCATTTCTTCCAGCATTAAACGCTTGAAAGATATTGACTCCAAAATTGAAAAAGGCGAATTAAACGGCTTTACCAAAAAAGAAAAACTGAACATGCAACGCGAACGCGAAAAATTGTTTGCGTCGCTGGGTGGGATTCAAGATATGGCCGGTCGTCCGGATATCATGTTCGTGATTGACGTGCCTAAGGAAGAATTGGCTATTGCCGAAGCGAAAAAGTTGGGTATCCCCGTCGTTGCAATTTGCGACTCTAATGCAAATCCGGACGGTATTACCTATCCGATTCCGGGCAATGATGACGCTTTGCGGGCCATCAACCTGTATTGCACTTTGATTTCTGATGCAGTGCTGGATGGCATTCAGGCCGAATTAAAAGCGGCCGGCGTTGATGTCGGGGCGGCAACGGAAGTTGCTCCCGAAGCAACCCAAGCGGAAGAAGCCTAGGGAAAAATAAAAGGTGGGGCAAATGCTCCACCTTGCCTTTTGAAGGGGTTTGCCGGCGGGAAAAATGTGAACTATATCCCAAGGGTAAATACAGAGATAATTTATAACACTTATAAGGAAAGAATATGACAGAAATTAAAGCAAATCTGGTAAAAGAATTACGCGAAAAAACCGGCGCCGGTATGATGGAATGCAAAAAAGCTCTGGCGGCTGTCGAAGGGGATCTGGAAGCCGCAATTGACTTCCTGCGCAAAAAAGGTATGTCGGTCGCCGAAAAGAAAGCCGGACGCGTCGCCAGCCAAGGGCTGGTCAGCGTGATGGTTGACGGAACGCAAGGCGCCGTGGTGGAATTAAACTCGGAAACCGACTTTGTGGCAAAAAATGCCGACTTCCAGGCGTTGCTGGCGGATATTACCAAAATCGCTTTGGAAAAGAAAGGCGACTTGGAAGCCGTGAAAGCAGCCGATTTGAACGGGAAATCCGTGGCTGAAACATTGACGGCCTTGATTGCCAAAATCGGGGAAAATATGAACCTGCGCCGAATCGGCTATGTCGCCGTGGATCAAGGCGTGGTGGTGCCCTATGTGCATACAGCCGCCGCGGCCGGTATGGGTAAAATCGGCGTGTTGGTCGGTCTGGAAAGTGCCGGGGATAAAGCGGCTTTGACGGAAGTGGGCAAAAAGATTGCAATGCATATTGCGGCCGCCAGTCCGCGCTTTTTGGGCATTGCCGATGTTGATGCGGCCACAATTGATCACGAAAAAGGAATTTATGCGGAACAGGCCAAAGCATCGGGTAAGCCGGCAGCCATTATTGAAAAAATGGTGGAAGGCCGTTTGCGCAAATTCTATGAAGAAGTGGTTGTGATGGAACAAGCCTTTATCATGGATCCGGATAAGAAAATTAAAGATGTCTTGGCGGCTGCGGCCAAGGATATCGGTGCCGATGTGAAGTTGGTGTCGTTTGTCCGGTTCGGCTTGGGCGAAGGAATTGAAAAGAAAGAAGAAGATTTCGCCGCCGAAGTGGCCAAGCAAATGAATGGCTAGGGGTCGAGAGATCCGAAAACAGGGAATCCGGAAACGGGTTCCCTTTTTTCTTGCGCTTTGGATTTTTTTAGGCTAGAATAACCATAGGAAAAAATTAGGCAAGGAATGAAACAATGATACGATTATTACCGCAAAATCTGATCAACCAGATTGCCGCCGGGGAGGTGGTGGAGCGTCCGGCGTCGGCCCTGAAAGAATTGATGGAAAACGCGATTGATGCGGGGGCAACGCGTATTGATGTAAAGATGGAAGCCGGCGGAAAAACCTATTTCGCCGTGACGGATAACGGAAAAGGCATGACGGCGGAAGAATTATCCTTGGCCGTGGAGCGGCACGCCACCAGCAAACTGCCGACGGAAGACTTGTTTAACATCAACTTTTTGGGATTCCGAGGGGAGGCGTTGCCCTCTATCGCGTCGGTGGCGCGGGTCAAGTTGACTTCGCGCGTGGCAGGGGCTGATTCGGCCTGGGCCCTGACAATTGAAGGCGGAAACAAAGGGGAGCCGGTGCCGGCGTCGCACACCGTGGGCACGACGGTGGAAGTGCGGGATCTGTTTTTTGCTACGCCGGCGCGGTTAAAATTCCTGAAATCCGAGCAAAGTGAAGCCGGGGCCATTAAAGAAACCGTCAATCGGTTGGCTATGGCATATCCGCAAATCGCTTTTTCGTTGTCGGACGAACGGCGTTTAATCTATTCCTATCCCGCGACCGAATCACCCCTGCAACGCATAGACGCTGTGGTCGGGAAAGGCTTTGCCGACAATACCGTGCCGGTGGAAGCCGAATATGAAGGCATTCAATTATCGGGGTATGTGGGCCTGCCGACCTATGCGCGGGCGACGGGGGCGGATCAATACCTGTTCGTGAACGGGCGCTATATCCGCGATAAAGTCATGGCCGGTGTGATTCGCGCTGCCTATCAGGGATTGATCGGGCATGATACCTTTCCGGTGGTGGTGCTGTTCCTGCATGTGCCGAACGAAGAAGTTGATGTCAATGTGCACCCCGCCAAAACCGAAGTGCGGTTTAAGGATGCGGCACGCGTGAAAGGCTTGATCATCGGGGCGATTCGAAATGTCTTGGCCGAGCATGGCAACAAGACCGCAACCACCATCAGCGTGGGGGCCTTGGATAGGGCCGAGCAGGGGGCTGTGCCGATGAGTTATACCCGCGCGCCGATGGCAACCTATCGATCGGCAATGCCAAGAGCGTATGGAACCCGTGAGCCGGCGATTCGCCCGACTTTTGTGCCGCCCGCCCAGGAACCGATGATGAACCTGAACGACAGTTTTTCAGTGCGGCGTGATGAGCCGATGGTCGCAGAGCCTTTGGTATCGGCGGAAGAATTCCCGCCCCTGGGGTTTGCCAAGGCGCAACTGCACAAAACCTATATCATCGCACAGGCCAAAGACGGAATCGTGATTGTGGATCAGCATGCGGCGCATGAACGGTTGACCTATGAAAAACTGACGGCGGGATTGGCGGAACACTTGCAAACACAGGCGCTGTTGATACCGGAAGTAATTACTTTGACGCCGGAAGAAGTGGCATGTTTGAGCGCACGGGCCGAAGAACTGAAAGCGTTCGGGCTGGTGCTGGACGCGTTTGGGACGGACTGTGTGGCGGTGCGGGAAATACCGGCCCTGATGGATAAAACGGACTTGAAAAAACTGGTGCAGGACTTGGCCGATACGATTCGCGAATACGACGATACCGTGACCTTGAAAGACCGGATGAAAGATATTTGCGCCAAAATGGCTTGCCACGGATCGGTGCGAGCCGGGCGAGTCCTGACGATTGAAGAAATGAACGCCCTGCTGCGGCAAATGGAAGAATGCGGGACCTCGGGGCAGTGTATCCACGGGCGGCCGACCTATATAGAATTAAAGTTGGCCGATATAGAAAAACTGTTCGGGCGTCGCGATTAGAAACAGAATTATTTGCGGCAGAAAACGGCGTCCTTGGCACGCTCTAAAACCGGGCGGGCAATCTCACGCGCACGGCGGGCACCGGTGGCCAGCATATCCTCTACCACATCGTAATGAGCCAGGTAATCGTTGTATTTGTCGCGCTTGTCGGCGATCTCGTCAAGCAGAGCCTGCAACAAGATCTTTTTGATCGTGCCATAGCCAAGACCGCCTTTTTCCAGGCCTTCGCGCACCTGAGCTACGGTGTCGGCCGGTGCAATCCCGCGCAGAATCTGAAACAGCAAAATCTCGTCCGGATTCTTGGGCGCGTTGATGTCTTGGCAATCGGTTTTAATGCTCATCACCGCCTTCTTTAATGTTGCGTCGTCGGCAAACAACGGAATGACATTGTTGTAGCTTTTGCTCATCTTGCGACCGTCCAGGCCGGGGACAACCTCGGTGGCCTGGGTCGTGAAATAATGCGGAATCTTGAAAACCGGATGGCCATAGTGCGCATTGATGGAGCCCGCTATGTCGGCAGCAATTTCCACATGCTGAATCTGATCCTTGCCGACCGGAACCAAATCGGTGTCATAGGCCAAAATGTCGGCAGCCATCAAAACCGGGTAGGTATAAAGCCCCATGTTGATGCCGGCGTCGTTGGGCTCGCCACGCGCAATGTTCTTGTCCACGGCGGCCTTGTAGGCGTGGGCTTTGTTCATAAAACCTTTGGGCGTATAGGCCATTAAAATCGTGGTCAGTTCCAAAAGTTCCGGAACATCGGATTGCTTGTAAAAATACGATTCGTTCGGGTTGAGGCCGCATGCCAAATAAGCACAGGCAATTTCACGCGTCAGTTGCTTTAACAACGGGGCGTCCTTGATCGCGTTGATCGCGTGGTAGTCGGCAACGAACATAATGTGTCGGCCCCCCTGATGATTGACGGCATGTCCGAGTTCTACGGCCGGTTTTATCGCGCCGGCATAGTTGCCGAAATGCAGCTTGCCGGTCGGTTTAACGCCGGTTAAAATGGTTTTTCCCTGTAAATCTGTCATCTTATATAATGTCCTTTTGTAAAATAAAATCAGCGGCGAACGGAACTGTCGGACGAACCCGTATTATAACGCCCGAAGTTTTGAATCAGCTGCTCCCATAACGAAAGCTGCTTGCCCCCGACATCGGTGGTGGCCGAATCGTAAGCAATTAAATCCCGATCCGAAAGTGTCAAGTGCTGCTGTTCGGCTAAGGTGCCTTGGGGATTGAAATAATAAACATAGACATCGCGTTTAACCTCGGCCGGATCCATAAAGACTCGGCTGCTTTTCAGGTTTTGTGCGTAAATTAAAAAGCTGTCGCCCGAGGAAAGTGTGATGCTTTCGGTAGCGGGGGTGCCCAAGATTCGCAGAACCTTGTCCCGGGTATCGCCCGTGCGAATGGCGTCAAGCCGCGCCCGCGTCGGCAAATCGCCCGAGGGATATTGCTCCAAACCGCAAGCACCCAGGAAGCAAACTAAAACAAAGAATAATAACATTTTTTTTCGCATGAACCTAATATAGACGAAAATAAGTCGTTCGTCAATCAAAAAAATTACTTGACAAGCAGAAAAATTACGTGTATGATGGTCAAATCTTTGATGCTTGGGAATGCTTCAAGCAAAGATATGCGGGTGTAGCTCAATGGTAGAGCTCCAGCCTTCCAAGCTGATCACGTGGGTTCGATTCCCATCACCCGCTCCAAAATTGGCAGAAAATCAATTTCCTTTTGGTTTTCGGCCGGATGAGACAACATCCGAAACAAACAAGAACCGAGGTCGTAAGACTTCATTTTACTAACTGATCAGTTAATGAAAGAAGAAAAATGAGTAAAGAAAAATTTAACAGAAGTAAACCGCACTGCAATATCGGTACGATTGGTCACGTGGACCATGGTAAAACGACATTGACAGCGGCTATTACCAAAGTTTTGTCCGAAAAAGGTGAAGCCACATTTGTTGACTATGCCAACATTGATAAAGCGCCGGAAGAACGCGCTCGTGGTATTACCATTAACACTTCTCACGTGGAATACGAAACAGACAAACGCCACTATGCGCACGTTGACTGCCCGGGCCACGCTGACTATGTGAAAAACATGATTACGGGTGCTGCCCAGATGGACGGCGCGATCTTGGTGGTGTCGGCGGCTGATGGTCCGATGCCTCAAACACGGGAACACATCTTGTTGGCTCGTCAGGTGGGCGTGCCGGCAATCGTTGTCTATTTGAACAAAATGGACATGGTTGATGATCCGGAATTGGTGGACCTGGTGGAAATGGAAGTTCGCGAATTGCTGTCTTCCTATCAATTCCCGGGCGACGAAATCCCCATCATCAAAGGTTCCGCGAAAGTGGCTTTGGACGGCGGTGATCCGAAATTGGGTCATGACTCCATCATCGCTTTGATGGATGCGGTCGATTCCTATATTCCGCAACCGGATCGTCCTAAGGATCAACCGTTCTTGATGCCGATTGAAGACGTGTTCTCAATCTCGGGTCGTGGAACTGTGGTGACAGGTCGTGTGGAACGCGGTGTCTTGAAAGTCGGCGATGAGATTGAAATCGTCGGTCTGCGTCCGACTCAAAAAACGGTCTGCACAGGGATTGAAATGTTCCGCAAGTTGCTGGATCAAGGTGAAGCCGGTGATAACATCGGTGTCTTGCTGCGCGGCACAAAGCGTGAAGAAGTTGAACGTGGTCAAGTTTTGGCTGCTCCGGGCACAATTACCCCGCATACAAAATTTGAATCCGAAGTCTATGTGTTGAGCAAGGAAGAAGGCGGTCGTCATACTCCGTTCTTTGCGAACTATCGTCCGCAATTCTACTTCCGCACAACAGATGTGACCGGAACAATTGAACTGCCGGAAGGTGTGGAAATGGTTATGCCGGGCGACAATGTGAAATTAAAAGTCACATTGATTGTGCCGGTCGCCATGAGCGAAGGTCTGCGTTTCGCTATCCGTGAAGGCGGACACACTGTCGGTGCCGGTGTTGTTTCCAAAATCTTTGAATAATCGGAAGCAGCAAGAGGCTGACTTAAATCTCCCGAGGGGAACCTTGGGAGATTTTTTTTGCACGTAAGGCCGGCGCGGGCGGGCCGGTCGGGTGAGGGATATGGACTCATTGTTTAATGGATTCTTCGGTCGCGTTGCTCTCATCAGAATGACGGGAGAGGGGGGGCTGGCAAAAAAAACAATAAAAGTAATAGCCGTGGGGAGATAAAAAAACGCCCGAGGAGGAACGGGCGAATGAATTGGCGGACAGGGCGAGATTCGAACTCGCGTTAGGCTTTAGACCTAAACACACTTTCCAGGCGTGCGCCTTCAACCACTCGGCCACCTGTCCAAAACATAACCCTTATACACTGCTTTTTTACAAAAATCAAGTTTTTTCTTTCACATATTGTCTTTTTACTTGCTTTTTTACGAAAAGTCTTCCAAAATAGAAAACAAGGAGATTATGAAATGACAAAAATCTTGATCGTTGAAGACAATGAATTGAACATGCGCTTGTTCTCGGACCTGTTGAAAACAAAGGGCTATCAGGTCTTTGAGTGTATGGAAGGGAAAAAAGCCTTGAAAATGACGCGCGAAGTCAGGCCTGATGTGGTCCTGATGGATATTCAAATGCCGGAAGTGGATGGCCTGACCGCGACGAAACTGATCCGTGAAGACCCCGAAATCGCCAAAACGAAAATCATTGCGGTGACGGCTTTTGCCATGGACGGTGATGCCGATAAAATCTTGGCAGGCGGATGCGACAGCTATCTGGCAAAGCCGATCTCTATTCCGAAATTCTTTCAAACAATTGAGGATATTTTAGCGCGTAAATGATGATTAAAGAATATCAGGTCAAACAACTCTTTCGCCGCAGCGGGGTGCCGATCCTGAACGGTCAGGTGGCCTATACCCCCGAAGAAGCACGAGTTGCTGCCGAAAAAATCGGCGGAAATGCCTGGATCGTGAAAGCACAAATCTCGGCCAATAACCGCAGTCAAGCACACTTTGCTGATGTGGAGCAAGAAGGATTGAGCGGAATTTGCTGGGCCAATACACCACAGGCCGTGGCGGCTGTGGCGGAACAAATGCTGGACCATAAACTGATTGTGCCGAACTTGCCGGCGCCGCAGGAAGTGAAGCGCGTGTATGTGGAAGAAGCATGCTTGGGGCAGGGGGAATATCGTCTGTCGCTGCGGATTGATTTTATGACGCAATCATTGGTTCTGACGGTCTTTGATGCGGGGAATAATAAGGGGGTCTATGATCTGCCGGATAATAAAATAACGGCGCCAATCTTGAAACGCGTGATGCATCAGCTGAAATTGAAAGGCGAGAAAGCCAAGGAAATGCAGGGCTTGCTTAGGCAGTTGCTGGCGTTGTTTTTTAAGTATGAGGCTGTGGCGGTAGAGTTTGATCCGATCTGGGAAACGGCAAACGGGTTGGTGGTCTTGGACGGACGAATCATCTTTAACGACGATTCGTTGTTTAAGTTCCCCGAAATCGCACGCCGGGCAGAGCCGGCGGACGGTATGGAACAATATCGGCTGGCCAAAAAAAATCAATTTCGCTATACGAAACTGAACGGGAATATCGCATGTCTGGTTAACGGAATCGGATTGAGCCAGGCGACGGTGGACTTGATCCACAAACAGGGCGGGCATGTGGGGTGCTTGCTGGATGTGGGGACGGAACCGTCGCGCGATGCGGTTGCAAAGGCCTTGAAAATGGCTTTGTCGGATCCCGATGTGGACGGTGTGCTGGTCAATATCTTTGGCGGTATGACGCGCTGTGATGTGATTGTAAACGGATTGCTGTCGGCGGCGGGGGAAATCTTGGCCGGCCTGCCGGTGGTGATCCGTATGGACGGCACAAATGCCAATATCGGGCGGCGATTGCTGTTCGAATCGCGGCTGCCGTTCACGGTGGTGAAAGGAATGAATGACGCCGTGCGCGAAATTATTCATCAGGTAAAGGAGCTGGCGTGATGTTTAAACTGCCGACACAAAAAACACCGATCTTGTGCCAAGGAATTATGACTGAAATGGGGTCGGTGCATACGGAACGCGCGATCGCCTATGGCAGCCATATTGTGGCGGGAACCTGTCGCGACAGTAAAATTAAGACCTATCAGAATATACCGGTGTTCACTTCGGTGCGGGAAGCCGTGCGTAAGACCAAGCCACAGGTCAGCGTAGTGTTCTCGACCTCGGCACGCGCTTTGGCAGATACGGAAGAGGCAATTCGGGCCAAGATTCCCCTGGTTATCTGCACGGCCGAGCATGTGCCGGTGCACGATATTTTGAAAATGATTGCCTGTGCTCAGAAAAACAAAGTTGTCCTAATCGGGCCGTCGTCTCCCGGGATTGTGCGGGTGGGTGAGTGCTTGGCCGGGAGTATTCCGGCACACCTGTTCCCCAAGGGAAAAATCGCCATTATCGGACGATCCAGTTCACTGATATATGAAGCAGTGCAACAATTGGCACAAGAAGAATTGGGAGTCTCTACCTGTGTATCCTTGGGGGCTGCACAGTTGGTGGGGACGACTTTTACGCCGGTGCTGGATGCCTTGATGGCGGATAAGCAGACGCAGGCAATCCTGGTCATCGGGCAGATTACCGGCGATCTGGAAGCCGAGTTGGCCGAAACCTATAAGCATTATCGGCATAAAAAGCCTTTGTTCGTTTATATCCCCGGGGAAACAATGCCCGAAATGTTCCATCAGCCGTTGTTGGGCGCGGATCGAATCGTTCCGGAAAAGGTAATCGCTCGGAAAAAAGCACTGCTGGAAAAAGTCGGTATGCAGTGGATTGATGATGTATCACGTTTGGGAAAAATTGTGGCGGAAGGCTTGAAATAAAAAATACTTGACAAAAAATATAAAATGGAATATAATGACTTTATTCCATTCGTTCAACATTATCAAAGGAGGAAAAAAATGGATAGAAGGCGTATCGTTGATTTGAAAATGTTTCATGATGGCAAGATCGGAGATATAGAGACTTGCTTGGATGATATCGGATTAAAGCAAGTTCAGATTGCCTATTGGGAACGCAAACGGCATGAAATCTTGAATGACGGGTCGGGAAGCAGTGATGATATGGGCTGTCAAAAGCGAATTGATGCCTTGGAAGAAGGGCAATCTAAAGTCGCGGACAGTATTGCCCGGATTGATAATCGTGGGACGGCGCGGCCGCGGATGGTGTCGATGTACCTGAAGGACTTGTGCAGTGCAAAAATGTCGCCGGAAGTGATGAAACTGATGTGCAATCGGTTGGTGCTGTTGGCGGCGTTGCCGATCTATCGCATGAGAGTGTCGAATCGGACCAACTTGGTGAAACAATTCGTCAATGTGGATTCTTTACAGTATTGCTAGGAGAAAAATGAAACAAGAAAAGCCGCTCGGTTGAGCGGCTTTTCTTGTCGGGATAAGCAACATTCGTGCTTTATGGATTGCTACGCCCCGCAAGGGGGATTGCAATGACAGAAGCCGATTCTTCTGGGGCAAGGCCCACTCAGAATGACTAGAAAAATTAGGTGTTTAGTGGATTGCCACGCGCCCCGGATGGGGCGATCGCAATGACGGGGAAGAAAATATCAGAATGACGGGAGAGAGAAAAATGACGGGAAAAAGGATAGAATGTCGAGGGAGGCTGAAGGGCGAGGGGAAAAAGGGGAATGAGGAAAGGGGAATGAAAATACCGGGGGAAAAGTCCGCCCGGTAAGGATTGGATTCATTTTGAAAACAGGACGAGAGCCTATTTATCATAGCACTGCGGGCAGGGATCGTTCGGATCCGGGCATGGGCAGGTCGGCTTGTCAGAGACCTTGACCGTGTCCTTTTGCCGTTGATAACTGTCCCACCAGCTTTCCTTGACAGGGGCTTGGGTTGGGGCAGGAGCCACCGCATCAGTTGTTTTTTCCGTTGTTGTGGTGGTGGTCGTTATGGTCGCATCGGCCGTTTTCTCGGTCGTTGTCTGCGTGGCTGTTTCGGCCTCGGATACGGCTTGATCCATCGGAACAAGGCGTTCTTCGGTCTCTATCACAATGACGCGTTCGGTTTTGTAAGCGTCCTTTTCTTTGTCATAAGAAGTCGTTGTTGCGTCGCGAATCACTGCAATGGCGCGACCGTCGTCGGTGCGGTCAACCTCGTAAGTTTTGGGTTTGCTTTGGGCATAGGTGTTTAAAACACATTTCCGATAAGACGCATGGTCATCCGTAAAGCCGCAACCCACCAATTCCTGGCGCTCTTGTAAGTGCTCTTTACGGGTCTCGGCAGCACTGTCCAAATTCGGATCAAACGAACAAGCAGCCAATGCCGCCCCGGCGCATAAAACAAGTGATAATTTTTTCATCTTTTCTCCTTTTTTAATATGGTCATATTTCATTCATAAAACTTTTTTTCAAAAAAAGCAACAACTTTATTCATTTTTTTTATGCAACAGCGGCGACCAGGCCGGACCGGATGCGTCCTGAGGGGTATCAAAAACCTGCTCGTTGTGGCCGGTGAGGTCGATGGAGTAAATCCGGGTGCCGCCGTTACGCCCCGAATCGTCCCAGGGGGTTTGCTTGAAAAAAGTCAGCACGCGGCCGTTGGGTGCCCACGAGGGGCCCTCGACCAAAAAGCCGTTGGTAATCAAACGCTCGCCTGAACCGTCGGGACGCATAACGCCGATGTGAAAAATGCCGTCCTTTATCTTGGTGAAAGCAATGTAATCGCCCCGCGGCGACCAGACCGGAGTCGCATAAGATCCCTCGCCGAAACTGATCCGCTTGACATTATCGCCGTCGGCGTCCATGATGTAAAGCTGCTGATTCCCGCTGCGATCCGAGTTAAAGACGATTCGTTTGCCGTCGGGGGAATAACTGGGCGATGTATCAATGGCCGGATGGGTGGTCAGCCTTTTTTGTTCACGCGTGCGCAAATCATACACATATATGTCCGAGTTGCCACGATAAGCCAGACTCATAATCAACTTGGTGGCGTCGGGAGAAAAACGCGGGGCGAAAGACATACCTTGGAATTGACCGACCAACTCGGTCTGGCCGGTGCGCAAATCCATTAAATAAACACGCGGGTTGCCGCCTTTGTAAGAAAAATAGGCAATCTTTTGCAATGTGGGCGAAAAACGCGGTGTGAGGGTCATTTCTTTGCCGTCGGTCAAATACCGGAAATTGGCGCCGTCCTGATCCATAATGGCCAGGCGTTTGGTGCGTTTATCCTGACGACCCGATTCGGAAACAAAAACGATTTGCGTATCAAAATAGCCACTTTCGCCGGTGATGCGCTCGTAAACCGAATCGGCAATCATATGCGCCATCTTGCGATTCGTGTCGGCGTCGGAAGTGAGGCTTTTGGCATCAATTTGATGTTGCGCAAACACGTCCCACAGGCGATAGGAAACCCGGATACGGCCGTCTTCGGTTTGGGAAACCGTGCCGTAGAGGAGGGCTTGGGCCTTGATACTTTGCCAGTCGGTAAAGGTCGGGCGGGTGTTGATCCCCGTGATGTTTTGAATATACGCGTCCCGGTTGACCAAGCGAAACAGCCCGGAGCGCTCTAAATCATTGGCGATGATGTCGGTTATTTCGCGTGCCTGATCCGAACCGGTAAAGTAGGGAATCGCAATCGGAGTCGGCTCGGACACCGCACCGGAGACATCTATCTTTAACTCGGCAGCGGCCGAAAACGAAACCGTAAGAACCAAAATTAAGCCGAGCAGGCGATCTAAATATGACATTTTTATACTCTCCAATCGTATTGAACACCAGTATCACATAAAAATTATCAGATTTCAACGAAAAAAAGTTGCTAAAAAAATCTTTTATTGCTATCATACACCTGGAATGAATGAGGAATGTTTATGAAAACAAAACTGAAATTAGGACTGATGGGCGTGTTGATGGCACTGACGGCGTGTGCCGGCGCCCCGAATAAAGAAAATATGACAGCCGAAGAATTATACCTGAATGGTTATCGCGCCTTTCAGGAAACGGACTATGACAAGGCCGCGGATTATTTTGACGAGGTGGAAAAACAACACCCCTATTCGGTGTGGTCGGAGCGCGCGCAAATTATGGCGGCGTATTCCTTTTACCGCAAGAATGAATATGATGATGCGCTGTTGGCTCTGGATCGGTTTATTCAATTGCACCCGGGGAATCGCAATACACCGTATGCGTATTACCTGAAAGGATTGTGCTATTTTGAACAAATGTCGGATCCGGCACGCGAACAGTCTATGACAGAACAGGCAAAGTCTACGTTTGAAGACCTGATTGCCCGCTATCCCGATTCGGTCTATGCCGCCGATGCGCGTGCCAAAATGACCGAGATGACAAACCACTTGGCGGCGCAGGATATGGTGGTGGGTCGTTATTACCTGAAACATCAGGATCTGATCCCGGCGATCAATCGCTTTAAAAACGTGATTGAAACCTATCCGGAAAGCAATCAGGTGGCCGAGGCCTATTACCGCTTGGTTGTGGGGTATTTACAATTGGGCTTGAAACAAGCAGCGCGTGAAACGGCCGAGTCGTTGCCGGCACAGTTGCGGGAGACGCCTTGGGCCCGGAAAATGCAAAAACTGATTAAAGCGCGGGAATAAAATGCTGACACATCTGAGTGTGCGAAATGTGGTGCTGATTGATAAACTGGATCTGGATTTTACCGCCGGATTGACGGTCTTTACCGGCGAAACGGGGGCGGGGAAGTCTATACTGTTGGATTCGCTGTCGCTGGCGTTGGGAGAACGGGCGGACGCAGGCTTGGTGCGGCATGGGACGAATGAAGCAATCGTGACGGCCTCGTTTTCGGTGCCTTTGTCGCATGCGATCGGGGTGCTGTTGGCCGAGCACGGAATGGCCTTTGAGGGAGAAGTTATCCTGCGGCGAGTCGTATCAGCCGACGGGCGGAGTCGCGCCTTTATCAATGATGAGCCGGTCAGCGTCGGATTCTTAAAATCTATCGGCGATTTGTTGGTGGAAATTCACGGACAGTTTGCTTCGCATAAATTATTAAACCCGGCGACACACTTGGAAACATTGGACGCCTATGGGGCGTTGGCCGGGGAGGGAACAGCCTGCCGACGGGCTTTCCAACAATGGCAGTATAAGAAAAATGAACGCAATCAGGCCGAGCAAGCCTTGATGAAAGCACAAAAAGAAGAAGAATTTGTGCGTGCGTCGGTGACGGATCTGGAAAAATTGGCGCCGATGCCGGATGAAGAAGAACAGCTGTCTCAAAAACGGGCGGCTTTGATGAACAGCGAAAAAATCGTGTCGGCTTTGAATACGGCCTATGCGTTGTTGTCGGATGAAGAAGCCGGATGTGAAACGCGGTTGGGGCAGGTGCTGTTGCAACTGGAACACGCGAACGATTGGTCGGATAATGCTTTGGCGGGATTGGCCGATCAGGTGTCGCAAGCGATTGCGACCTTGCAAGATGTGGAAGGCGCGTTGGAGCATAATCGCGAAAATTGGGGCGATGTGTCGGAACTGCCGGCAATTGACGATCGGCTGTTTGCCCTGCGAGATATGGCACGCAAACACCAGGTCAGTATTGCGGAATTGCCGGAACTGTTGGTTAAATTAAAAGAGCAATTGACGCGCTTGGAAATCGGGGAAACGGCAATCGTGAACCTGCAAAAAGAAGAGGAAACGGCACGGCTGGCGTATATTGCCTGTGCGGAAAAACTGTCGGATCTGCGCCACAAATCCGCCGAAAAATTGGATAAGGCCGTGATGAAAGAATTGGCCCCCTTGAAACTGAATAAGGCAACCTTTATCACCGAAATTGAAAAACTGCCGGAAGCGGAATGGACCGCGACAGGGATGGACCGCGTGGCGTTTTTGGTCTCAACGAATAAAGGAACGCCACCGGCACCGATCCATAAGGTGGCCTCGGGCGGGGAATTGGCGCGGTTTATGCTGGCCTTGAAAGTCAACCTGGCAACGGCGGACGAAGCGGAAACGCTGGTCTTTGACGAGGTGGATAGCGGAGTCGGCGGAGCAACGGCGGCGGCTGTGGGAGAACGGTTGCGGCAACTGGCCGGGACGCACCAGGTTCTGGTGGTGACACACTCGCCACAGGTGGCAGCCTATGGGCAGGTGCATATGACCGTATCCAAAGAAGAAAGCGAATCGCAAATGCTGACCCGCGTTCGGGGACTGACAGACTTGGATAAAACCGATGAAATTGCACGTATGTTGTCGGGGGCTTGTATCACGGCAGCGGCGCGCACGATGGCCAAGGAATTGGTGGAATCATGTTCAAAGAAATAGCTGAAATGACACGCGCGGAAGTCGCCGAAGAATTGGAGAAATTGGCTAAACGTATGGCCGAACTGGATATTGCCTATCATCAGAAAGATGCGCCCTTGGTATCCGATGCCGAATATGATCGCCTGAAACGACGCAACGAGATGTTGGAGGCGGCCTATCCCGATTTGGTGCGGGCGGACAGTCCCTCGCGCAAGGTGGGGGCAGCGGTGGCCGACGGATTCGGGCAAGTGGTGCACAGCATTCCGATGCTGTCGCTGGGGAATATCTTTACCGAAGACGATGTCGTTGATTTTATGGATAAAATCCATCGCTTTTTGGGTATACCGGCCGATGAAGAAATTGAAATGGTGGCCGAGCCGAAAATTGACGGCTTGTCGTTTTCGGCGGTCTATCAAGACGGGGTGTTTGTGCAGGGAGCAACACGGGGCGACGGGGTTGTCGGAGAAGATATTACCGAAAACCTGAAAACTATAGCGGGGTTGCCGAGTCGCTTGAATGAAACGGGCGATGATTTGTTTCGGTCGGGCGTGCCGTCTTTTATTGATATTCGGGGCGAAGTATATATGGCGCGGGCGGATTTTTTTGATTTGAACAAATCGCAGACGGCGGTGCATAAAAAGGTCTTTGCCAACCCCAGAAATGCGGCGGCAGGGTCGTTGCGACAACTGAACCCTCGGATTACGGCAGAGCGAAAATTAAGCCTGTTTGCCTATGCCGTGGGGCGCGTGAATCAGCCGACCTGGACAACGCACTATGGATTCTTGGAACAACTGAAACGGTGGGGATTCCCGGTCAATCCGGAGATTCGAATCTGCCCGACCGTTAAAGATATGATCGCTTTCTTTCGTCAGATGACGGAAAAACGGGCGAGTTTACCCTATGATATTGATGGCGTTGTGTATAAGGTCAATCGGTTGGACCTGCAACAGCGGTTGGGGTTTATCGCCAGGTCTCCGCGGTGGGCTGTTGCGCACAAATTTCCGGCGGAACAGGCACAAACACGGTTGAACAAAATCCGAATCCAAGTGGGGCGGACGGGGGCTTTGACTCCGGTGGCCGATGTGGAGCCGATCAATGTGGGCGGGGTGATCGTTCAACATGCGACATTGCATAACGCTGATGAAATTGACCGCAAGGATATTCGCGAGGGCGATACCGTGGTGATTCAGCGCGCCGGTGATGTCATCCCTCAAATCGTGCGAATCGTGCCCGAACGTCGGCCGGCAGACAGTCAGCCTTTTGTCTTTCCGAATCGCTGCCCCGTGTGCGGATCGCATGCGGTGCGCGAGGGCGATGATGCCGTGATTTACTGCACGGGGGGCCTGATCTGTCCGGCGCAAATCAAAGAGCGGTTAAAACATTTTGTCTCAAAAGAAGCGTTGGATATTGAAGGGCTGGGGGATAAAAACATAGAGCTGTTTTACCGGTTGGGGTGGATTAAAACACCGGTGGATATTTTCAGATTGGAAGCCGAGCATGCTTTGGAAATCCTGGGCCTGGACGGGTGGGGGCAAAAATCGGCCGTGAACCTGTTTGACGCGATTCGGTCGGTGCAACGGGCAGTGGCTCTGAACCGCTTTATCTATGCGCTGGGGATACGGGAAGTGGGCGAGGCAACGGCGAAATTGCTGGCCTCGCGGTTTCATTCGTGGAATAATTTTCGCCAAACGATGGAGTCGGAAAATGCGCGCGGTGCCTTGACCCAAATTGAGGGAATCGGGGAAACGATGGCGACGGAAATTATTGATTTCTTTGCCGAACCGAATAATCAGATGCTGCTGAATCGTTTGACGGCGGTGTTGACCATTACCGATTCGCAAATCGTGTCGAAACGGCAAACACCCCTGACCGATAAGACCGTCGTCTTTACGGGAAGTTTATTGCATTTTACGCGCGCAGAAGCCAAAGAACGCGCGCAGCAGGCCGGGGCCAAAGTGGTGAGCACCGTTTCAGCCAAAACAGACTTGGTGGTGGCGGGGGCCGATGCCGGCAGTAAGTTGTCAAAGGCCGAAAAATTGGGTGTTCGGATAATAAATGAAGAAGATTTTCAGCAATGTCTTGACGAACGCGAAAAAACAGGCTATGATAAACCAAACAGAAATGAGGGGTAGATTATGACAGACCAACAAAACAGAAGCGTTCCGCCGAATCCGCACCGTGATAACGAACTGTATGCACAGATCGCCGCCGGTGATGAAATTATTATGAATGAAAAAAACGCACGGCATAACTCGCTGACGATGTCGGTGATGGTGTGGTATATGCGCTTGATGTTATCGCTGGACGAAAAACGACGGCAATATGAAAAGCCATTTATACTGATAAATCGAATCTGGGCCGGTTTTATGGGGGCACTGTATCTGTCGGGTGTGGCGGCTTTCGCCGTGCTGGTGGTGGGATATATGCAACTGCCGAATATGGTGCGATCGTATCTGGTTGAAAACGGCATTGAATACAGTCGTATGGATATTCCCGGTATTGTTAAATCCAAAATTGAACTGTATGATTTGCACGATAAAAAGAACTCGTATAAGGTGGATAAAGTGAGTATCTCGTCCACTTTTTCGGACTTTTTGAATCACCGGGCCAAGAGCGTGAAATTAGAGGGATTGACTCTGACTTTGACAGATATGAATAACAAAAATGCGCAAGAGGCCTTTCTGGCGTTGTCAAAGCTGAATACGGCCGCCAAAGACGGGATCGGCGTGCGGATTGATAACCTGGACGTGAATGATGCCAAACTGTCCATTAAAGGTAAAGATTACGAATTGCCGGTTTCCTTCTCGATGCTGGGGGTATATGGAGATGAAACAACCATTGTGACGAATATCAGTATTAATGAGCCGTATTTGTCCTTGAAGGGAAAATTGAATATTCAAGATAAAAAAGAAATGACGGATTGGACTTTGGATATTCTGGAAGGGGCTGTGTCACTGCCGTCGCGGCCGCAGGAAAAATTGAGCGGAAAGGTGACATTTTGGACGAAACAAATGAAACTGCTGAACGGGACGGCGAATCTGACGATGGCGTATGATCGCTTGAAGAAGGATATTGTTTTGGATGTGCGGCGGTCGGGAAATGTCTTTGACGGATCGTTCAGCTTTACAATGTCCGATTCCTTGAATACCTTGCGGAATAATGAAAAAAGCAATCTGTCGTTCAGCTTTTCCGGAGTCAGTTTGAATGATAAAAATATCCTGACAACTTCGCACCCGATTATGGTGTCGATCTTGAATCAGGTCTCGGGTAAAACGACCGTTCGGGATTTAAGCACGACTTTGAACGGAAAATTGACCTGTCAGCTGTTTGAAAAATGTCAATACGATTTGACCGAGCCGACGCAGGTGCGGGCGCGTATGTTGGAATTTCCGGTGTTGAATACGGTATACCGCAACCGGCCGGCGGTGACATGGAACCTGTTGCCTCAGAATAAAGCTCTGGCCGTATCATTGAAAACCGGGGAAGTTCAGTTTAACCTGCCGGTCGGGGAGTTTGATTTTAAAACGGCACCGGTCAGCGGGACGCGTGTGTCTGCTATCGGATTCAAAAAAGGCGGCTTTGAGGGAAGCTATAACCTGCTGACAGGAAATGCAGCAGCGACGGTGCAGATCAACAACGGAATCTTTGATACCGCAGAATGCGAGTCGTCGGGGATTATGCTGGCGATGCAAAACTTTTTTGATCCGCAGGCGCGAATCACCGTGACGGCCAAAGAAATGCGGCTGCGCGATAATCGGGTTTGGAAAGCCCCTTTTGAAGTCTATTATATCCGGGAAAAGGATAAAACGGACCTGAGATTATTGGCGGATTCCCAAAAAATCCATCTGCTGTTCAGCGGGGCTTTGGATCTGGCGACGCATAATGTGGACGGATATGTCGTGATACCGACGGTGGATGTGGAACAACTGACGCGGCCATTGCGAAAATTGACAGAAGTTATCTCGCCAAATATTCAAAATATTACCGGAAAAGTCGCAGCCTATGGTCGAATTTCGGGTAATTTGGACAGCACTTTGAATGGGCCGATGTATGTGGCATTATCAGATGTCGATGTGCAAGAAGAAACATTGAATCTTAAAGGAATTAATGCGGCTTTTGTGCTGAAATCGATATATCCGTTCGTGACTGATGATAGACAAAAATTATATATCAGGCAGATCAACTCGGTTGTGCCGCTTGATCATATTCAAATGATTGTGCAAATTGAAGAAAAATATGCTCGTTTGTATAATTTGCAGGCAAAACTGGCGGGCGTTCCCCTGTCCTCGGGAGAATTGATTATCCCCTATCAGCGCGTGGGAACTTTGGTGTATCTGCAAAATCAAGGGCTGAATTTGAACCCGATGGCGACACATTTGAAGGCGTCGGATTGGACCTTGAAAGCACCGTTGCGTGGGACGATATTGTTACCGATTGAGGTGCGTGATAATGTATTGAGCATCAAAAACGGGACTTTGCAAGCTTCGGCCGGGACGGTTGCCTATACGGGGGTGGCGGCTAAATCGCCGGTGTTCCTGGAAAAGAATAAGGCTATAACCGTGCGGGGCGGGAGTATTACATTAGATGGGACTTCGGCCAAACCGGAGGAAACGAAAGTCAATTTGGTGTTGGAAACCGTTCTGGAGCCGACCAAGAAACGGACAACACTGCGTCGGAGTTGGACGGGTAATGTGCAGCAATTGATTCAATTCAACGAACCAAAAGATACCAAAATGCCCGAAGAAATTCAACGCGCAATCCAGCATATTCACCAACAAACAGATGCTTTTCGCCTGTAATAAAGAGGGAATGTTAAAAAAAGTCTTGCAAAACAAATAAAAATAATGTATAACTATAATCCGTTTGGAGTGTCGGGGCTTTGAATAAAAAAACCGGCAGAACTTAATTTAACAGAGAGTCTTAAAATGGCAGTACCTAAAAAGAAAACATCTAAATCAAAAAAGAATATGCGCCGTTCTCATATGGCTTTGGGCACAAACAATTGCGTAGAATGCCCGAACTGCGGTGAATTGGTTCGCTCGCATCATGTGTGCGAATCCTGTGGCACCTATAACAAGAAAGAAGTTCTTGTTCAAAAGAAAGAAGAAAAATAATATAACGGGAGGGGTTTGACCTTTGAGCGATACTTTAATTATATCTGTTGATGCCATGGGTGGCGATAATGCGCCGGGTATCGTTATTGACGGGGTGTCTCGTGTCGCCAAGAAAAACCCTTCCGTATTTTTCTTTCTGTATGGTGATGAAAATAAAATCTTGCCGCTGACGAAACAATACGGCTTGCCGGCGGAGCGATTCAAAATTCATCACACAACCCAGATCGTTAAAGCGGATGATAAACCGTCGGCTGCTATTCGCAACGGGCGGGAAAGCAGTATGTGGAAGGCAATTATGTCTGTCCGTAACGGCTATGCCCATGCGGTGGTGTCGGCCGGGAATACCGGAGCTTTGATGGCGATGAGTAAAATCTGTCTGGGGACGCTGGCGGGGATTGATCGGCCGGCGATCGCGGCAGTGCTGCCCAGTCTGGAAGGGCCGATCGTGGCTTTGGACTTGGGCGCGAATGCCGAATGTAATTCGCAAAATCTGGTAGAGTTTGCCGTGATGGGGCATGTGCTGCACCATGTTTTGTTTGAAACGCAAAAACCGACAATCGGGTTGCTGAATATCGGATCGGAAGAAACAAAAGGTCGCGAAGAAATCCGCGAAGCCGCCGGTATCCTGAAGGGGTTTGGCGAACGGTTGAATTTTAAGGGATTTGTGGAAGGAAATGATATTTGCGGCGGTAAAACGCAAGTTATCGTGTCGGACGGTTTTTCTGGGAATGTGGCCTTGAAAACGCTGGAAGGGACGGTGCGCTTTATCGTCAAGAGCCTGAAACATGTGGTGAAAGGATCGCTGTTGGCCAAGTTTGGATTCCTATTGGCGACACCGCGGTTGTTGCGCCTGAAAAAAACAATGGATCCGCGCCGGTATAACGGCGCAATGTTTTTGGGCCTGAACGGGATTTCCGTGAAAAGTCATGGCGGGGCTGATGCTTTTTCGTTCGCGTGTGCAATCGAATCAGCGATTCGTATGGCTCAAAATAAACTGTGCGACAAGATTAAAAATGAATTGTCCGAGTTGATGGCTGAATCGGAACAACTTGAAAATAAAGAATAATTTAACACGAGGGGACAAAATGTATCACTCTGTTATTCGCAGTGTTGGTGGGTATTTGCCCGAACGTCGATTGTTGAATACTGATTTGGAAAAAATGGTTGAAACATCGGATTCGTGGATTCGGGAGCGAACCGGTATCTGTGAGCGGCGTTTGGCCGCGGAAAATGAAACAACGGCGACTTTGGCGATCGAAGCAGGGCAAGAGGCACTTAAAAATGCAGGTTTGAACGGGGCGGATATGGACTTGGTCATCGTGGCAACAACGACGCCTGATGATACCTTGCCGGCGACGGCCGTGACGGTGCAGCGCGAAATCGGTATGGTAGGTGGGTTTGCCTTTGATATTCAAGCGGCATGCTCGGGCTTTTTGTATGCTTTGTCGGTGGCAGACAGCTATGTTCGGCAAGGATTCGTTCGCCGGGCCTTGGTGATCGGAGCGGAAACATTATCGCGAATCGTGGATTGGAAAGATCGCAATACCTGTGTGCTGTTTGGAGACGGGGCAGGGGCTGTGGTCTTGGAAGCCGAAGAAGGGGCTCCGGAACTGACAAAACCTGGGGTGTTGGCTTTGAAGCTGAGATCGGACGGGCGTTATCGGGATCTGTTGTATGCGACCGGCGGGGTGTCACGAACGAAAACGGCCGGTGTGGTCGCCATGGAAGGGCGGGAAGTCTTTCGTCATGCCGTTGAAAATATGACGACAATTTCGGAAACCATTTTACAGGAAAATCATTTAACAGTGGCAGAAGTGGACTGGTTGGTGCCGCATCAGGCAAATGCGCGAATCATAGAAGCAACGCGACATAAATTGGGGTTAGCACCTGAAAAAGTGATTTTGACCTTGCCGCAACAAGGAAATACATCGTCCGCGTCGGTGCCGCTGGCTTTGTGGGCGGGGGTAAAGGACGGACGAATTAAACGAGGGGACCTGTTATTACTGGAAGCCATGGGAGCGGGCTTGACATGGGCGGCGGGTCTTGTTCGTTTTTGAAAAAAAGACTTGCACTTTTGAAAAAAATATGGCAAATTAAGAATATAGAAACAGAAAGGTTAAAAAAATGAAAGAAATCAGAATGTCCAATACAATGACGCGTGCCGATATTGCCGGGATCTTGTATAACGAGTTGGGATTTTCACATGCCGAATCGCTGAAAATCGTGGATAGCATTTTCCAAGTTATGGTGGACACTATATCCCGGGCAGAACCTTTGAAATTGTCTGGGTTTGCATCATTTATTCCGCACCAAAAAGTGCAACGAATCGGTCGTAACCCGCGCACGGGCAAGGAATATATTATCTCGCCGCGGACCGTTCTTTCATTCAAGGCTTCACATTTGCTGAAAGCCGCATTGTCGGATAAATAGCATGAGTAAGGCAGAAACAGCCTATCGCACTATCGCAGAGGTGTCGGACCTGTTGCAGGTTCAACCCTCTGTTTTGCGTTTTTGGGAGACGCAATTTCATCAGTTGAAACCGGTTAAACGCATGGGACGGCGCTATTATACGGCCGAAGATGTGGTCTTGTTGGCGCGAATCCGTGATGCCTTGTATCAAGAGGGTTTTACCATAAAAGGAGTCCAAAAACGCTTGAAATCCGGAGAAGGGGCTGAAATACCCTTGGACAATACGCAAACACAATACGATTCGGTGGCGATGGATACCTTGATTCAAGAATTGGAATCGATTCGCGATTCGCTGACGGAACATCTGTAAACCCCCAGCGATACGCACGCAAAATACGGGGAGGAAATATGGCTCGAAAATCAGCACAAACTTTGCCGACGATGGATGAAGTAATGGCCTATTTGAATGCACAGTCGGGAACGGTGTCCAAGCGGGATTTAAGTCGCGCTTTGGGCGTAAAAGGTGAAGCCCGGGTGGCCGTTAAAAATATGCTGAAAGAACTGAAAAAACAGGGGCGAATCCAAACAGTGCGGGCCGGAAAGCAAATCACTTTGCCCGATTCGCTGCCCGAACGGGTTGTGGTGGAAATTACGGGGCTGGATTCTATGGGGGACTTGATTGCGCGGCCTTTGGAATGGGTCAGTCCGAATCCGGCACCGCAAATCATTATTACCCGTGATCGGCTGTCCCCGCCGGCGGGCGTTGGTGATATTGTGCAGGCGCAAGTCAAATCCGTCGGAAATCGTATGTATGAGGGGACAGCACTGCGTCGCGTGACGGCCGGTGAAAACCAAATGGTCGGAGTCTATGAAAACGGAGTGGTGTCGTCGGTGGATCGGCGGTTGAAACAGGCCTTTACTTTGACAGATATTCCGCGCGGGGTGCAGGTAAAGAATAAAGATTTGTTGCTGGTGGATATTCCGATGATTCGAACGCGCTCGCCCGAGGCACGCTATATCAAGAAAATCGGATCGGCCGATGAACCGTTTGCGGCGACTTTAATCTCGGTCTATATGCACCATATTCCGGTGGCCTTTACCGAAAGTGCCGAAAAACAGGCCGAACGGGCAACGGTGCCCAAAACAGGTAAAAACAGAGTTGATTTGCAGGCGATCCCTTTTGTGACGATAGACGGCGCTGATGCACGGGACTTTGATGATGCCGTGTGGGCCGAGCCGGATTCGGACCGGAAAAATGCCGGCGGGTGGCACTTGATGGTCGGGATTGCCGATGTGGCGTGGTATGTGCGCACAGGGACCGCGTTGGACAGCGATGCACGATTGAGAGGAAATTCGGTCTATTTCCCGGATCGGGTATTTCCGATGTTGCCACCGGCTTTGTCAAACGGCGTGTGCTCGCTGAATCCGAACGAATCGCGAGCGGCTATGGTCTGTGAAGTTTGGATCAATCGCCACGGGCATAAATTGCGGCATACTTTTCATCGGGCTTTGATCCGATCGGCTCGGCGGTTGACCTATGATGAAGTGCAGGCGGCAATGGACGGAAAAACGCCGATTGCGGGCTTGGAAGCGGAAATACAGCACTTGGTGGGGGCGTATGAGGCCTTGAAACAAGCACGGCAAAAGCGTGGGGTGCTGGAAATTGATGTGCCGGAGAGACAGGTGATCTTGGATGCAAAAGGACAGGTTAAGGAAATACACCTGCACGAACAGACGCCGAGTATGCAACTGATTGAAGAAATGATGATTTTGGCTAATGTGGCGGCGGCGGAAACTTTGGAAGAAAAAGGCGCCCCGACAATGTATCGGGTGCATGATAAACCCTCGGTCGAGAAGGTGGAAAATCTGACTTCTTTTCTGGCCTCTATCGGACAGAGTGCTAAATTGGGGGAAAATCCGTTGCCGTCGGATTTTAATACGGTTTTAACGCGGGCAGACGGGACGGCACGGGATCGGGCCGTGAACGAGTTGGTCCTGCGGGCGCAATCGCAGGCGATCTATTCACCGGAAAATATCGGACACTTTGGGTTGGCTTTGGCACGGTATGCGCACTTTACATCGCCGATTCGCCGCTATGCGGATATTTTGGTGCACCGGGCCTTGATTAAGGCATTGAAATTAGGGGAAGGGGCTTTGACGACCGAAGAAGAAAATGCTTTTGAAAACACGGCACGGCATATCTCGGCCACCGAACGGCAGGCAGCTTCGGCCGAAATGGACGCGACGGATCGGTATATGGCGGCGTATTTTAAAGATAAAATCGGGCAGGCCTTTGAGGCGACAATCTCATCCGTGACGCCGTTCGGCTTGTTTGTGTCGGTGGATCCGTATGGTGCGGACGGCCTGATCCCGATGCGGCAATTGACAGGGGATTTTTACGATTATAATGCCGATACGCAAAGCCTGACCGGTCGGTCAACCGGTCAGACCTATGTCATGGGGGACAGATTACGCGTGATCCTGAAAGAATGTATGCCGATAACCGGCGGGTTGGTCTTTGGGATTATCCGTAATCAATCCGAGCAAAAAGAGCGCCTAGCAATCGCGCGAAAAAAAGCGAGTCAAAAGCCCAAACGATTCAAAAAACGCCGGCATTGAGTCGTGGCGTGCCTGCAACCGCGGAACAGAGTATTCGCGGCGGGCTTTCTTTTCGGCGGCGATTCGCACTTTTTTCAAATTCTTGTCATGGCGTTCGTCCACCTCAACAGTCCGGTTGATGCTGCCGAATGATACACGCACAGCTAATAATGAGATTAAAGCCAAACCACCGGCACCTAATGCTGCGTTGGTGGAGCCTTTGCTTAAAAATCCGATGGAGGCCAAGGTTGAGGCGACAAAGGCGCAGCCATAGATAAAAGTGGACATTAAAGCCTTGTTGGCGCGGCGCATTTCCAAACGGTCACGCTGTTGCTCCAAAGTGCATAGGTAATCAGTGTAGTTATTGCGATCAGTTAAATCCTGATTATACATTTCCATAATGCGGGCGATTTCGCATTCGTTGAAACCACAGGCTTCAAGGGCGGCTTTTTTACCGGCAGATTTAATTGAATTACGTCTGTTTTTAATTGCTTCTAGTTCTGTCATCATACTCCTCCGTTTGATTATGATAGTCGCCATTATAGCATAAAAAAAGGATTTTGTCAAATCAAAGGAAAAAATGGACAAATTAAACAAAGGGGTTAATATAGGAAAAATAAGAAAAAACTTGCGATTTGAGAAAAAATAAAATATGATAAAAATAAGGAGTTTTTTAAGATGATATTTTCTTGGTTTTCCCGCGATCCGCGCCCCTATGATACCGGCTATGTGTCGGTAGGGGAAGGGCATAGTCTGTACTATCAACAGTTCGGCAACCCGAAAGGATCCGTTGTTTTGTCCTTTCACGGCGGGCCGGGCGGATCAGGAAGAGCGAAACATGCATCACACTATGACTTGAAAAAATGGCGGGTGGTCTTGTTTGATCAACGCGGGTGCGGGCACTCTTTGTATCAGGATGCGTTCCGAAATAATACCGCAACGGCCACAATAAAAGATGCCTTGTGTTTATTGAACCATCTGAAAATAAAGGGAAAAATAACCGTTGCCGGTGGGTCGTTCGGGGCGGGGCTGGCCCTGTTGTTTGCGGAGGCCTATCCGGCGCGGGTCAGGCAGTTGATCTTGAACTCGGTATTCTTGATGCGGCCGGAAGATGCCGAATGGGTGACAAAGGGAAGCCGGTTGTTCTATCCGGATATGCTGGATGAATTGGCGCGGCAGGTGGCCGGTAAGGAATTGGTGAAAGCCTATCATCGGTTGATTTTTTCGGATAAATATCTGGATATTCAAAAAGCACAACGCTATTTCGGATCATATGAGCATCAATTGGGCGAATTACAGCCATCGTTTGAACGAGTGCCGGCCTTGACAGATAACACAATTCGATCCGGGCGGATTTATTTGGACTATGAAAAGAATCATTTTTTTGTCGGGTCGAATCAAATCTTGGATAATATCGGGCGGATTCGGACTATACCGGCTATAATCGTGCATAATCGGTTGGATTTTTGCTGCCCGGTGGTGCAGGCCTATGACTTGCATCAGGCCTTGCCGAAGTCGCGCCTGGTTATCGTGCCGGATAAAGGACATGGCAGCCGTGCCCTTTTTCAAGCATTGGAACAGGAAATACGGAAGCTGAAATGAAAATCTATATTGCGGATATTTCTCGGATAAAAAAAACAGAGATGTTTGAAACGGTGTGGACAAGGTTGTTGTCTGCGGCGGAATTGGAACGTTTGTGCCATATCAATGATGAAGAACGACGGCTGCAATTTTTGGTCGGGCATGGTCTGATCCGGCTGGTGTGCGGGGAGAATGCCGGAACGGATAAAACCGGTAAACCGATTGTGTCGCATGGGTTTATCAGCTTGGCTCATCGGGGAAATTTTGTGGTGTTTGCGGTTGGGGAAAATCCGATTGGCGCGGATGTTGAAGATGTCCGGATAAAGCGTGATTACGAGGCTGTTGCCAGACGCTTGGGATGGAGGCAGGTGCCCAAGACAGCTCTGGATTTTTACCGGCAATTTACAGCATGGGAAGCTGATTATAAATTGGGGCGAAGTAGTGGGGAGATACAGCATATTTATTATTCAATCAATACTTTTATTGTGTGCATCAGTTTATTGAATATAAAAGAAAAAATCAATTTTTATTCGGTTGAAAATATTGGGCGGTTTGATCCGGTCAATGTGCCGGTTTTAGAGGAGTAAAATGACGAAAATCTATCATCGCTTTCACGAAATTGCGGACCAGTTTGATGTGTTGTTGTTTGATGCGTATGGAGTCTTTTGGGGAGGTGATGCTCCGATTCCGGGCAGTTTGGAAACGATGGCGGAACAAGTGCGCCGGGGAAAACCGCTGTGCATTTTATCCAATACTTCATCGGTGGGAAACAGCACGATTGAAGGCTATAAGCACAAAGGTTTAACTCGCGGGGTGCACTATACCGATGTGATTACCTCGGGCGATGTGTGCTTGGATTACCTGAAAAACAACCCGGTGATACCGGCGGGCGGTCGCGTGTTTATGATGGGGATTTCTAAAATCAACTTGCCGAAATACCTGAATTGTCGGGTGGTCCAAACACCCGAAGAAGCAGATTTTGTTTTCTTTGGCGCACCGCAATTGACCCCCGATCAAGTGTGTCTTTATCCGGACTTGCAGGACGCTTTTTATTTGGATTCATGTGGACGGTATGATATGACGACTATCCGTCCGTTTAAGGCGTTGCTGGAAAAATGCGCGGCGTTGAACTTGCCGGCAATTAGCACGAATCCGGACTTGATGGCTTTGGAAAAACACATCGGTGTGGTGGGAGCGACCTGGATCGTGCGCCAGGGTGAATTGTCGGAAAACTATCGGCGCCTGGGTGGGCAAGTGCTGGAATTCGGAAAGCCCTATGGCGAAATGTTTGACTATACATTCCGGCGGTTGGGTGTGCAGCCGTCCCGACGGGTCGCAATGGTCGGTGATACCTATCGCACGGATATTCGGGGGGCACTGAACGCCGGTATCACGCCGGTTTGGTGCGTGGATACCGGTATGGCAAAATATGAACAGGATCACGGCAAAAGTCTGAGAGATCAGGCCGGCGGATCACTGGACGGGATTGTCCTGATTCGTCAGGTATAGTTTTCCAGTGTTTCCTGATAACCGTGTTCGTATTGCTTGAAATCCTCGGGCGAGAGCAGTTCCAGCAATTTATACAGACCGCCGACGTGGTGCTTTTCATCGCCTGTAATTTCGGCCAAGACCTTGACGATTCGGGTGTCTTCGGTGCTCTCCATAATCTGTTGATAAATTTGAATGGCCTCAAATTCGGATGCCAAGGCCAATTTAATGGCACGCAACATCTCGGTTTTCGTCAGTTTTTGAGCCGGTTTATAAACATTTTTTATCTGAACAAAATCAACCATATTGTTTCCTCCTTGTCAACAATCAACAGATGGTAATCCGGAACAGGAAAAACAATTACCGAAAAGTCTGTGCTTTTTTTACAAAAAAATGAAAAAAAATGTTGTTTTCTTGTCAGAAGTAGTGTATGAATAAAATATTCAAACTCAAGAAAGGATCATCAGAATGTTTAGTCTGACACAAATTAAAAAATTATTAAATGTTTTCTCTTCTAATATGGCGATTGATTTGGGTACCGCGAATACTTTGGTCTATGTGACGGGTCAGGGCGTTGTCTTGAATGAGCCTTCGGTGGTGGCTATTGCCGAAAATCGTGGCAAAAAACAAGTCATCGCTGTCGGTAATGAAGCAAAACAAATGCTGGGCAAAACACCGGGACAAATTCAGGCAATTCGCCCGCTGCGCGATGGAGTGATTGCAGACTTTGATGTCGCGGAAGAAATGATTAAACGCTTTATTGATAAAGCATTGGGGCATCGGGGATTATCGCGACCGGTGATCGTAATTTGTGTGCCGTCGGGCTCGACGGCGGTGGAACGGCGGGCTATTCAGGAAGCGGCCGAAAATGCACGGGCGCGGAAAGTTTACTTGATTGAAGAACCAATGGCTGCGGCAATCGGGGCCGGTTTGCCGGTTAATGAACCGTCAGGCAGTATGGTTGTGGATATCGGTGGCGGCACAACAGAAGTGGCCGTGATGAGCTTGGGCGGGATTGTCTATGCACGGTCTGTGCGCGTCGGTGGTGATAAAATGGACGAAGCCATTATTTCCTATATTCGCCGCAATCAAAACCTGTTGATCGGAGAAGCTACGGCAGAACGCATTAAAAAGAGTATCGGGGCGGCATCGGTTCCTGAAAACGGAGAGGGGGAAACAATCTCTGTGAAAGGACGCGATTTGATGCATGGTGTGCCCAAAGAAATTACAATTTCAGAACGGCAAATCGCCGAAGCCTTGGCCGAACCGGTGGGGCAAATTGTGGAAGCGGTTAAAGTGGCCTTGGAACACACAGCACCGGAATTGTCTTCGGATATTGTGGACAAGGGCATTATGTTGACCGGGGGCGGCGCATTGCTGCACCGGTTGGACGAAGTTTTACGCGAAGCGACAGGATTGCCGGTATCGGTGGCCGAACGGGCATTGCAGTGCGTTGCTTTGGGGACAGGCTGTGCCGTGGAACAAGTAGATAAATTTGAAAATATCCTGACAAGTATGTTCTAGTGTTCGGGGGCCTGAAATGGAAAGCCGCCAATTTCGTCTGAAAAAAATCAAATCTCAAATACGGCTTTTTTTGCCTTTGGCCTTGTTGATGCTGGCGTTGATGCTGGTGGGGTGGGGGCAGTTTCAGAATCCCTTGTTGGTGCAATTCAAAATGGCGTTGAAAGAAACCGTTGCGCCGATTGTGCGGGTGGTGTCGGCTCCGGTGCGATGGGGTGAGGCGGCCACAAACGAGATTTCACATTACTTTGGAGTCTATCAGGAAAATAAAATCCTGCGCGCAGAAAATGAAGCCTTGAAAAATTGGCGGAATGTTGCGTTGCAATTACAGGCGGAACAGCAAGCGGTGCAGCACTTGATGGGCTATGTGCCGCCGGCAAAATCCAGAACACTGATGGCAAAAGTATTGACCGATGACGGAGGTCGTTTTTCTAAGTCATTGGTGGTGTCGGCCGGCAGTGCGGAAGGGATTAAAAAAGGCGATGTGGCTATGACAAACAGCGGTGTTATCGGCCGAATCGTAACGGTCGGTCGGTCGGCCAGTCGGTTGTTGCTGCTGACAGACTATGCGTCGCGGGTGCCGGTAATAATCGGGCCGAATCAGGTGCGAGGAATCTTGTCCGGTGACGGGAGTAATATGCCCAAAATTATTTCGTTGCCCGAAAATAAAACTGTGTCGGTGGGGGATGTCGTTTTAACCTCGGGACAAGTGGGGGTCTTTCCGACGGGCCTGGGGATCGGTGTGGTGGATAAAATCCACAATGAGGATATTAAAGTGCGTCTGTTTGAAGAGAATATGACGCCGTATTTTGTGCGCTTGGTGGACTTTGGGCTGGGGTCGGTTTTGTTGGATACTTCGTGCCAGACAGAGGAAGTCGGTAAATGATTCGCTATACGGATTTAAGCAAAAAATTATTGCCGCTGGGGGCTTGTTTATTGGTTATCCTGTTGGCGCAAACACCGACGGTTTTCGGCATCTGTGTGCCGTTGGTTTATGTACCGATTTTTTATTTTGCTATTTTTCGGCCGAGCGTTTTGAATGCTTATGTCCTGTTCGGGTTGGGGTTGTTTGCGGATTGCTTAAATGAAGCACCGTTCGGATTGTATGCGTTCTTGTTCGTGTTGCTGTTTTTTGTGGCTCGATTGAATCGGCTGTTTTTAAAAGATTTATCGTTTAAAAATCTGTGGATGCTGTTTGCTTTTTTCAGCGCGGTGTTGTTGTTGACGCAACTGTTTTTCTTTTTCCTGTGCGCCGGGACGACGATTCCGTCGGGATTTTTATTGCGCGAATATATTATCCTGAACCTGTGCTATCCGTTCGGGTTTGCGCTGTGCGGACGAGTTGATGCACGGTTGGGAGAGGTGTGATGAGCGTTTGGAAATATGAAAAAGCACACTTGATTTTTCGGCGGATGATAGGTCTGTCGGTTATCTTTTTCCTGATGGGATTGGTGATTATCGGGCGATTGTTCTATTTGCAGGTTTTACAAGGGGATAAATACTTGTTATTAGCGGAAAAAAATCGTCTGTCGGTGCGGTTAACAATGCCCTCACGCGGGGGGATTTTTGATAGAAACGGGATTCAACTGGCGGAGAATGCTAAGACTTTTCAAGCCGTCCTTATCAAAGAAGAAGCCCAAAATTATAAGCAAACTTTGGAACGGTTTTTGCGCCTGATACCGCTGAACGAAGAGGAAATTACGCGTATTCGTAAGGAATTACGCGGCAAAAGAGCCTTTATGCCGGTTCGGTTAAAGGATAACCTGACGACAGATGAAGTCGCTTTGATCCAGTTGAATATGCCGGATCTAAGCGGTGTTCAGATTGAAGAAGGTATGATGCGCTTTTATCCGGCCGGCAGTGGAAATACGGCGGTGTTGGGATATGTGTCATTGCTGACTGAGGAAGATGTGGCCGGGGATACGACGAATCCGCTGTTGGACTTGCCGGGGTATCGTGTGGGACGTGTCGGTATTGAGGGATCACAGGAAAATCTGCTGAAAGGTGAGCCCGGGGAACGGCGATCCGAGGTTAATGCTTTCGGGCGGACGGTGCGCGTGTTGAGCGAAAAATTACCGCAACCGGGGCAAGATATTTATCTGACAGTCGATTCGCGTTTACAAAACTTTGCAACACGGTTGTTGAGCCGTTATGCAGCGTCGGCGATCGTCGTCAATGTGCAAAACGGGGCGATATTGGCGTTGGTCTCTACACCGACTTATGATGGAAATTTATTGACGGTGCCGATCTCTAATCGGGATTGGAATCGGCTGCAAAATAATCCGCACAGACCTTTACAGAACAAGGCTTTACAGGGGCTGTATTCACCAGGGTCCGTGTTTAAGTTGGTGGTGGGATTGGCCGGTTTGGAATCGGGGGATATCAATTTGAAAACAAAGGTGAAATGCTCCGGAAAAGTTAAGTTGGGCGATCACTTGTTCCACTGTTGGAAAAGAGAGGGACATGGATCATTGACTTTTGAAGAAGCAATTATGCATTCTTGCGATGTGTATTTTTATGAAATGGCGCAAAAAATCGGTCCGAAAAAAATTATTGAAACGGCCAGAAAATTGGGCTTTGGGGAAGCTCCGCAAATCGGTCTGATTACGAAAACGGCCGGTGTGTTGCCCGATTCGGAATGGAAGAAAAAACGCTATAACGACGAATGGCGGATGGGGGATACCTTGAATTTAAGTATCGGGCAGGGCTTTTTAATGGTGACGCCGATGCAAGTGGCTACCGCTGTGGCGCGAATCGCCGGCGGTAAAAACATTCAGCCGACTTTGCTGCAGGCGCAAGTATCCGATTCGGCCGAGCCTTTGCCGTTCAATCCACGGTATCTGAAAGCCCTGCGCGATGGTATGTATCAGGTCGTCAATACCAAAGGCGGTACGGCGTATGGATCACGTTTTACCTATAAGGGAAAAAAGATGTCGGGAAAAACGGCCTCTATTCAAGTGCGACGCATTACAATGAAAGAGCGCGAATCGGGGATTATCGCACAAGATGACTTGCCTGAAAAATACCGCGATCATGCAATGTTTGTGGCCTTTACGCCGACGGACAAGCCCAAATATGCCGCTGTGATTTTTGTGGAGCACGGTGGGGGCGGATCGCGCACGGCGGCACCTTTGATGCGCGAATTGATGCAAAAAGTGCTGGAACTGGACGACGAGGGAACAGGAGGGCGTTTATGAGTTTTTTTAAGGATAGAAACTGTTATCTGAAAGACTATAATCTGACCCTGTGGGATAAGATATTAGGATTTAATTACAAATACTTGATTATGGTTTGCCTGGTTGTGATGATGGGCATTACGGTGCTGTATTCCGTGGGCGGGGGCAGTTTCTATCCGCGTGCCTTTCGCCAGACGGTGCATTTCCTGATCAGTTTGGTGTTGCTGTATGGGATAGCACTTTCCAACCTGCGACTTTGGATGAAATATGCCTATGTGATTTACGCGGTGGCTTTGGTGTTGCTGATTGCCGTGTCGTTGTTTGGGCATGTGGGTATGGGCGCCCAGCGGTGGTTGAATTTCGGTGTGGTGAAGTTGCAGCCCTCGGAAGTGATGAAAATTGCGCTGGTGTTGGCTTTGGCACGCTATTTTCACGGGGCAGGTGTGGATGAGGTGCGATCGTTTCGGTTTATGTTGCCGCCGTTGTTTTTGATGCTGGTGCCGGTGATGTTTATTTTAAGGCAGCCGGATTTGGGCACAGCATTGATGCTGGTGTTCGTGACGGGGGCGGTCTTTTTTGTCGTGGGAGTTCAGATTTGGAAATTTGTGGTCCTGATCACTACGGCGGTTTTGTCATTCCCTTTAATCTGGTCGTTTTTGGAGGACTATCAAAAGCGGCGGGTGATGACTTTCCTGAACCCTGAGAGCGATCCGACCGGCGCGGGGTATCATATCACGCAATCCAAGATCACATTGGGGTCGGGCGGGGTGCTTGGTAAAGGTTTTTTGCAAGGGACACAAACACGGCTTAATTTTATTCCCGAAAAGCATACGGATTTTATTTTGACGGTTTTGTGTGAGGAATTCGGTTTAATTGGGGCACTGGTGCTGTGTGTGCTGTATGCTTTGATTATCGGGTATGGCTTTTTAATTGCGCATCGGTGCACCAGCTTTTTTGGCAAGATTCTGGCAATCGGATTGACGGTGAACTTTGCCCTGTATGTCTTTATCAATATGGCCATGGTCATGGGACTGATGCCGGTGGTGGGGGTTCCGCTACCTTTGATGTCCTATGGCGGGACGGCGATGGTGACGTTGTTTATCGGGTTCGGTTTGGTGGAATGTGTCAATATCAATCAGGAAATGGTCATCGGTCGCAGAGGGTCTATTGACGATGAGTAGTTATGACACCATTTTAGATGAGGCTTTTCGAGCCTATAATGACGGTCAATATGAACGGGCAGAGGGCTTGGCACGTGAGGTTTTGACGGCACAGCCTGCGCATGGAGATGCGTTGTTCTTGTTGGGTTTGGTGGCGTATCAGGCGGGGGCATTGGAGCCGGCGGAAGAGTTGCTGTTCCAGGCGGTGAAATTATATCCTGATATTGTAAACTATCGTCTGATGTTGGCGTCGGTGTTGCAAAAACAGGGGCGTTTGGACGAAGCTTTGACCCAGTATCGCAAAGTGCCCGATCAGGCACAATCCCGGGCACAGCAAGGATATATCTACTTATTGAAACGACAGACAGATTTTGCCGAAAGCGCTTTTGAAGCGGCCTTAAAAATACAGCCCGGACTGCCCGAAGCGCGGTTGGGATTGCTGTTGTGTTGGCCGGATATAACGGCATTGGAAGCCTTGGCAAACGAAACAAACCTGCCGGACGCGTGGTATCATTTGGCGCGCCTGTATCACGCGGCCGGGCATAATGAAGAAGCATCGGCGGCTATTCAAAAAACGGGTCTGGCACAAGAAGAATATCGGGTTTTGGAGGGGGTTATCTTGGAAATCCTGGGCCGGGACGATGTGGCAAAAGGGGTGTATCAAGCGATTTTGGCACGAAATCCCTATCGGGCAGATGTGTTGTGTAATATGGGAAATATTTATCGCCGACAGGGAGAAGTTCAAGCGGCCGAGGATTCCTATAAAAAAGCCTTGGCAATCAATAAAAATGACGGGCCGGCGCATCAGAATCTGGCGGACCTGTTGGTTGGAGAAAACAGAGTGGCAGAGGCTTTGGAACACTATCGGGCATTGGTGCAAATCAACCCGAATGATGCAATAACGCTGTATAATCTGGCGGTGGTATTGGAACGCGCAGGTGAGTGGGAAGATGCCCTGGGGTTGTATTTTAAACTGCTGTTTCGGTCGGATTTTACAAAGCGTCTGGATTGGCAGATTGCCGATACATTGGGGGCTTTGGCCGGACGAGACAAAGCAGGCTTGAAATTGGCGCGGGATTTTGCCAAAGGGTGGCTGAAAAATCAACCGGATAATTTGGCGGCCAAGCATACTTATGCGGCTTTGAACGGGGAAAAAGAAACGGATATTTCGGCCTGTATTCAGCAGTTTTATGATGACTTTGCCGCATCATATGATGATAAAATGTGTCTGTTGGAGACACAGGCTTTGTCCGAGATTCAAAAATTATTGCCCGCAAAGTTGATGGGGCAGGTGCTGGATTTAGGGTGTGGAACAGGGGCTTTCGGGACCCTGATGCAGGGAAAAATTGACCATTTAACCGGTGTGGATTTATCCGAAAAAATGCTGGCACTGGCGGCCAAAACGGGGGCCTATGAGACCTTGAAACAAGCGGAAATCGGACACTTTTTATCACATAACAAGAAAAAATATGATTGGGTTGTTTGTGTGGAAGTTATACCTTACTTGTTGAAAATAAATGATTTTTTTGAATCTGTTTTTGATCATTTGAAAAAAAACGGAATGTTCGCTTTTTCGGTGGAAACCGGGGCACAAGATTGTGCATTATCGTATGCGGGACGCTATGTATATTCGGAAAAATATATTCAAAAATTATTGGATAAAACCGGTTTTGAAATTCAGACCATAAAATTGGTGCCTTTGCGGCGCGAAGGAACGGGGTTTGCCGATGGCTTGGTTTGTGTGGCACAAAAAAGAACCTGTGGAAAAAAATAATTTCCATTTTGGAAAAAATCGTGCTATATAAAAAATAGAACTAATTAAAAGGGGTTGAAATGAGTTTAATTTTAGAAGTGTCTGAGGTGGAATCTTTGGTTCATGGCGGGTATCAGGGCGATCCGTTCGCCGTGCTGGGTATGCATACGGGAGAGGATCAAGAAGGGCGAAAAGCCCTGTATATCCGCACCATTCAGCCGCAAGCACAAACGGTAGAAGTTATCCGGCGAGACAATCATCAAAGCTTGGGGCAAATGCGGCGGGTGCACTCGGATGGGTTGTTCCAGCTGGATTTAATGGATCAATCTCTCTTTTTTGACTATTTCTTCCGCATTACGTTGCACAGCGGACAAACCTATGAATGCGAAGATGTTTATCGCTTTTTGCCGGTGCTGGGGGAATTGGATCTGTATCTGTATGGTGAAGGCAATCATATGCAGATCTATAACAAACTGGGAGCGCATATTATGACGCACCAAGGGATTGAGGGGGTCTTGTTTGCCGTGTGGGCACCGAACGCCAAACGTGTGAGCGTGGTGGGACTGTTCAATGATTGGGACGGTCGGCGGCATATGATGCGTCCGCGGGGAAGCTCGGGGATTTGGGAATTATTTATCCCGGGGATGCAGAAATGGGATATCTATAAATACGAACTGATCGGCGCCGACGGGCGGTTGTTGCCGTTAAAATCCGATCCGTTCGGGTTTGCATTTGAAATGCGCCCTAAGACGGGAAGTTTGGTTTTTGACCGCAAGGCCTATCAATGGGCAGATGAAGCGTGGTTGGCCGAGGGACGAAAAAAAGCCAATGATTTGGCACAGCCGATTTCGGTATATGAATTGCATATGGGATCTTGGCGGCGGAACAGTTTGGAAAATAATCGCTGGTTGACCTATCGGGAAATGGCCGAGGAATTACCGGCCTATTTGAAAGAAACAGGCTTTACCCATGTTGAGTTTTTACCGCTGGCCGAATATCCCTTTGACGGCAGCTGGGGCTATCAAATCACGGGTATGTATGCGCCGACAAGTCGCTATGGCTCGCCCGATGATTTTAAATACCTGATTGATTCGCTGCACAAGGCCGGAATCGGGGTGATTATGGATTGGGTGCCGGCTCATTTTCCGCGCGATGCATTCGGTCTGGCGAACTTTGACGGAACGGCACTGTATGAACACGCCGACCCGCGTAAAGGAGAGCACAAAGATTGGGGCACGAAAATCTATAACTATGGGCGTAATGAGGTGTCTAATTTCCTGTTGGCAAACGCACTGTTTTGGATTAAAGAATACCATATTGATGCGCTGCGGGTAGATGCGGTGGCCAGTATGTTGTATCTGGACTATTCGCGTAAAGAGGGTGAATGGATCCCAAATCAATACGGCGGGCGTGAAAATCTGGAAGCGATTGCGTTTTTAAGACGCCTGAACGAAGTGGTCTTTGCCGAGGGGCAGGGGGCAACGACTTTTGCGGAAGAATCAACGGCTTGGCCCATGGTGTCGCGACCAACCTATGTGGGGGGCTTGGGATTCGGATACAAATGGAATATGGGGTGGATGCATGATACTTTGCACTATATGTCCGAAAATCCAATCCATCGTAAATATCATCATAATGAGCTGACATTCAGTTTGCTGTATGCCTTTTCCGAGAACTTTATTTTGCCCCTGTCGCATGATGAAGTTGTGCATGGCAAGGGGCCGATGATTGATAAAATGCCGGGGGATATGTGGCAGAAGTTTGCTAATTTGCGGTTGTATTACAGCTATATGTTTATGCACCCGGGCAAAAAATTATTGTTTATGGGGAATGAGTTGGCTGTGCGGACCGAATGGCGATTTGCGGACAGTCTGGATTGGAGTTTGCTGAAAAATCCGAAGCATAAAGGTGTGCAACAGTTGGTCTCGGATTTGAATAAACTTTATCGGAAAATGCCGGCGCTGTATGAGAATGACTTTGAGGCCGGCGGGTTTGAGTGGGTGAACGGGAACGATTTTGAGAACTCGTGCTTCACTTTTATTCGGCATGACAAAAAGAAAAAAGAAAGTCTGGTTGTGGCGTGTAATTTCACACCGGTGCCGCGCTATAACTATCGAATCGGCGTGAACGAATCGGGGATTTATCGGGAAGTCTTTAACTCGGATCTGGCCGTATATGGTGGGTCAGATGTCAAAAATATCGGCGATATTCAAACCGAAGAACCGGGGTGGAACTTTAAGCCCTATGATATTCAAGTTGTGTTGCCGCCGCTGGCAGTTGTGTGCTTTAAATTAGATTGTGCGGGTATCAGCAGAAAGCGAGAATAATCATGAAAAACGATTACGAAATCTATGACGGCTTGCCGTATCCGCTGGGGGCAAATTATGACGGAAACGGTGTGAACTTTGCGCTGTTTTCTGCACATGCCGAACGGGTGCAGGTGTGTCTGTTTAATCCCAAAGGGTTGGGCGAAGTGCGCATAGATTTGCCGCAATATACCGATGAAGTTTTTCATGGCTATATCAAAGGGTTAAAGCCGGGACAATTATATGGCTATCGGGTGTATGGGCCGTATGAGCCGGAAAAAGGGCATCGCTTTAACCCGAATAAATTATTGGTGGATCCGTATGCGAAAATGCTGACGATACCGTTTATCGGGGATAATGCGATGTTAGGGTATCGGCCCGATTCGCCTTTGTTGGATCTGTCGTATAGTCGTAAAAACTCGGCAGCCTGTGTGCCAAAATGTATTGTGACAGATGATAATGATTACGTTTGGTCACAGCTGAAAAAACCGAAAACGCCCTGGAATACCGAAATTATTTACGAGACGCATTTGAAAGGCTTTACAGCCCGCAATCCCGAAGTGGACGCAATACTGCGGGGCACTTTTGCGGGTATGGCAACCCCGGCCGTTGTGCAATATTTAAAAGGCCTGGGGATTTCGGCGGTGGAATTGTTGCCGACGGCAGCCTTTATGACGAACGGGTTTTTGCTGGACAAGAATTTGACCAACTATTGGGGGTATGATCCGATTTGCTTTATGGCACCGCATGCACTGTATTTTGCCGAGCGACGCTTGGCCGAAATGAAGCATATGGTGCAGGTCTTTCATGAAGCCGGGATAGAAGTAATCCTGGATGTGGTGTATAATCATACAGGTGAAGGAAATCAGTTCGGACAGACTTTGTGCTATCGGGGAATTGATAATGCCTCTTACTATCGCTTGAATAAAGAAAATCCGCGCTATTATGATGATACGACGGGGTGTGGGAACTCGTTTAACCTGGGGCACCCGCGGGCGCTGCAACTGGTGATGGATTCGCTGCGCTATTGGACGGAAGTGATGCGGATTGACGGTTTTCGATTTGATCTGGCAACGACTTTGGCGCGGGACGACAATAATCAATATACGGTCAACAGTGACTTTTTGACGACTGTGCAACAGGATCCGGTTCTGCAACGACAAAAATTAATTGCCGAACCATGGGATTTGGGGATGGAAGGTTATCAGGTCGGAGCTTTTCGTCCGGGATGGGCCGAATGGAATGATAAATTCCGCAACACAGTGCGTCGTTTTTGGCGCGGAGATGAAGGACAGGCAGCCGATTTGGCCGGTCGGATTACGGCATCGTCAGATTTATATGACAAACGCGGGCGTAAGCCTTGGGAAAGCGTCAATTTTATTACGGCACATGACGGGTTTTCGCTGTGGGATTTGGTGTCCTATAATAATAAGCACAATGAAGCTAATGATGAAAATAATAAAGATGGTGTGGATACAAACTTTTCATGGAATAATGGTGTGGAAGGTGAAACAAAAGACGAAACCGTCTTGGCGATTCGAGAACGACGGGCGCGGGCTTTGATGGCGACTTTGCTGTTGTCGTGCGGAACACCGATGATACAAGGGGGGGACGAAGTCTTGCGCACGGCATTCGGAAATAATAACACCTATGCGCAAGATAATATCTATTCCTGGATCAACTGGCCGGATACGACAGCGGCCGGATGGCGTATGCAGACATTGGTCAAACGATTGATTCAAATTCGTCATACCTATGCGGTGTTTGAAAGCACGCAATTCCAAACGGATGAGAGCCTGATCTGGTATCGGCCGGACGGAACACCGATGCAGCCGGATGATTGGCACTATTATGTGCGGGCGATTTCGTGCCTGATTAAAGGACGAGAAAAAGACTTATTCATGATCTTTAACGGGTTTGACAAACCATTGGATTGGCAATTACCGGAGGGATTGTGGCGCCTGGTATTGGATACAACGGACGAAGCCAAGTTTATAAAATCAGCCGGACAGGCTCCGGCGTGGGGTGTCCTGTTGTTTGAAAGGAATACAAATGGAAAAATGTAAAAAAACATATATAATCAATAGCTTTGAATGCGATTTTAAAGCAAAACTGCGTATACATAGCCTGTTTAATTTACTGCAAGATATGGCCGATAGGCACGCCGATGAAATCGGTGTGGGCTATGATTTTTGTAAAAAATCCGGATTGGGCTGGGTCGGAGGTGCCTATCACCTGAAAATGAATCAATGGCCAAAATGGCGGGATCAAATAACGATTGAAACTTGGCCCTCGGGGACGACAGCGGCCTGTGGAATCCGGGATTTCCAAGCCAAAAATCAATCCGGCGAGGTCATCTTGAATGCGACCAGTCAGTGGGTTTTGGTAGATATGGCGCGGATGCGGCCGGTGCCGGTGGCAAAACACTTGCCAAATTATCGGTTGGTGGAGGAACGGGCTTTGGTGTCTGCGTTTGCTAAAATCGGAACGCCCGAGGGAGTTCCCGCTACAACTTCTTTCCCGGTGCATATTGATGATATTGACCTGAACGAGCATGTCAATAATGCCTTGTATCCGACGTGGGCCTTGGATGGATTGGACGATTCTTTTCTGGCAAATCATCGACCCGAAGAAATCCAAATCAGTTTTAAGCGGCCGGCTAAACGGGGTGATAAAATTGCCGTGGATACCTATCAAAACAGCCGGGAAACGGTGCATATAATCCGGAATGAAGACGGGACTGTGGAATATGCTCGGGTGCGGTTCGTATGGGTGGCGGATAAATGACACAAGTCAGGCAAAAAGCATTCGTCCTGTTCCCGTATTTGAAAAGGGCTTTGCCGGATAACAGGTCGCCCGAAGCGTTCCTGGCGGAGGCTGTATCCTTGACTCAGGCAATTGATTTGCAGATCTTGGGGGCTGATGTGCTGCCCCTGCGGGAAATTAAAGCCAAGGCTTACCTGGGCAAGGGCACAATTGAGCGGCTTTACCCTATGGCGCACGCGGCCGATGTGGTGATTATGAACTGTGCATTGTCGCCCTTGCAACAGCGAAACCTGGAAAAAGAATGGCAGACAAAAGTGATTGATAAAACCGCTCTGATTTTGGAAATCTTCGGACAACGCGCCCGCACCAAAGAAGGACGATTGCAAGTGGAATTGGCACATTTGACCTATGCGCGGTCGCGATTGGTGCGGTCTTGGACGCACTTGGAACGGCAACGGGGCGGTAGCGGATTTTTAGGTGGCCCCGGTGAAACGCAGATTGAATTGGATCGGCGTTTGATTGACGATGATATTATTAAAATTAAAAAAGAACTGGAAGAAGTCAAAAAAACGCGTGCTTTGCACCGGCAGGCGCGGCAACGCGTGCCCTATCCGATTGTGGCCTTGGTAGGTTATACCAATGCCGGAAAATCTACTTTGTTTAATCGCTTGACCCATGCCGATGTGATGGCCAAGGATATGCTTTTTGCAACACTGGATCCGACGATGCGCCAGATCAAACTGCCGCATGGAACGAATGTGATTTTATCGGATACGGTGGGATTTATTTCGGATTTGCCGACGGAACTGGTGATGGCTTTTCGGGCGACACTGGAAGAAGTGCTGGAAGCCGATGTGATTATCCATGTGCGAGACTATGCGCACCCGGATACAGAGGCTCAAAAGCACGATGTAGAAGAAGTTTTGACTGATTTGGGATTGGGTGAAGAAGTTGGAAAGGGCTTGATTGAGGCTTTGAATAAGGTGGATTTGCTGACAGAAGAAGAACAAAATTGCCTGAATACGCAAAAAATGCGTCGAGCAAATGAGTGGCCGATCTCGGCAATCACGGGACAAGGGATTGATGACCTGTTGGCGCGGGTGGAGGCAGAACTGACCAAAAGCCGGACGGTGCTGGATATTTCTATCCCGATAGAACGCGGGGATTTGCTGGCGGCTTTGTATCGGCAGGGGCAGATTTTATCGCGCAAAGATAATACCAAAACAATTTATTTAACGGTTGCTTTACCGCCACAACACCTTGAAACATATTTGCCCTATCAAAGGAAGAAAAAATGACAACTACGGCTCGCTTTACGCGTCATAAAGAAGATTTCGTTTGTGCCGTGTGTGGCACGGTTGTTCGGGGAAACGGTTATACGAATCACTGCCCGAAATGCCTGTCCAGTCTGCATGTGGATATCAATCCGGGAGATCGAGCCTGCCCCTGTCATGGCATTATGTATGCCGTCGAATTGGAACATAAAAACGGAAAAGATTTTATCTTGCACCGGTGTGAAAGATGTGGCTTTGAACGGCGCAATCAAACGGCGCCGGCCGATGACTTTAATGCAATCCTGGCCCTTTCAAACGGCACTTTCGATTTGTATCTGAACCGAATTAAGAAATAGCCGGTTTACTTTCGGCAATCAAACTTCTTTTCCAGCGACCGGTAAGGAAATAAACAAAGGCGATAAATGCCTGGGGCAGGGTGGACAACGGCATTGTCAAGCCGACGCCGAACAAGTCAATAGCCGTTAAAATCAGATAAATTCGAAGCGTGGAAACAAGGATATTATTCCCCATGGTAAATGTCGTTCGGCCGCACCCGTTGAGGAATCCGTTGATACAAAAAACCAAAGCCATCAAAATACAATCCGGACTGTAAGCCAGCATAAAGATATTGCCGGCTTGAATAATTTGCGGGTTGTCACTGGCTAAACGCATCAATAATTCCGGGTAGTCATACATCAGCACGAAAGCCGGTATGGCAAAAATTAAAGACAACAAAAAGCCGGTAAAAAAGACTCGACGGGCACGACGGACTTCACCGGCCCCCATATTTTGTGCCGCCATCACAGAAATAGCTGCTCCGAATGCCAAGGCAGGCATAATTAAAAAACCATCAATTCGGTTGGTAATACCTAATACCGCCGATTCTACAACTCCGAACTTATTGACGGCAATAGTCATAACAGTATAGGAAAAAAAGACAATGCTTTGTTGGATAGCAGAGGGGATACTGAGTTTTAAAATCAGCTTGGCTTTTTGCGGGAAAAAGCGGAAACTTTTAAGCTTGAAATCAAACATAAAATGTCGGTGGCGCAAATAGAGGACGGCCAAGATAACACTGCAAGCTTGAGAGATGATTGTGGCCGCAGCAGCCCCGGCGGCACCCCAGTGAAATCCTCCTACAAATAATACATCAAGTATTACATTCATAACACACGCTATCGCAACGAATTTTAAGGGATTTTTTGAATCTCCAAGGCCTCGTAAAACAGCGCTGACGGACTCGTAGGCAAAGGTGAAAATAATCCCGCCCCCACAGATTAAAATATAGTTTCGGGTGCCTTGCCAAGCTTCGGCAGGGGTGTGAAGCCAATCGGTGATATTGTCGGCCAAAAAGAACATTGAAAGCGCACAAACAACAGAGGTCAATCCGAACAGAGTTAAAACGGTGCTGATGGTTTCAAGGACATCTTTTTCCTGGCGGGCGCCAAAGTATTGTCCGATCAAAATCGTGCCACCCATGGCCAAACCTATGGCCAATGCCATTAATGTCCAGACAGCTTGGGCACCGGTGGCGGTGGCAGCAAGGGCCGCCGAATCGGCAAAATAGCTGACGATAAAGACATCGGCTGCGCCATACAGGGAAACCAACAGATTTGCCCCTAAAAACGGAAGGGCAAATCGAATAAGGCTCTTGGTGATACTGCCGTGTGTCAGGCGTTTTTCTACTAAATCTGTCATTAAAACCTCTTGGGCCTCTCTTATACCATTTTTTTTTGAAATGGTCAAGAGGGGAGGGTATAATCGGTTTCGAAATAAGAATATAAAAAATTGAATTACGGGTAAAAAAACGCTTGCATTTTAATTCAAATAGTGATAAACATTTTGGGTAAAAAAAGTCATTTTTCCACAAAAATGTGGTTTTTATTAACGTTAAGAAAAAAATAAAGGATATAAATATAATGAGTAAATGGGTTTATACATTTGGTGACGGTAAGGCCGAAGGCAATGCCACAATGCGTAACCTTTTGGGCGGGAAAGGCGCGAATCTGGCTGAAATGTCCAGTATCGGTGTGCCGGTTCCTCCGGGGTTCACGATTACAACAGAAGCATGCACTTACTATTATCAAAATAACAAGACATATTCTGCTGAATTGAAAGAACAGGTTATGCAAGGCTTGCGCGGCGTTGAAGCCATTATGGGCAAAAAATTCGGTGATGCCGAAAATCCGCTGTTGTTCTCGGTCCGTTCGGGTGCTCGTGTTTCTATGCCGGGTATGATGGATACGATTTTGAACTTGGGTCTGAATGATCAAACGGTTGAAGGGTTGGCCAAGGCTTCCAACAATCCGAAGTTCGCATATGACAGCTATCGTCGTTTTATCCAAATGTATTCCGATACAGCCATGGGTGTGGATATCCACAAGTTTGAAGCCGTGTTGGATCGCGTGCGTGAAGAAAACGGTTATAAACACGACAGCGAAATGACCGTTGAACAATTAAAAGAAGTGATTGCCGAATACAAACAAATCGGTATCGCCGAAGGTAAACCGGTTCCCCAAGATGTAAATGAACAATTGTGGGGTGCTATTGGCGCCGTGTTTGGTTCTTGGATGAGTGAACGGGCGATCTTCTATCGGAAATTAAACAACATTCCGGCAGATTGGGGCACAGCTGTGAACGTTCAATCCATGGTGTTCGGGAACTCGGGCGATAATTCGGCGACAGGCGTGTGCTTCTCGCGCGATGCGGCAACGGGTGAAAACTACTTCTATGGTGAATACTTGAAAAATGCACAAGGCGAAGACGTTGTGGCCGGTATTCGGACTCCCCAACAAATTTCCAAAATCGGAAATGAACGCCGTGGTTTGGATCTGCCGTGCATGGAAGAAGAATTCCCGGCGGTCTATCAGGAATTAAACAACATTCGTCATAAATTGGAAGCTCACTATAAAGATATGCAAGACATGGAATTTACGGTTCAAAACGGTAAATTGTGGATGTTGCAAACACGTAACGGTAAACGCACCGGTCTGGCAGCTTTGAAAGTGGCCGTGGATATGGTGCACGAAGGCTTGATTACCAAAGAAGAAGCCGTTACACGTGTGGAACCGGGGCACTTGGATCAATTGTTGCACCCGATGTTTGACAAATCTGCCAAACGTGATGTAATCGCAACCGGTTTGCCGGCATCGCCGGGGGCTGCCGTTGGTCAGATCGTATTTAGCGCTGCTGATGCAGAAGCCGCAGCGGCACAAGGCAAAAAAGTGGTCTTGGTCCGTGTGGAAACATCTCCGGAAGATATTGCCGGTATGCATGTGTCCCAAGGTGTGCTGACGGCTCGGGGCGGTATGACATCTCATGCGGCCGTTGTGGCTCGTGGTATGGGTATTCCGTGTGTGTCCGGTGTGGCAGACCTGCGAATTGACTATGCGGCTCAATCTTTGACAGCCGGTGGTGTAACCCTGAAAGCGGGCGACATGCTGTCCATTGACGGGACAACCGGTCAAGTGATGAGTGGTGCTTTACCGTTGGTTAAACCGGAAATGGCCGGTGATTTCGGCGAATTTATGAGCTGGGTCGATGAAATCCGCACATTGACGGTTCGCGCAAATGCGGAAACTCCGACTGATGCACAAACAGCCAAAGACTTTGGTGCGGAAGGTATCGGTTTGTGCCGGACGGAACATATGTTCTTTGAACCAAGTCGTATCAACCATATGCGCGAAATGATTTTGGCCAAAGATGAAACCGGTCGCCGTGCGGCTTTGGCAAAATTGTTGCCGTTCCAACGCGATGACTTTGTGGCCTTGTTCTCTATTATGGACGGCCTGCCGGTGACGGTTCGTTTGCTGGACCCGCCATTGCACGAGTTCTTGCCGAATAAACGCGCTGAACAAGAAGAAGTTGCCAAAATGATGGGCGTCTCCGTTGAGGAAGTAATCGCTCGGACAGCAGCTTTGCACGAAGCGAACCCAATGTTGGGTCTGCGCGGTTGCCGTTTGGCAGTTGTCTATCCGGAAATTTGCGAAATGCAAACACGGGCTATCATTGAAGCTGCTTTGATTGTGGCGGCTCAAGGTAAAACCGTGAAACCGGAAATTGAAGTTCCGTTGATTTCTTCTCGGAAAGAATTGGAAATCTGCAAGAAGATAATTGATGAAACAGCGGCCAAGGTCTTTGCCGAAAAAGGCGCCAAAGTGGAATACACCGTCGGGACAATGATTGAATTGCCGCGGGCTGCTTTGTTGGCTGACGAAATCGCTGAACTGGCTGACTTCTTTGAATTCGGCACAAACGATTTGACACAAACAACTTTGGGTATGAGCCGCGATGATGCCGGTTCTTTCTTGCCGCAATATGTGGCCAAGGGAATCTATGATCGCGATCCGTTCCAATCTTTGGACGGGCACGGGGTTGGTAAGTTGATTGCTATGGCTTGCAAAGCCGGTAAGGAAACTAACCCGAACATTTACCTGAGTATTTGTGGTGAACACGGTGGTGATGCTGACTCAATCAAGTATTTGAATCAATACTTGAACGGTGTGTCATGCTCGCCGTATCGTGTGCCTTTGGCCAGACTGGCTGCCGCACAGGCCGCCGTTGCCGCCAAAAAATAATCGGTAACGATTGACAAGAATCGCTCGGACGGATAATCGCCCGGGCGATTTTTTTGTTTTTATTGTTGCAATTTAAAAAGCAATATGCTAATTTCCGGATATGAGGAATGAAATGAGTCAAAACAAAAATCCGGATCAGCAGGCATCGGTGCGAGAACGCGATCGTTCATATTTACAAACTTTGGCACAAGGGCTGGGTGGTGTTGATGTCAAAACATTGTCGGTGATTATGGGGCCCGAAGAACTAAAAGCCACATTGGCAGGGTTGACGATGGCGGATTTTGATGACGGAAAACGCCTGATTACGTTGCATACCCATACGACGGCCTCGGACGGGCAATTGACACCCGAGAATTACTTGGATAATGCGGTAAGATATCGGCATAAATACGGCTATCGTGATTTGTTGCTGGCAGTGACGGATCATGATACACTGGCCGGATTGCCGATTGTCTTAAAAAAAGCCAGTCAAAATCCACAAAAGTATCAAGGGATTCGCTTGGTCCTGGGGTGCGAATTGAGTGCACTTTATTTTGATGATAAACTGTTGCGGCCGGTGGATTTTGAGTTGTTGCATTACGGAATCAATCCCTTTGACGAGGCTTATCAAAAATGGTTTTCGGATTTGCGGCATATGCGGCAACAGGCTTTGCCCTCAATTTTTGCCCATTTCCAACAACTGTATCCGAATGCAGGGCTGTCATTGGACGAGTTTTTAACGCAAAATCCTATGATGAAACAGGGATTCGGGTGCTATCTGGCCTATATTACGCCACGTTATATTTGCCAAAGACTCAATGATTCGGCACAGGAAAAATCCGTTTGGGATTACTTTCAGCGGTTGGGAACCCCACTGGCTGATGAGCCGAATATGACCTTTTGGCGCACAGCGCAAGAGATTACAACGCGGGTTAAGGAACACGGATTTGGCTTTTTGAGCGTGGCGCACCCGTATCGGATAAAGCTGGCGGATAAAGTGCAGGAAGACGGGCCGGCTTTTTTGGAACGATTTTTCACCAACCTGCAAAAAATGGGAGTGGAGGGGCTGGAAACCTGCTATATGAACTTGTATCAGCCTTTGGCGCATTCGCTGGATTGTATGCGGGCAGGAAATACTCCGATTTCCGAGACAGATCGCTGGACGAAAATAATCTGGGATTTTGCCGATTCGCACCGGATGATCCGTACCGGAGGCACCGATGCGCATACCGGTTTTTTGGGTGGTCGCAAACGAGAATTAGTGGCGGAATTGACAGATCTGTGGCAATCGGTTAAGCCCTTGATTCGCCGGGGGTATCGTATCTTGAATAAAGAAGTTAGTATGGGTATGCCGGCACCGTGTATGCCGGCAATCAGCGCCTATCAAAACACGGGTATCGGGTCGGCCTATGGGGGTGGAGCCAAACGAATCGCCGACTTTTTCGGTGATGTGGCAGACAAGATTCAGCTGGGCCCCATGGGGCGCACGCATGTCGAAGCAGGCTATTCCCCTTATATATCTGATTTATATCCGAATCCGTTCTTTATCCCGTTGGAAGATTTAGTGGCAAAGGGACTGCTTTCAGCAGCTACCTTGGCAGAAATCTATGATATGCCAAAATCCGATTCGGATATTGATTTTAATCAGGTAAGCTGTGCTTATGACAAAGCATTGCGCGAGGCCTATCGGACAGCTAAAACACATAAATCGTTTGATGATTTTGTTTTAGAGTTGTCTCAACAGGCACAAAAAAAAGCATCGGCTACTTATATCGTAGATTTACAAGTGCGCATACCGCCCGATACGCCGAATCTGCGATCGGATTTATTCTTAAAAGGGTATACTTTGGGGGCGCCGGCCGATTCGTTTTCGCCCAAGCCGCAAAATTGGCATTTCAAAATCTTTGATCCCAAACAGTTGTTTGACAGCAAAGGAAGCTTGGGGCCGGCCGGTAAAGTGTGGTATGAGTTGGTAGATCGAATTCTGGAGTCGGCCAAAGGCGGGTTGCGAATTGATCACTATATCGGCTTGGTCAATCCGTTTGTTCTGTGTGAAACGAATCCATCGGATTGCGGGCGGCTTTACAGTTCGCCAAATCACCCGGTTTTGGGGAAATATGCCAAAAAGAAAATTGATGATTTTGCTCGCATTACCCAAAAAATTATCCTACCGTGCTTGAAAAAACATCATCTGACGGCACGGGATATTTATGCCGAGGATATCGGAGCACGTCCCGAGCAATTGGACTTGGTGATGAAAAAATGCGGGTTGGGGCGTATGTTGATTGCCCAGTTTGTGGATCCGACAGATTGGCAACACCTGTATCATTTAAGCAAAGCAAAACCCCGAGATATAGCGGTTTTGGATACACATGATGCACCGTCTATTCAATCTTTTTTCCAAGCAATGCCTCCGGACAAGCGGGCGCAGTTTGCATGGATGTTGGCCAATGACTTGCGGTTTAATTACACCGAAGATTTATGTCAAGTTCCGCAATTGGTTCGAATGATGTGGGGGGCGTTGTTGGCGTCGCCTGCCGAACGGGTGCAAGCGTTTTTTACCAGTTGGACGGGGCAGGCGGGACGCTATAATATCCCGGAAAAAACGAATCAATGGCGCTTGCGCTGTGTAACGGATTTTGAACAGCTCTATTTTGAGAATCTGGCGAAAGGAATGGCCTATAACCCCTTGGACGCAATTGCTTTGGCGATTTATGCCCGTGGCGATCAGTTCTATCAAAAGCACAAGTCGTTTGTGCGCCAGTTGCGTGAAGCCGAAGAAAAAATCTTGAAAATTGCACGGGAACTGTGAAAAATATTGACTTTTGAATGAGAACACGATAAAATATTCAAACAAGTTTAGAAAGGAACAATTATGAAAAAAATAATACTTAATCCGCTGTTTTCGGGAGTTTTGGTTCTGGTGATGCTGGTGGCATTTTGGGCGTGTTCATATACGTTGTTCCCAAACAATCCTGTCTTCTTTTTTGATGATGAGGGCCCCTTGGAATGGATGACATACGGATTTTACGGCGTGGCGATTTTGACGGCTCTGTATTTTGCGCGCGATTTTTGGAAAACAGATCGTCAAAACACTTATTTTGCATTGTTGTTCTTGTGGTTGGCGACCTTGCTGCGTGAAATGGGAATCCAACATTGGATGACCAGTCATGATACAACGGCCATTAAAATTCGCTTTTTCACAAATCCGAACAATCCCTTGCACGAAAAGATTTTATCCGCAACAGTTGTGATGGTGGTTGTTGCTGTGGCCTTGTGGTTAATGATTAAATGGTTGCCGAAAATGGTGAAAGGCTTTTTCCGCTTGAATCCGATGTATTGGACGATTGCCGTATTTGGTGGGGTTGGTTTCCTGTCGCAAGTTGCCGATCGTCTCCCAAGCAATTATTATAAAGCAACCGGCGAACGTTTTGGAGAAGAACTGACTTATTGGTTGAAATTGGCAGAAGAAGGGGGCGAATCATGCCTTCCGGTTTTATTCGCCCTGGCGTTTACTCAATATCACATACTGACGCTTAATAATCGTCGTTCAAAATAATCGGTGTTGATTTTTTAAGTGTTTCCTTGGTCGGATTCAGCTGAATCTTGGGCACATTTTGGACGATTGTATCGTAAAGAGCTTTTAACTCTTTGGAATAAAAATGATCTGCCCGTGAAATCGGTCGATATTGAACATCTACCAGCTGATTGGTGGCCAATTGTTCGGCCAACATTGCCACACCATTTTCATCAACGATATCATCTTTGGTTCCTTGGATAATCAAGCCGGAAGCCGGGCAGGGGGACAAAAATGTGAAATCATAGGTGTTTGTCGGTGGGGTAACGAACAAGAAACCGCGTACCTCGGGTCGGCGCATTAAAACCTGGGCCGCAACCCAAGCCCCAAAAGAATAACCGACAACCCAGCATTGATTTGCCTCGGAATCCAGATTTTGCAGATAATCCAGCGCAACAATCGAATCGGCCAACTCGCCAATACCGGTGCCGTCCATTTCACCTTGGGAAGTGCCGACTCCGCGATAGTTAAAGCGTAATACCGAAAAGCCCATATCCACAAATGCCCGGAACATGGTGTAGGTGACTTTGTTATTCATCGTTCCGCCCTGAGTCGGATTCGGGTGTAAAATTAATACCAGAGGAGCACGCGGGCTTTCCGACCGATGAAAACGCCCTTCTAAACGTCCGACAACTCCATTAAAAAATACTTCTTCCATAATATAACTCCTCTTGTAAAATATGGTTTCTGAACGCAGATTATAATATTTTTTATAAAAATGCAAGATTTTTGTTGACATTTATAAAAAATACCGTTATAAATATGCTTGGTTATGGCGAAGTAGCTCAGATGGTAGAGCAGAGGAATCATAATCCTTGTGTCGGGGGTTCGATCCCCTCCTTCGCTACCAATCACAAAAGGCGTTCCGGACGGACGCCTTTTTTTATGATATTTTTCATCAAATGTTAAAATTATGTTGACAACATCTTATTGTATGTAGTAGAATAAGATTTATTAATAATTGAGAGGTGAAAATGCTGAAATATAAAAATGGGACGATTCGTGGTCGTTTGGCAGACGGGACACCTAATCCGGTGGATATCCATGTCGGGAAACGTTTGCGTGAGGCACGCATTATGCGAGGCTTGAGCCAAGATCGCTTGGCAAATGAAATGGGGGTTACTTTTCAACAAGTCCAAAAATATGAAAAAGGTTTAAATCGAATCGGTGCCAGTCGCTTGTGGGATTTAGCCCAGGTTCTGGGATTACCTGTTTCATTTTTTTACGATCGTATGAATGAAAGTATTCAGGCTAAAAGCCCGCGTAATATCACAGAATTGCGTGATGGGAATCCGGCTGATGAATTGATTATGCCCGGAGATTTAGAGTTGGTGCGTTATTTTCATCAAATTCGAACCCCTGATGTTGCCAGGCATGTTCTGGAACTGGTGCGTGCGGTAGCTTTGTCAGAAGCGGAGATGCGCGATTCGCTTGTGTATTCTGAAACCGACGATGAAAATGAAAAATTAACACCTTCAAAAAAGAAATAGTTTTTTCTTGCAAATGCCTTTTTTTTAGCGTATAAAGGTTTTATGTCTTTGCATTCTTCTATTGCGACTGTGGGCGGGTGCACTGCAATCAGTCGTATCGTTGGCTTTATTCGTGAGATTTTAATTGCCCGCTTTTTGGGGGCAGGTATGATGGCTGACGCTTTTTTTGTGGCCTTGCGTTTTCCGAATCTATTCCGAAGTTTATTTGCAGAAGGAACCTTGAATGTCGCCTTTGTGCCACTGTTTACGGGCGAGTTGCAAACAAAGGGGAAAGCCCATGCTTTGGTTTTTGCCAGATCGGTGTTCAGCTTTCTATTCTATGTATTACTCTTATTCACGATTGTGATGGAAGTTTTAATGCCCTGCCTGATGTTTATCTTGGCACCGGGGTTTGAAGAAACGGCCGGGAAATTGGCCTTGACCACAGCTCTCAGCCGAATTACTTTCCCATTCTTGTTGTGCGTATCGTTGGTATCTTTGTTCTCGGGAATCTTAAACTCGGCAGGTAAATTTTGGGCTGCCGCTTTTACGCCGACATTGCAGAATATTGTGATGATTGGCTTTCTGTTGTTTTTAACACCTTTTATCCACTCGGATTTTGCACCGGCGTATGCGTTGTCCTGGGGCGTTTTGGTCGCCGGAGTGGTTGAGTTTTGCTTTTTGCTTTATCACCTGAGGCGTATTCAAATGACATTTGGGCTGATGGGGCCGATTAAATCTCTGTTCCATTTAACGCATGGTGTTAAGATCTTATTAAAGAAAATGGCGCCCGGTGTACTGGGGTCAGGTGTTTATCAAATCAACTTATTTTTGGATACATTGTTTGTCTCGTTCGTGGGGCCGGGGGCGATTTCGTGGCTGAATTATGCAAATCACATGTTTCAACTGCCGATTGGGATTATCGGTGTGGCAATCGGGACGGTGTTGTTGCCGGTTCTGTCGCGTCATATTAAATCCGGTGAAATGGAAAAAGCAAATCAGCAACTAAATCGAGGGTTGGAAATATCATTGGCTCTATCGATTTCATCTATGATCGGATTGATGATGTTGTCAACACCGATTATCGCGATTCTGTTCCAACATGGCGCTTTCACGGCACAAGATACCGTCAATACTGCCAAAGCTTTGACGATTTTTGCCGTGGGGTTACCGGCATATATGATGACAAAAACGCTGGCTCCCTTCTTTTATGCCCGCGGGGATACCGCTACACCGGTTAAAATTGCGATTGTCGGTGTGATTTTAAATGCAATAATGGCAATTACTTTTATGCAGTTTTGGGGATATGTCGGTATCGCCTTGGCCACCAGTATCAGCGTTTGGATCAATGCGTTGCAGTATGTTGTTCGTCTGAGTCGACGGGGAGATTTTCGACTGGATGCCTGCTTGACATACAGGGCTCCGCGGATTATCTTTTCCGGGTGTGTAATGGGTGTGTGTTTGTGGGTAATGAAGGCTTTATGGCATACTATTTTGCCGACCTGGCAATCGGGGATTTCTTGGGCTTCGTTGGCAATGTTGGGGGGGCTTATCTGTATGGCCGTTGTGGTCTTTTTGGGCGTGTTGGTTGTTTCGGGCGGAATCCCGGTGGCGCAAATTAAAAATCTGATACGACAAAAACAATTATCATAGGAGGAAAAAATGAACAGATGGAAGCAATGGTGCATATACGGCTGTGTAATGACGGGAATTTTTGGAACGGGGGTGTATCTGATTTTGTCGAATATGCGCGCGCCGTTGACAACGAAACCTCTTGTTTTGCAAGAAGAAAAATCAGAAAAACCGGAGATTGATGTGGTTTCTTATCTGATTGAAAAAGCACAAGAAATGCCAAAAGGTATTATCGTTTCGCCCAAGACAACCGACGAATTGCGGGCTTGGTTCGGGCAGGGGGATGAGACACATCTGCCGCGTGTGTTTGTAGAGCAGCTGCCGGCTGATTTTGCAACGCAGGGGGATAAAGAATTGTTTGCCCGGGTCTTTGGTGCATTGGCCCTGCGCGAAAATGAGAAAATCTTACGCGAACGGGCGATTGTGACATTACTGCGACAGAAATATGAGCAAGGGGCTGCTTGGTCTGAACAAGAAGATACTTATTTCCAAAGTTTGGTTGATAAATACTATGCCAAATCCAAGCGGGAAAAAGCAACGCAATTAGCTGATTTAAGCGAAAAATTAGATATTATTCCACCAATGACGGCGGTTATTCAAGCTGCCGAAGCGACTGATTGGGGAAAAGGGCAATTAAAATCACCCTATCAGCAATATGGTTGGTTGGACAGTAAAACCTATGATTTGATTGCATACCCATCATTGATAGAGGCGACAGATGCCTATGCGCGGGAAATGATCGGATTGCCGTCTTTGAAATCGTGGCGGGTGTCACGGAATCACCTGCGCGGACGGGAAATGACGGATGTCGGTTTCCGGGTTTTGCGCTGGCTGGACAGCTATAACCAGGAAGATCGCGACTATACGAATCGCCTGCATCGGCGTGTCGAAGAATTGGGCCACGATATTCCAGATACACTGTCGTTTTGGAAAGATACGGTGACTTTTGGTTGGGCGGCAATTGAAATTCACACAGGCGAGCTGAAGTACGAATTGACCGTAGATGTTGCCAAAACGCCCGAGCAACAGGCCCGTGGTTTGATGTTCCGTCCCGAAATTCATCGTGGTATGGTGTTTTTATATGATCAAGAACGCCCGGTTTCTTTTTGGATGAAAAACACTTTTGTGCCGTTGGATATGGTATTCTTTGATAAAGAAGGAAAAGTTGTAAAAATTGTCCAAAATGCGGAACCTTTGTCCGAGAAATCTATCCCCTCAGAGGTGCCGGTGGCCGGTGTGCTGGAATTGGCCGGTGGGGCAGGGGCACAGTATGGTATAAAAATCGGTGATACGATTGTGCTGCAATAAAAAAGCGGGTTCGATTGAACCCGCCGGTTCTAGCCGATTGATTTATTTCAAAAACTCACGATATAGGGCCAAAGTCCGATCACACATTTTTTGAATGGAATAATTGTAGCGCACGGAATCATAGCCGCGTTCGGCAATTTCATTTTTTTCTTTTGCCGGCATATCCAGAATACTATCCAAGAAATTAGCCAAGATTCTTGAATCCCCAACCGGCGTCAGGAACCCGCTGTAATTCGTGCGAATCAACTCACAGGCACCACCGTGATCTGATGCGACGACGATGCGCTTCATGGCTTGAGCTTCTGCAATGCTGCGCCCAAAGCTTTCCGGGACCAGGGTGGGTTGAACATAAATATCCGTCACGGCATAAACAACAGGCATTTTATCGCCCGGAACCGCGAAAACCTTTACATCAATTCCCTTTGGCAAATCATTGATTTTTTGAGATAATTCTTTTTCGTAATCTCCCTTTGGATTGCCTCCGACAAACAAAACTGTCAAGTTATGATGTTTCATTTGTTTCAAGGCATCCAACAAAACAGAATGCCCTTTGATTCGCGACAAGCGCCCTACCAGTGTAATAACGGGTTTGGAAGTATCAATTTGATGCTCTTGAATAAAGGCTTCTTTTTCGGCGACAGAAACTTTTTCCAGATTAAACTTATCAATATCGGCCCCGCGCGGGATCAGGCGGATATCCGGATCTTTTATTCCGTAATCTTTCATCAGGTGATTTTTGATAAAAGAGGATACGGCAATAACTTTTGCCCCTTGTGTCATAACGCGATTATAGGGTTTTTTAAAAATCTCGGGTTTCATGCCATAATGACCGTGAAAAGTGGCTATATAAGGGATATGAGTTTTCGCACACGCCCATTTCACAGACCAAGCCGGAGCGCGTGAGCGCACATGAACAACGGCGGCATTCTTTTCCTTAAAAATCTTAGCCAAGCGCAACGAGTTTAGCCACATTCTGATAGGGTTTTTACTCCGCACAGGCAGCGTAATGTGTTCAACGCCCATTTTTTCCAATTCCGGAACCATTTTTCCGCCAGCAGAAATGACATAATTTTTAATGCCTGCTTTTTGTAAAGCTTCGGCAATTTCAATTGTCCCGCGTTCTACGCCACCTTGATTTAATGCCGGTAAAATTTGAATAATACTCTTTTTCATATTCAATCCTTTCGTGCCCAGAATAATACAAACGCAGGTAATTGTCCAGAAAAAAAACACATTTGTATAAAAATCCCCCCCCCAGACCGAAAGGCTGGAGGGGGATTGGGTTTCAAACCTTACAAGATATTGGCCAGATCTTCGCCTGTTTGTTCAACAGATTGATTATCTTGCTTTTTCTTGTCAAAGTGCTTTTTGTCTTTGTGCTCTTTTTTCGGTTCTTCCGGTAAATCAATTGTTTCACCGGTCTTTTGATCAACCCGCTTCATAGACAGGCGGATCTTGCCCCGATTGTCTGAGCCCATACATTTGACCCAAACTTTGTCGCCTTCTTTGACGATATCGGTGACTTTGTCCACGCGATACGGCGCCATTTCCGAAATGTGCACCAAACCGTCCGTCTTGCCCATAAAGGTCACAAAAGCACCAAAGTCCATAATCTTGCAGACAACACCCTGATAGTTTTTGCCTTCCTCGGGTTCGGCTACAATGCTTTGGATCCAATCATAAGCGGCCTTACCGGCGGCTTGATCCACGGCGGCAATCCGGATTGTTCCGTCGTCATCAATATCCACCTTGGCACCGGTTTTTTCTGTGATTTCCCGGATCGTTTTACCACCGGTTCCGATGACTTCTCTGATCTTATCCGGATCAATCTTGAAAGCTTGAATACGCGGAGCATTCGGATTCAATTCCGCCCGTGGTGTCGCAATGGATTCCGCCATTTTACCCAAGATAAATTGACGACCTTCATGCGCTTGTTGTAAAGCGGTCTTCATAATTTCCGTTGTGATGGATGTGATTTTGATATCCATTTGCAATGCTGTAACGCCATCACGGGTGCCGGCAACCTTAAAATCCATATCGCCCAAGTGATCTTCGTCACCCAGAATATCGGACAGGACGACAAATTTGTCTTGTTCTTTAATCAAACCCATAGCGATACCGGCCACCGGCTTTTTCATCGGCACACCGGCGTCCATCAAAGCCAGCGTTGATCCGCATACAGTCGCCATAGAAGAAGACCCGTTGGATTCCATAATATCCGATACCACACGCACGGTGTAGGGAAAGTCTTCAAACTTGGGCAACATCGGATGAATAGCGCGCCAAGCCAGCTTGCCATGCCCGATTTCACGACGGCCCGGAGAGCCCATACGACCGACTTCACCAACCGAAAACGGCGGGAAGTTATAGTGTAACAAAAATCTTTCCTTATACTCACCGGCCAAAGAATCAACAATTTGCTCATCTTCTCCTGTGCCCAGGGTTGCTGTTACCATGGCTTGAGTCTCGCCACGCGTGAACAAAGCCGACCCGTGAGATTTCGGCAACAAGCCGACTTCGGTTTCAATCACGCGGATTGTCTTGGTATCGCGGCCGTCAATTCGAACGCCGGTTTCCAAAACAGCATCACGCATAATACGCGCTTCCAATTCGTGGAAGACTTTATCGCAAACGGCATCTTCGGCTTCTTTATCAGCAAACAGCGCGTGTGCTTTTTCGCGAACAGCCGCCACAGCATCTTGACGCGCCAGTTTTTCATGGATTTTATAAGCGGCTTTAATCTCGTCGCCCAATTTATCCATAATCTTGGAACGCACAGTCGCATATTCAGCGGGTTCTTGCTTGACTTCCCAAGGATCTTTGGCACATTCTTCGGCCAAGGAAATAATCATTTCAATAACCGGTTTAATGCTTTCATGACCAAAAGACACGGCGCCCAGCATCACATCTTCGGATAATTCCTGAGCCTCGGACTCAACCATCAAGACGCCTTCTTTGGTGCCCGCAACGACCAAGTCCAGTTGACTGTGTTTGATTGTTTTCATATCGGGGTTCAGGACATACTTGCCGTCAATATAGCCGATCCGTGCGCCGGCAATGGGGCCCAAAAACGGCAGCCCTGAAATGGTCAAAGCCGCACTGGCCGCAATCATGGCGACGATGTCAGGCTGTGTTTCCAAATCATGGCTGATCAATGTGCAGACAACTTGCGTTTCGTTGTTAAAGCCTTTGGCAAATAACGGGCGAATAGGGCGGTCAATCAAGCGTGATGTCAGAACTTCCTGTTCCGACGGTTTGCCTTCACGTTTGAAAAAGCCCCCGGGGATCCGACCGGCCGCATAAGTTTTTTCCTGATAATTTACGGTCAGCGGGATAAAATCTTCAAAGGTTTCAGGCGGTTGTTTGCTGGCGCAGACTGTGGCGATGACCTCGGTATCACCATAGCGTGCAATCACGGCACCATCGGCCTGACGGGCAATCTTCCCAGTTTCCAGAGACAGCTTTTTGCCGCCCCAGATGATTTCTTTCTTGTAAGTTTTGAAAATACTCATATTTTTTCCTTCTCATATAAATAAAAGGGAGCATCCCCTGACGCTCCCTTTGAGAGTCATTATTTACGCAGACCCAAACGCGCGATAAGGGCATCATACCGAGCGGTATCTGTATCCTTAACATATTTTAACAACCGGCGACGGTTTGCAACCATTTTCATCAAACCACGGCGAGAATGGAAATCCTGCGGGTGGCTTTGCACATGGGCAGACAAGGACGCAATTTTTTCCGTCAGAACAGCAATTTGAACTTCCGGAGAGCCTGTATCTTTCGCATTGATAGCAAAATCTTTGATGATTTGTTGCTTTTTAGTTTTTTCTAACGACATCATTTTTCCTTTCATAGTTATATGTCTGCTTTTCCTCAGGCCACACCGGCACGAACCGAGATATCGTTCAGTCCGGTCAGCACGACTTTCGCTGAAAAAGCAGAGCTATTTTAACACACTTTTTTGACAAAGTCAAACATAAAATGATACTATTTTTCAGGGCGATGCTCCGCCACATGCTGCCTGTTGCTCGGCTGTCAATCCCGAAGTATCCGCCGGGCAAACCACACAATCCATATCAGCAGATGTGTGATAATATCCCGCAGGGCAGGTGGTTAAATAACAAGAAGCCTTATAACCGGCATAGTAGTTTTTGTATGTCCGGTTAGGGCACTTGCCGCACTCTGTTGAACTTTGCCAAACGGTGATTGATTTCAGTTCATCACAAGGTGAACAAGAAAATGCCGTTGAAACAATAGATGCTTTCAGTGAAACACTTATAACCGGTTTGTCCGCCGGGCAGACACATACGCCGTTTTTGTTGGTGCTAAGGTCTGGGCAGGTGGGCATACATCGCCATTCGGCCAATCCGGAAGCCGGGCAAGCCGAGCAATCCAGGCCATACAGGCGCGGGGTTGTCCACAAATGAGACATTTGCACAGTCTCATCACAGGAGTGACATGTGCCGTTATATCCCATCAAGGGTTTGTTATCAGGGCAATTGTTCGGGGCGCAATAGCCGATATAACCGGCCCGCGCCGATAAATAGTGCCGATTATCGCACAGAGAACAATGTTGTTTCCGCTCATCAACTTCATAAATAATATCGTCGTTGCACCCGACACAAGATCCGTTTTTAAGCCAAATCGGTGTATCGGGCGGGCATTCGTTGCATATTCCCTTGACACAATAGGGCTTATCGTCCGAACAAGGGGTTATGCAACTCTCGCAATATCCGTTCCGACAATAGGGTGAATCGCCGGGGCAGGAGTCGTTGTTGTCGGTGCAAAAGCCGCGCTGACAGGTCTGACAACCCGTGCAGCCCTCGTCGCTTGTGCACCGCGTCCCCGATGTCCCCCGCGACAAACTATCCGTAAAGATAAACGACATCGTATTTAATTCTTTATTGCAATCCTTGCCGTCCTCGTTGATCCACAGGGTATCCAGCCCCCGCCACCCCTCGGACATCGCTTGGATTTGACTGCATACCGCTTCGGGCACCTCTTTAACATAAACTTCAAAATAAGCATTCGTATCTTTTAACAGCCCCAGTTCTACACCATACCCGCTGGGTGTTGTGTCGGGATAGTCCAGCAGGGACAAATGATTACTCCCCGCCAGCATTTGCCGGCTCCCTTCAATGGCCAGTTG
>CAKQGY010000001.1 GCA_934234055.1 uncultured Alphaproteobacteria bacterium | reverse complement strand
TTATTCATAGCATAATTAAATCCGGCAATCCCCCCGATGGTCAGGATACCCATAATGGCCAGGGTGCCCAGCATTTCTACCAAGGATCGCCCCAATTCACTGGTGGCTCTTTCCACCGTCATTACATTCCTCGCAATGACAAATTGAATTATGTGTTTAGATTTCATAATTGACTCCTTTTAATTATTTAGTCTCAAATACGCAAAGGCGGCAGCCCGTCCAAAGACGGTCTGCCGCTTGAAATTTTCTTCTTATCAATGATTAGATGTGTGTGTGTGTGTGTGTGTGTGTGTGTGTGTAGTACTATAAGGGTTTTACGCATGTCAAGCCCTTCTTTTTGAACCGAAAAATGTTTACACTTTTGTATTGTCATGCGCCCCACTCTACCTTATTTTAGAATAGGTGTCAAGAAAAAAATGATTTCCCAAAAGAATTCAAATCAGCCCTATTTTTGCCTTGACTTTCAATTCAAAATTGCCTATAATTCCGCCATCCAAAATTATTTTCAGTAAAGGAGAAATAGAATGGCTTTGGAAACTTTTTTTAACCCGCGTTCTGTTGCTGTTGTCGGTGTGTCTGCCGATGAGACCAAATTAGGCGCTATTGTTTTTAACAACTTGATTGATGCCGGTTTTACGGGCAACCTGTATGGTGTGAACCCGAAATTGGCCGGCCAGGAATTAAAGGGCAAAAAGTGCTTTGCCTCTACGCGTGATATTCCGGAACCTGTGGATTTGGTTATCTTACTGGTGCCGGCGCGCTTTTGTGAAGCCGCTGTGGACGATGCAATCGCCAACGGTGCCAAAAATGTCAGCATTATTACCGCCGGTTTCGGTGAAGTCGGAAACAAAGATCTGGAAAAACGAATCGCTCAAAAATGCTTGGACGCCGGGATCAATGTGCTGGGCCCGAACTGCCTGGGGCACATTTCCACATTCACAAACCTGAACGCCAGTTTTGCGCCGGGTTTCCCGTTAAAGGGCAATGTGGCCTTCATTTCACAATCGGGAGCTTATTGCAGCGCGATTCTGGATTGGGCGCAAGATGAAGGAATCGGATTCTCTCACTTTATTTCTATCGGGAACAAAGCGGATTTGGCCGAAGATTCTTTGTTAAAAGCCATTCAACATGACCCGAACACAAATGCATTCGTATTCTATTTGGAAGGCCTTAAAAATGGCACCGAATTCCTGCGCGTATTAAAAGAGGTGTCTAAAACAAAACCCTGCGTCATTATGGAACCGGGAAAATCCACCAAAGCCCAAGCGGCCAGCTTGTCGCACACGGGATCTTTGGCGCCGAACTATCGAGTGTTGGAAATTGCTTTGCAACGCAGTGGTGCGATCCAAGTTTACACAACCCGTGAATTGTTTGGTTGCTTGAAACTGCTGCAACATGTCAACCATATGGAATTTGACGGTGCTTTGGGCGTTTTAACCAACGCAGGCGGTGTCGGCGTTCTGACATCGGATTTATGTGAAGCGGCCAAGCTGGATTTGGCTCGTCCGTCGGAAAAGACCATTGAAACCTTAAAGGCCGTCTTACCGGCCGAGGCAGCCTTTGGTAACCCCATTGATGTAATCGGCGATGCCAAAGCGGATCGCTATGAAAATGCTTTGCGTGTGATGTGCGAATCGGGCGAATATAAAAATATCCTGGTTCTGCTAACTCCGCAAATGTCCACCGATGCCACCGGCACAGCGCAAGCGATTGTGAAATTGGCACCGCAATACAAGAATGTCAATATCTTTTGTTCGTTCATCGGGGGCAGCAATGTCAAAGAAGGGCGCGAAATCCTGGAAAAGAATCATGTGTTGAATTATGATTACCCGACTGACATTGTTCGCTTATTGGGCTTGATGAAGGCACAAATGGCATTCCGCGGGCTACCGGATGTCGTATTCGAAAAGCACGAAGTGCCGGCCGAAATTCGGGAAGCTATCGCAGCGGCCAAAGCCGAAAATTTGGCTTCTTTACCGCAAAAAACTGTCAATATGATTATGGATCATTACGGTATTGATTATCCGAAATCCGGCAACTTCACAGATAAAGCAGCTGCTTTGGATTTCTGCAACAAGATCTTTCCGGCTCCGGTGGTGTTGAAACTGTCCGCTCCGGACGCATTGCACAAGACCGAAATGAAAGGGATTTACCTAAATATTGACGACGAAGCCAAGTTCAATGAGGCTTTTGACGGTTTGACCGCCACGATTGCCAAGTTCCAATTAAAAGGCGCCAGCGTCCTGATCCAAGAAATGATTACAAAAGCCACCGAAACCATTATCGGTGTCAACTCGGACAAGAACTTCGGGCGCGTGATGGTGTTCGGCACAGGTGGTATCTACACCGAAGTGATGCGCGATACGACTATGCGCATTTTGCCGGCAAACGACTTTGATGCAATGATCAAGGAAACCAAGGTCGGCACGATCTTGAACGGCGTGCGTGGTGAAGAACCCAAAGCCGTCGGGCCGTTGGCTGATACTTTGGCCAAGGTGCAACGCTTGGTTCTGGAAATTCCGGAAATCAAAGCGATTGATGCCAATCCGGCATTGATTACCAAAACACGGGCTGTCGTTGTTGATTTCAAAATGTTATTGAAATAACAGAATAATCCCAAGAAAAAATCCCTTTCCACCTTGGAGAGGGATTTTTTTGTTGAAAGTTAATAAAAACTTTGGTATACTGAATTTGTTCGGACACGCCCGTCCGAACGGTGGGCTTAGTAACCCCAATCAAAGCGGGCAATAAAGGAAAAGCATTTTACTTTTCCAAATGTTTGGGCATTCACCCTTGGGTGGGTGCCAGTGAATAAGGCATTTGTCCCAATAACTGGGCTATTTTTCGCTTTGATTATAGTTACTACACCCACCCGCCAGCTTGGCGGGTTCTTTATAGATTATGGGGGAAAGATGAGCAAAATATGCCTTATATCAGGTCGTCAGAATACACCACTTACAACCGCCGAAAAAGACCTGATCAGTGAATTTTTATGGCAGGTTATCATTTCAGGTCGGGCACAAACCTTTTGGGTAGGTAATAAAACCGAGCTGGATTCTTTTTGTACACAACTCTTGCGTCAGTTAAAATGTGAAAATCGGCATATCCGTATTGAGCTTGCCCTGCCCCATACACCGAAGTATAAGCCTCAATACATTTGGGATCACTACCTGTATGATCGGATTTTTTGTTTTAATGAATTAAATAAAAATCCGGCATTATGGGCCAGTTTTCAGACTTATTTGCACTACTACGCCGGAATTATTGTCACCAACAAACATTATATCAAACGTTCAGAAAGTCAAAATAAGATTGTTTTCAAAACCTATACCTTAAAATTACCGTCCCCGTTTACTTATTTATTTTTGAAAAAATAATAAAACTTATTGACATAGGAAAAATTATAGTGTATAGTATCCGCATTTGGGGGCGATTAGCTCAGTTGGTAGAGCAGCTGACTCTTAATCAGCGGGCCCAGAGTTCGAGTCTCTGATCGCCCACCAATATAAAACCACCGGCTATCGGTGGCTTTTTTTATCAGACATTCAAATCTCTTTTATTTTAATTGCGTCAATACATAAGCGCCCAGCGATAGCACACTGATGAGGCTGATGAACATGACATAGACAAAAATCTTTTCACAACCTTTGATTTTCATTAAATTTATGGTGCCGTATCTGATGCCAGTTCCAATTGTTCCAATTCTTTAATCCGATCCCGTAAACGACCGGCTTCTTCAAAATTAAGGGCTTCGGCTTCGCGCAGCATTTGTTTTTTAAGGCGCGCAATCACATCGGCCACATTTTCAACAATTTCCACAGTGCGAGGCGCATTTTCCTGTTCTTCGGCATCCAAGGTGCCGAACTCTTTCATCAGGTCCGGAATATCTTTGCGAATCGTATGCGGAACGATACCATGTTCACGATTAAAGGCCATTTGCTTGTCCCGGCGGCGTTTTGTCTCGCCCACCGCGGCTGCGATAGATCCCGTCATTTTATCAGCATATAGAATCACGCGTCCCCGATCATTCCGCGCTGCGCGTCCGATTGTTTGTATTAAAGAAGTGGTAGAGCGCAAAAAGCCCTCTTTATCAGCGTCCAAGATTGCAACCAACTCAACCTCGGGAATATCCAGCCCTTCACGCAGCAGGTTGATACCGACCAACACATCAAAAGTGCCCAAACGCAGGTCCCGAATAATCTGTATCCGTTCCAAGGTATCAATATCCGAATGCATGTATTTGGCTTTGATCCCATGCTCCAACAGGTATTCCGTTAAATCTTCGGCCATTTTTTTTGTCAAAGTAGTTACCAAAACCCGACCTTTGTGCTTGGCAATTTCCAGACACTCGGCCATCAAATCTTCCACCTGACTGGTCGTGGGGCGAATCTGACATTCAGGATCCAACAACCCCGTCGGACGAATGATTTGCTCGGTAAAGACCCCTTTTGTCTGTTCCATTTCCCAAGGCCCCGGTGTTGCCGACACGAAAATTGTTTTAGGACGCATTTGCTCCCATTCTTCAAACTTTAATGGCCTGTTATCCAAGCAACTGGGCAATCGAAAGCCATATTCAGATAAAGTTGTCTTGCGCGATCGATCACCTCGATACATCGCACCGATTTGCGGAATGGTCACATGGCTTTCATCAACAAACAACAAAGCGTCCTTTGGCAGGTATTCAAACAAGGTTGGTGGAGCCTCCCCTGACCGCCGACCGGTCAAATGCCGAGAATAGTTTTCAATCCCCTTACAAGATCCTGTTGCTTCCATCATTTCCAGATCGTATTTCGTGCGCGAAGCCAAGCGTTGAGCCTCCAACAACTGCCCGTTCTGTTCAAAGAAAGCCAAACGGTCTTTTAATTCGGCTTTAATCGTTTTAATGGCCTGCGACAAGGCCGGCCGCGGTGTCACATAGTGGCTGGCCGGAAAAACAGTGATTTCGGGTAATGCCAACTTTTTTTGTCCGGTCAGGGGATCAAACTCGTATATGTTTTCAATTTCATCTCCAAAAAAAGACAATCGCCAGGCTAAATCCTCGTAATGGCTGGGAAAAATATCCAGCACATCACCGTTCTTGCGAAAAGTTCCTCGCTCGAAAGCAATGTCATTTCGGGCATATTGCAATTCTGCCAACCGACGACACAGATCTGTCATATCTATCATATCGCCTTTTTTTAGCGTAAAAGCCATAGAAGAATAACTTTCGGCATCCCCCAACCCGTAAATACACGATACAGACGACACAATCACCACATCACGCCGTTCCAAAATATGACGCGTTGCCGAGTGACGCAGTCGATCAATTTGCTCATTGATAGCCGAATCTTTTTCAATATAAGTATCTGTGCGCGGGATATAGGCTTCCGGTTGATAATAATCATAATACGAAACGAAATATTCAACGGCATTTTCGGGAAAAAAGGCTTTCATTTCAGCATAAAGTTGAGCCGCCAAAGTTTTATTGTGCGCCAAAATCAAGGCCGGCCGCTTCATTTGATTGATAATTTGAGCCATGGTGAATGTTTTGCCTGATCCCGTAATGCCTAAAAGGACTTGATTTTTTTGTTCTTGACGCAAACCCTGCAGTAAAGATTCAATCGCCTGCGGTTGATCACCCGCAGGCTGATAAGGCGCATGCAATTTAAACTCAGCATCACCCCACAGTTCCGGTTTCTGATACAAAGGTATCATTTCTTCTTCCTGTGTGTGCTCCGCTTCGACACTTTTTTAGATGACATTGTCTTCTTCACAGCCTCTTTTTTCAATGGAACAGTCGTCATTTCCTTCTTCACTTCGCGCAACCCCTGTTTCAAATCCCCCCACAGGTCCCGCAGTCTCGGTTGCGCCTGTCCCCAATTTCTTAAACGCATCCAGAACCCCAGTAATACAACTCCTTGGCAAATCATCAACCACCGCCAACTATAATAATTTTTCGTATTATCACCCGTCATAGCAAGCCCGATCAAAGACAATAAAATCAACATCACCAGCATATAACGCGATAATTTCTGCTCCTTGGTTGCAACCATTTGCGCTTGTTCAATCAAAAACGGAACAGCCAGCGGGCATACATGACCGGTTATTTTCAAGGTTAAAGCTGTTGCGATAATCACTTCCAGCAGGTCATAACCAAACACCACGGCCGGCAATGCGGGGTATCCTTGGGCCATTACCCATACCCAAATCATACCCAATTCCCAGCCCACAACCGGTGCTGCAAACAAGCCCAAAATCGTTTTTCCGGATATCAGTTTCATTGTCTGTGCCGCCGCCACAATTGCAAAGAACAAATAGAACATCGTCGAAGCGAACCATACCGGCAAAATCGCCAAACGTGTCAGAAAATACAGCAAAACGCCCTGGGCCATCAAAGTAATCAAGGACAGGTTTGGCACCCGATCCATAATCATAAACAAGCGCATCATCATATACAAAGACAGACCCAACGCCGGATACATCACCCACGGCATCACGGCAATCAAAGGCAGATCCGATGGCAGCAGACAAACGCCGCACAAGCACACCAGAAAATATCCCCCTTCCCGGCGGGCTCCCTGTCCCTTCAGCGTCATCAACAGCAAAGCCACTGCTCCCAGGAACACACTCAAATACGGCAGCAATATTTCAACCCGGGCTGCATAAACCAAACCGATAATAAAGGAGACGGCGGTCAACACAATACTTAATAAAAAAGGACGTATATCCTGCGTCGGATCCGACGACGAGCAACACCGATTCAACAGGGCAAACCCGAACACAACACCGACCATCACACCCAGTGCAACAGCAAACATAATCACCAATGACAGAAATGTCGTTGCCATTTTTCCTCCTTTTCAAAACGGGGTCTGTCTATGCTTTGTGTCGGAAAGCAATGCGACCCTTACTTAAATCATACGGTGTCATTTCAATTTCAACTTTATCCCCGACCATGACGCGAATACGAAACTTGCGCATTTTGCCCGAGGTATGAGCCAAAATCTCATGCCCGTTTTCCAATTTAACCCGAAAAGTTGCATTCGGCAAGGCTTCGACAACCGTTCCGGTAAATTGTAAGACTTCTTCTTTTGCCATAAAAACTCCTATTTATAAAAAAATCACATTTATGTTATTCTTTTTTTACTGTTTTTGCAAGCAAAAAATCGCTTTTTATAAAAATATATGTTGCGTTGTCTTTTTTTTTGCTTTATACTGAGTCGGTATTATGAGGTAGATTATGTCTGAAAACCTGGTTGAACAAGAGAAAAACTTTAACATTTTGCGAAATGCCGCTGGGGATTTAATGGTGCTGATTCGGGCACGCTTAGATGATGCGCGCGAACCCCGTATCATTTATAACGGCGGTAAACATGCTGTTTTATATCGTAACGAGGGCAACACAATCGTTCTGGATTTTATTCACCCGTCGGTGCGTGAGGACTTAAAGCGGGTTGCAAATCTGCTGATCGTGGAGGAACATGACGGCTCTGTGATACGCGAATATATGGCCGAGGTCAAGCACATGCGTGAGATTCCTCTGCCGAATGGACTAACGCTTAATTAAAAGGAGAAAAAATATGATTTTTACTATTGTTATTTTATTGCTTATTACAGCCATTTTATACTTTACTTATGCCGGTGTGATTCGGGCACGCAATACTTTGGACGAAGCGCTCAGCGGTATTGATGTGCAATTAAAGCAACGAGCCGATTTGATCCCCGAGATTTTAACCCTGGCGCAAAAATTTATGAAGCATGAAAAAGAAATTTTTACTGAAATCACAAAACTGCGGACCGAGGCAATGAAAGCGCCCGTCGGGACAGCCAAACGCTTTGAATTAGAGGGTAAATTACAACATCAAATGCGGCAATTATCCATCACGATGGAGAACTATCCTGATGTAAAATCCGGCACACCGATTGAGGAAGCCATGTCCACCTATCGCGATGTAGAGGGCAATATCGCGGCGGCACGGCGGTTTTATAATGCAGCGCTGAAAGACCTGAAAAACAAGATTCAAATCTTTCCGGGAAGCCTGTTTGCTTCCTATGCGGGCGATATTTCGGAATTGACTTATTTTCAGGCCACCGAAGAAGATAAAAAGAAAGTGCAAGTTTCGGATTATCTGAAATGATCGGTAAAGAAGCATTCTTGGAACGGGTCAGAAATGACCTGTTCCTGCAATTAGAGCAAGATGAACCCCGACGGAAATACGCCTTTCGGTGGTTTATTTTATTTTGGGTTTTGATTTGCTCAATACCTGTATCTGTTATAACAGCACTCTATATTGCCACTGTATTTTTACCGGGTACATTTCATTTTTTTCTTTTCTTTGAATGGTTGATATATTCTTATTTTCTGATAGATATAGAAAAAAAATGGGGCCCGTTTTTCAAACAACAAAAAGAAAAATACACAAAATCTTTTTTTACCATTATGAACCATTTGTCTCCCCAAAAAGAGATAATTCAAGGGGATTTAATCACTGACGCATGCCTAATTGATCTTATCAGAAATTCTTGCTTATTCCCTTGGATAAGCGAAATTACCAAAGATGCTTGTTTTTCGGCTTCATTACGAAATACCTCTTTTTCTGTGCGTGAGGCCAAACTTACAAGTTCATATCGCCATAATACTAAAGCCAAATATGTCTCTATCGGATTGGTTTTCACGGGTATATTAATTGATGTTATTATGCCCAAACCCAGTGCCGAATGCACCCTTTTGCTGAATACAAAGCTTCCCGACAAAATTCCTCTATTAAAACGCATATATCTGGAAAGTAATCAATTTAATCAATCATTTCAAATCTTTACAACAAATCAAATTCAGGCACGAGCTCTGTTGACTCCACGCTTTATGGAACAGCTGATGGCGCTTAAAAAATACTTCAAAGCGAATCGGATTGATGTATCCTTTTGGGGGAATCATGCTTTATTTGCCTTGCATACTTCAAAGGATTTATTTGAACCTTATTCAATGCGACACTCTGGATTAAGTATCAAAACTTACGAAAAGTTTTATGATGAGATAAAAATGATAGATGATATGATTCGAATCCTACAAATCAACAATAAAAAAATACGCACAAATTCAAAAATAAATCCGGATAAAAACCCCCTTCGTAGCAAATTTTATCAATCAGAGGGGACCTATGGTTTTGTTTCATCTGTTATTATACCCCTCCTTTGCACTGTTATGCGGACGGCCGTTGTTATATTCTGCTGTTGTGCTTTAATCTTTCTGGTAATAACAATTCATCATTTATGGAAATGAAACTAAAAGGATTCACAAAATGATCTCAAAAACTGATTTTCTAAATTGTATTCGACAAGATGTCTTTCCCAAATTAGCCAAAGATGAGGAAAAGCGCAAGCGAACCTTGGCTTATATGGGGTGTGCGGTCGTCGCCGGACTGGTTCTGTCGGGTATTGCGGCACACTCGCTCGGCATTACTCTGACGGAGGCAATCAACAAAACACTTGCTGCAATTTTCAATGACCGGGCCGATTCCGGTACGGGCGTCTTATTCCCTGCGATTGCGGGCTTTGTCATAGCGTTTATTCTTTATCATAATTTTTTAAGAAAACAAAAGAAAAAATACCTGCCTTTGTTTATTAAATGTTTGGGAAAAATGGAAGCCGGACAACAGGTCATCAATGGCGATCTGATCCGAAAAACGCAACTTTTCCCTTCGTTTGACAAAATAGATAAAGACGATTCATTTTCAGGCACTTTGGCTGACACTTTCTTTTCCGTTCAAGAATTGGAATTAAAGCAAGAGAGATATTCTTCAAAACGGGAGCGGTCGGAAGTAACCGTTTTTCAAGGTGTCTTGATTGACATTCCCCTCAAAAAAACACTCAAAAGCCAAACTCTTTTGGTATCGCGCCTGTTTGGCGGCAGTAAAATCAACAAACTGAATCGTGTCAAGCTGGAAAGCATAGAGTTTGAACATCGGTATCAGGCCTATTCCAATGATCAGATTGAATCGCGGGCCTTGCTGACACCGCTGTTTATGGAGCGCCTGACGCATCTGAAAAACTATTTTAATGCCGATAAAATAGAGGCTTCTTTTTTCAAAGATCACGCTTTCTTTGCCCTGCACACAAAAAATAATGTGTTTGAGTCTTATTCGCTGTGGCGGTCGGGGCTGGATTTGGAAACATACCGCCAGTTCTATGATGAAGTCAAGGCTATTGAAGATATGATTAAGGCTCTGCATTTACAAAACAAAGATCTGGACAGCGAGGTATTAGAGAAATACAAAGCCGAGAGTGCCCCGAATCCGGACGATGATGAATAGCCTTCACCGCATTTCCACCAAAGAATGGCTTGATTTTTAGGATTGTTTGCTGTATAATGCGTTTCCACAGGAAAGAGGCCTTGAATGCAACAATTTATAAAGATCCGCGGAGCTCGCGAACACAATCTGAAAAACATTGATATAGACATCCCCAAAGACAAGCTGGTCGTAATTACCGGCCTGTCGGGCTCGGGCAAGTCATCTTTGGCATTTGACACCATTTATGCCGAGGGACAACGCCGCTATGTGGAAAGTTTGTCCGCCTATGCGCGACAGTTCTTGAATGTGATGAAAAAGCCCGATGCTGATTTAATAGAGGGCCTATCCCCTGCTATTTCCATTGAGCAAAAGACAACCTCTAAAAACCCGCGATCGACTGTCGGCACCGTTACCGAGATTTATGATTATATGCGGCTGCTGTGGGCACGAATCGGGGTACCGTATTCGCCGGCGACGGGGCTGCCGATTGAATCGCAAACAGTATCCCAGATGGTTGACGCCGTTATGGCCCTGCCCGTCGGAAGCAAACTGATGATTCTGTCCCCCGTCATTCGCTCCCGCAAAGGAGAATACAAAAAAGAAATTGCCGATTGGCAGAAAAAAGGCTTTTCACGCGTTAAGATTGACGGCAACCTTTACGAGACCGACTCCACACCCGAGCTGGATAAAAATAAAAAGCACGACATCGCCGTGGTTATAGACCGGATTATTGTGAAAGAGGGCTTGGAAGATCGCTTGGCGCAATCGTTTGAAAAGGCGTTGGAACTCTCGGACGGATTGGCTCTGACCGAGGATATGACGACACACGAGACGCACACATTTTCGTCAAAATTTGCTTGTCCTGTGTCGGGCTTCACCATTACGGATTTAGAGCCACGCCTTTTTTCGTTCAACAACCCTCAAGGAGCCTGTCCCGAATGCTCTGGCTTGGGTTTTCGGCAATATGTGGATCCGGCCTTGGTTATTCCCGATCCGACCAAATCCATTCGCGATGGTGCCATTGCACCATGGCAGCGGGGAAATGATTGGTTCCAATGGTATCATTCGGCCCTGACAACCCTCTTACGGACAGTGCGGGGACTGGATGTGGATCAACCTTGGAACAAGCTGCCACCTGAAATCCGCCAGGCTATCCTTTACGGTTGCGCCGGTTTTGAAGGTGTGATTCCGAATATGGAACGCCGATATTTAGAGACGGAATCAGACTGGATGCGTGAAGAAATCGGAAAATATCAAACTACTTCCCCTTGCGAGGTCTGTCACGGTGCTCGCCTGCGCCCCGAAGCGCTGGCGGTTAAAGTCGGTGGGCGCAACATAGCCGAGGCAACGCATGTTTCTCTGGCCGAAGCCTTACAATGGTTCACCGCCCTGCCCGCGACACTATCGCCCCAAAAGCATGAAATCGCGAATCGGATTTTGAAAGAAATCATTGATCGTTTGACCTTTTTGAATAATGTCGGTCTTGGCTATCTGGCGATGGATCGTATGAGCGGCACTTTATCCGGCGGCGAATCGCAACGCATTCGACTGGCCAGTCAAATCGGATCAGGCTTGACCGGTGTTCTGTATGTTTTGGACGAGCCTTCTATCGGTTTGCATCAGCGGGACAATGATAAATTGTTGGAAACTTTAAGGCACCTGCGTGATCTGGGAAACACTGTCATTGTGGTTGAACATGACGAAGATGCGATTCGGTCGGCGGACTATGTGGTGGATATCGGCCCCGGCGCCGGTAAAAACGGCGGCCATATTGTCGCCCAAGGAACACCTGAACAAATTATAGATAACCCCATTTCCACAACAGGGCAATTTTTATCCGGTATGCGACAAATTGTCGTTCCTAAAATCCGTCGTGCCGGCAATGGTAAGTTTTTAACCATAGAAGGAGCCACCGTCAATAATCTGAAAAATGTAACGGCAGACATTCCACTGGGCACTTTTACATGTGTGACAGGGGTATCCGGCGGCGGCAAGTCGTCTTTGGTGATTGAAACACTTTACAAAGGCCTCAATCAACTGATCAACAAATCTCACGAATCGGCCGGCCCGTTTAAAAAGATTCGGGGTGCCGGCTATATTGACAAGATTATTGATATTGATCAAAGCCCGATCGGTCGCACGCCGCGTTCTAATCCGGCAACATACACCGGTATGTTTTCTCTGATTCGAGATTGGTTTGCAGGCTTGCCTGAATCGCAAGCACGCGGCTACAAGCCCGGTCGGTTCTCGTTTAATGTCAAAGGCGGTCGCTGCGAAGCATGTCAAGGCGACGGCGTTTTGAAAATAGAAATGCACTTTTTGCCCGATGTTTATGTTGCCTGCGACACTTGCCACGGCAAGCGGTATAATCGCGAAACTTTGGAAGTCACTTATAAGGGAAAATCCATTGCCGATGTGCTGGATATGACGGTTGATGAGGCGGCTGATTTCTTTCAAAACATTCCGGCCTTGCACGACAAATGCGCTCTGCTCCAACGCGTGGGACTGGGGTATATTTCGCTGGGGCAATCGGCCGTCACACTTTCGGGTGGAGAGGCACAACGAATTAAACTGTCCAAAGAGCTATCCCGTCGCGGCACCGGTAAAACACTGTATATCCTGGACGAGCCGACTACCGGCTTGCACTTTGCCGATATTCAAAAATTGCTGGAAGTGCTTCATACTTTGGTTGATCAGGGCAACACCGTTGTCGTCATTGAGCACAATCTGGATGTTATTAAAACCGCCGATTATATTATTGATATGGGGCCGGAGGGTGGCAACGGCGGCGGGCGTATTGTGGCAAAAGGAACCCCCGAGCAAGTGGCCGATAATCCGGACAGTTGGACGGGGAAATACCTGAAAAAATTATTGAAATAACCTAACCGACAATTTCGCTTCCGGCAAACCAATAGGCTATCTCGCGCGCAGCGCTGGCTTCGGAATCGGAACCGTGAACACTGTTGCGCCCCATGCTTTCGGCAAACTCGGCACGTAATGTCCCCGGTGCTGCCTTTTCCGGATTCGTGGCACCCATAACTTCACGGTAATGTGCAATCGCGTTTTCCCCTTCCAGAACCTGAACAATTGTCGGGCCCGAGGTCATAAATTCAACCAAGCCGTCAAAAAACGGCTTACCTTGGTGTTCGGCATAAAATGTTTCGGCTTGTTTTTTGGTCATCAAAATCCGTTTTTGAGCCACGATTCTTAATCCCGCCGCTTCAATTTTAGCATTGATTTGGCCTGTAATATTCCGTGCTGTCGCGTCCGGTTTAATCATTGAAAAAGTTTTTTGCATTATCATAACGTATTCTCCTTACAGGGACGCCTTTTATCACAAGGCGTCCGAAATGTCAACAAAAAAGGCAGGCGTCCCACACCTGCCTGATTTTTTTAGAACAAGTACCGCACTTTCAGCATCAAGATATTGGTATGAAACTTAGACGGTGAATGGGCTTTCCCGGTGGTTTCGTTGATTTTCAAATACCGGTATTCACCACCAACCGTCATCGGCCAGAACGGCAATTCATATTCGGCGCCCATCATCCCCTGCACCGCAAACGAATTCGCATGATCAAACCGCACACGCCCGATTCCCAGCCCGACATACGGATCAATCACGGGAACCAAAGGAATCGTGCCGATTGCATTCAAGAACAGGCCGTCCAATTGTTTGGTACGGGTATCTTTTGCCTCGGGCCGAATCCGCACATACTCGGCTTCACCACGCACATCAAACAATGGCAGTGGCAATTCATATCCACCGCTTAGTGAATACATTGCCGAATTTTTGAATTTGCTCCGGATTCCGTTCTTATAGGTGCTCCCCCCATTAAAACTGCCACCGAATCCGACTCCGGCATAAAAATCGGCCGACGCCGACATTGAAACAGTAAAAGCTCCCAACAGAGCCAACATAAACAGATGTTTTTTCATTTTTTTCTCCTTTTAATCAAAACAACCTGAACGCATCATATCAAATTATTTTTCAAATGTCATCATTTTTATTGCAATTTTAAAACATTTTTGTTATACTCTTCCCATCAAAACAATTTATTTGAGAAAGGTAAAATTAAAATGACACTTCCCTTAATGCCGAAAGCAACGGCCGTTTGGTTATTGGATAATACAACTTTAACATTTCAACAAATTGCTGATTTTTGCGGAATGCATACTCTTGAAGTTCAAGCAATTGCCGACGGTGATGTGGCAGCCCACATTATGGGGTTTGACCCGATTGTCAACGAACAATTGACTTGGGACGAAATTAAACGATGTGAAGCCAATCCCAACGAGTCGTTGGTATTATATTGTAATCCGGAAGTGGAAAAATTACTCTCCAAGGGTAAGAAATATGTATCACACTCCAAGCGCGGCGATCGTCCTTCAGCTATTGCCTGGATTGTCAAGAATCACCCAGAGATGCGCGATTCGCAAATTGTGAAATTGCTCCGCACGACCAAGCCGACCATCACGGCGATTCGGGAACGCACACACAAGAATATTCATAACATTGTTCCACGCAATCCCGTCACACTGGGGTTGTGCACCGAATCGGATTTGAATGCAGCCGTACAGGCCGCCACACCAAAAAAATAACTTTAATTTGAGGGGATAAAAAAATGACTGATGAAGTAAAACCAGATGCCGGTAAATTAGCTGCTTTTATTGAACGAATCGAACGGTTGGAAGAGGAAAAGAAAGAACTTTCCGCCGACATTCGGGAAATTTTTGCCGAGGCCAAAGGAAGCGGCTATGATATCAAGGTTATGCGACAGATACTGCGCCTGCGTAAAATGACACCGGCCGATCGTGCGGAAGCCGAATATTTGCGCGACGAATACAAAAAATTGCTGGGAATCGCAGAATAGGCTTGATTCCGTTTCAAAAACGGTGTAATGTGAGAGTATCGGATCAATAAAAGGATAAAAAAAATGAACACAAAATTGTCTGTTTTTTTGCTATCAAGTTTGTCTCTCTTTATGTCTGTCGGGGCATATGCTGTGTCCAAAGAAAACAGTTCGGACTATATAAACTGGTCTTATGCGACGGGTGGGGATACTTCTGTTTCCGATTCCGCAAAAACAACCCCGGATAAGGATATTGTTCTGCCGGAAAAGAAGGCCGATATTCCCTGCACTGTCGGTTGCGACAGACCGGATACGAATCGGGATACAGCGCTGACAATGACCTACGAGGACGAAGCGGACTTAACAATTCCGGAGCTGCCTCTACCGACGATGGTTACCGATGATGAGACGATGTTTGAACAACAACCGCCGGCAATTTCCGTTCGGGACAAGTGGGCAACCCAAGAAACCGAATCTGTCGTTGCGGCCGAGACTGCTCCGCTGACAGGCACCGGTGTTGAAACCTATTACACACAATCGACACCCAAGGTTCAATATCCGATTACACGACAATATCCGATTTCCGTTCAATATCCGGTCACCATTCAACGCGATGTGACGGTTGAGCAACCTGTCGTTATGCAGCAACCGGTTATTGTGCGACGTCCTGTCGTTATGCAACAGGCTGTCACAGTGCAACAGCAACCCGCCTATGTTCAGGCACAACCTATGGTTATGCAGCAACAGCCGACCTATGTCCAACAGCCGCCGCTCGTCGTGCAGGCACCGGCCGGTTCGGTTGATATAATGCTACACCACTTGGGGGTTCCGACCACGCAGCAAGTGCCGACCACTTTCCAAATGCCGCAACCGGTGGTTCCTCAAATGCACGTGGCGCCGGTATCGGTTCCCGTAATGCAAATGCCCGTGACGCCGTATTACCAACAATCCGGATACACTTATCCGATTTATCAATAGGTTTTTTATGAAACAGAATCAACGTAATCGCTTTAACGGACGGCATAATTCTTCACGCGGCAGCCGCACCCAAACTATTTTTCGGAATACTTCATTAGAAAGCTCTGGGCCATGTGGCAAGCTGCGTGGAACGGCTTTACAATTACACGAAAAGTATTTAGCGGCCGCCAAAGATGCATTGATTCAAAATGATGAAGTGTTAGCTGAAACATGTATGCAGTATGCTGATCACTATATGCATTTGCAAAACATTGCCATCGCAAACGAGATGGCTCTGCGCCCACAACCGCGACCGGTGGAACAACCCCAGACGGTTTTAGCCGATTCGACTACCGAGGAAGTTTCTTTAACTCCCCTGCCCGATGGTGATTTATCGGTCTTGGATTTATCCGTGCCGGTGGAAACAATGAATCAAAACACAGAGCAAACTATGATCTCCCAAGAGCAACCAAAGCGTCGTTTAAATCGCCCGCACCAAGGTCGACGCAATGCGCCGGAAACTTCGGTTGTTTCTGCAACAGAGACACCCGCTACCACAGAGACGAAATCATAACTTATTGATTTAATATATTTTATCCGGATTTAATTCGTTCAACTGATGCAATTTTCTCAGACGAACGTAAAGCCTGTAATATTGTATCCAAATGGTCTTTATCATGGACCGTAATGTCCAGCACCAAATCTGCCCATCCTTCACTCCGGCGTTTCGTTGCCAGATCCGAGACGGTCGCATTGTATTGCGCCAAAATTGTCATCAATTCAGGCATAGCCGCTGCTTGTTCGGACAAGGTCAGTTTAATTCGCACAGGCAAAACTGCTTCTTTGGCAGCAGCCGTATTCCACCCCACATCAATCCAACGCTCAGGCTCATCGGCATATTGGTTCAGCGAGGGGCAATCTTGCGTATGGATCACAACACCTTTGCCGGTGGATACAATCCCCACAATTTTATCCCCGGGCACCGGATGGCAGCACTTGCCAAAACTGTACGATAAACCTTCAAATAAGCCGGTAATCGGCATATGGCTTCCCGCCATCGCCAAAGGTTTATCATTTTTACGAAACAGTGACATTGTCTTTTGATACAGCGACAACTTGGATTCGGGGTGCACTTTGTGGAAAATATCTGCCGCTGAAACCAATCCCTCACCGACAGCCATCAACAAGTCATCCGTCGTCTTAAACCGTCCTTTATCCAAAGCCGGCGTTAAATCCTTATCCGAGAAAGAGGCATTATATTCTTTGGCCTCGGCCAGCATCAAGCTTCGCCCGTTTTCCACCAGTTGTTGCCGCTTTTGAGCACGCAGGAATCGCCGAATCGCCGCTTTGGCTTTGGCCGATACGGCAATGCGTTCCCATTCGGCCGAGGGGGTCTGATTTTTGGCCGTTAAAATATCAACCTGATCTCCGTTTTGCAAAACAGTGCGCAAAGGGCTGATTTTTCCATTGATTTTAACACCGACACAATTATCCCCGACCTTGGAATGTACGGCATATGCAAAATCAATCGGGGTTGCCCCCTTTGGCAGCGAGATCAAGTCACCTTTTGGTGAAAAGCAAAAGACCTGATCCTGATACATCGCAATTTTAGTATGCTCTAAAAATTCGTTCGGATCGGAGGAATGACTTAATAATTCCAACAAGTCCCGTAACCATCGATATTGCGTTCCCTCGCGATGGACACCTTGCTTATACTCCCAGTGCGCCGCCACCCCTTTTTCGGCGACTTCATGCATTTCTTTTGTCCGGATTTGCAGTTCAATCCGCCGATTAAGCGGCCCGAACACACCCGTGTGAATAGACCGATAACCGTTTGATTTCGGCGTTGAAATATAATCTTTATAACGGCCGGGAATCATATTGTATTTGGTATGCATCACTCCTAAAACCTGATAGCATTCCGCAATGGTATCCACAACAATCCGAAAAGCCATAATATCAAAAATGCGCTCCAAAGTTACATTTTTACGCTGCATTTTCAACCATATGGAATACGGTCGTTTTTGCCGCCCTGTTACCTCGGCTTTGATGTGGTTATCTACCAGATCCTGCTTTAATTCAGTGATCACTTCTGCGACATCTTTTTCCCCTTTTTGCGCCAAAAAATTCAATCGTGTTGTGATTGACTCATATGCTTCTGGGTGCAGCTGTTGAAAGGCCAAGTCTTCCAACTCATCCTTCATGGCCTGCATACCGATTCGTTCAGCCAATGGCACATAGATTTCCAAAGTCTCAGTCGCAATGCGTTTGCGCTTTTCTGCTTTCAGACAGTAGTGAAGCGTGCGCATGTTATGCAGGCGATCTGCCAGTTTAATCAGCAACACCCGAATATCGGAACTGATTGCCAGAACTAATTTCTGGAAGTTTTCAGCCTGTTTAGAAGCCTCGGAATGAATCTGGACTTTGGCTAACTTCGTCAGTCCCTGAACCAATTTGGCCACATCTTCGCCAAATAATTCTTTGATATCAGCATAAGAGGCCGGTGTATCTTCAACCGTATCATGCAATAACGCCGTAATAATCGTGGCTGCATCCAATTTGTATTCCGTTAAAATACTGGCCACTGCCACCGGATGCGAAAAATAGGGCTCACCTGATTCACGTTTTTGCCCGCTATGCATTTTCATAGCGAAAATATATGCGCGGTTCAGCGCCCCTTCATCGGCATTCGGATCATAGGATTTGACCCGTTCAACCAATTCATACTGGCGCATCATCGTTATCAAAGTTCACCCCTCTTTTACGAATTACGCTTCGGTAACGTCATCTACCACTTGGAACGAATCGGAGCCGACAAATTCTGTATCTGCATACAACGGAGCTTCTCCATTGATTTCGGATTCCACTTCTTTCAGCTCGGCCGCATCTTCAATACCTTCCGTCGGTTTGGCATATTTTTGCATACCGGCAATCACATTATCCCGAACAGTGTTCAAGTCAATTGTGCCTTCTTCAATTTCACGCAAAGCCACCACCGTATTTTTATCGTTATCACGATCCACAGTCAAGGCTGCCCCGGACGACAGCGCCCGAGCGCGTCCCGCCGCCAACAAGACCAAATCAAACCGATTTGGAACTTTCTTTACACAATCTTCAACAGTTACACGAGCCATTTTTATTTCCTTTCACTTATAAAAAATATGATCTAAGGCTACTCTTTTTTTTCACAAATTGCAAGATTTAATTTACAAACACTTGATTTATAATAAAAAAACATTAATAAAAAATTCGCCTTTTTGGCTAAAAAAGGCGAATCGATTCGCTTTATTTGTTGGGCGCAATGACCAAAGTCATCTGACGACCGTCCAGTTTGGGTTCTTGTTCCACTTTGGACACGTCAGAAAGATCTGCTTTGGCCCGATTCAGAACCGCAGCCCCCAAATCCACATATGACATTTCGCGTCCCCGAAAGCGCAAATTAAACTTGACTTTATTGCCATCTTCCAAAAAGCGTCGTGCTGCCCGCAGTTTTACTGCATAGTCATTATCCCCGATATTAGAAGACATTTTAATTTCTTTAATTTCAACAACTTTTTGTTTTTTCTTTGCCTCTGACCGCCGTTTTTGCAGTTCATAGCGATATTTACCGGCTTCCAGTATTTTGCAAACGGGAATAGGCCCCGGTGCAATTTCAATCAGGTCCAAGCCCTGTTCTGATGCCCGACGCATCGCTTCACGAGTTGAAATAACGCCAAAATTCTCACCGGTCGCCAAAATCAGCCGAACCTGTGAAGATGTAATTTGCCCATTCATCCGGAAATCGTTCTTTTCCTGAGCCGACGAAGAGCCTTGATTAAACGGTTTAATGAAATCCTCCATTATAAAAAAGTTAAAAACGAATGTATTTTACACATTTTTTACAAGACATTCAAGTTTTTTTTTGCTAGAATAGCCACTATGAAGTACTTTTTTATATTCTTTTTATTATTTTCAGGTTTGTTGCCGATTAAACAATCGGTGGCTGATACAACTCCGCTTTCTCATTTGGCCGCCGATTTATCCCTGGCTCGTGAAAGAGCACAAGGCGGCACCACCTCATGGCAGCCGACGGCCTTTGGGAAAACACGGTTGGTGTCTTATCGCACCGGCATTCGGGGTCAGTCAAAATTGTTATTGGCAGTCGAGGCAGATACCGCACCGAATTGGCAAATTGACACGCCCCTCTTGGATATTCAAGTGTCTGATGCCACGGCCACTCCCTTGACCGTTTTCAAACCCGACGCCGACAACGAATCGGATTGGACAAAAAGTTTCAGCGGTATAGCCTTTTTCCCGATTGTATTAGAGGATATTCAACCACATGACCTGACAATTCGGGTGCAGGGAACTTGGCACGCATGCCCGGTCCAAGGCAATTGCCAATATTTCACCCAAACTTATCAACTCACCCTGCCCGAATCCGAAGCTTATTTGACCAACTGGGCCGCACCGATTTTGAACAGTTTGAAGATTACCGCCTTACCCTTGGAACGAACGGATATAACTGCACAAGGTTCTGTGTTATCCGACGGTCGTATCAGGACGCAACTGACCTTCCCGAAAACTTTACAGTGGCTTTCCATTCAAGCCATCGGCGATTCGGCTCCGACTTTACTGTCCCAGCAAATTGAACAAAACAAAGCCGTCTTTATTTGGCAAAATAACAGCAATAATCCGCTTACTGTCGAATCGTCTTTTCCGTTTCGGGTGCGTTCTTCCGGCGGATTCACCGAAGGAAGTTTTACTTTATCCGACTCGTCTATTAGCGCACCGACCGAAGAGATACCATTTTACAAAATCTTTTGGGCCTGCTTCTTTTTTCTGATTTGCACGCCGATTTGGTGCCTATGGCTTGCTCCGCAAAGCCTGGCGAATCGGGGATCGGAGATGCGCTTGATCACGCGTCAAATCCAAGGACGGCTGGCCGTTTTGTTTATAATTTTGGGCTTGCTGTGGATTTACTGTCTGCCGATAGATTTTGTGCCCTCGGGCTATTTGCTTTCCATTGTGCTATTGCTTGCTACACTGTTTTTAATTGTCAAGCCTATTCAAAAAGAATATATTATGCTGGGGCTGATATTTTTGTTCCCAAAGCCTTTTTTGACCGCTTTTACGGCTGCTTCTGCCGGGTTCAAAATCGCTCTGCTATCGGGGGGATATGTCCTGATTTTCCTGTGTTTTAATATCTGGTTGATCGCTCCCGGCAAGACATTATCTTTTTTCAAAAAAGCACAAAAATCTGATATGGGTTATCGGGCTATATTGCGACTACCTTATGCATTGATGTTTGGGTGGCTTCTGGCCTCGGTATCGGCTCCGCTGTGGGCGCCGACTTATCCCCCCATGCCCGACAAAGCTTCTCCGCTTGCTTTGGTGCAGGTTGCTACACCAACCTGTTTACCCTGTGCCTGGGATCGGTTAACCGTTTTTCGAAATACCACAGACACCAAGCTGACCTATTATCACCTGACAACGGGCACAGAACAAGCCCGACAGATTCGCGATACATACGGTCTGCATCACACTTGCTTTAATTTTTTGATTTTAAAAAACGGGCAAAAAATGATTCTGCCTCGGGATTTAAGCCAACATCAATTCAATCAACTGATGAAACAGGTGGAGCCTTGAAAGCATCACGCTGTTGGCAGGCCAATTTATCCACACGCTCATTTTCGGGGTGGCCGGCGTGACCTTTCACCCAAATCCACGATACGCGATGTCTGGCCAGCAACGCCGACAGTTCCGACCATAAATCCTGATTCAGAACCGGCTTTTTATCCGCACGTCGCCAATTATTTTGTTGCCAACCGGCCAAATACTTGGTCGCCCCGTCCAGCACATAACGACTGTCCGTGGATATTGCTACCTGACACGGCTCTTTCAATTGTTTCAAGCCACTGATTACCGCCATCAATTCCATACGGTTATTTGTGGTCTGTTCTGCTCCGCCGGATAATTCTTTTTCCGTTTCTTTATAGCGCAAAATACAGGCCCAACCGCCATTCCCGGGGTTGCCGGAACACGCTCCGTCTGTGAAAAGTTCAATCTGTTTCATAAGAGGACTATACCACAGAAAAAAAATTTTTCAAGAAAAAACTTGAAAAAATGCAAAAATATGATATAATAAACAAAAAAGGAGACAAAAACATGAAAACAGAATATGGTGATGAAGTCAATGTGCCGGCCGGCATTTTATGTATCGTCGGGGCGTTGATTGTTTCGGGCCTCTTTGTTACACGCGTTGCGCAGGAGATTCACAAGCATTGGACATCTGCCCCGCAAAAGATTGTGCACCAGGAAAAGCGCCTACCGCCCCCTGCCCTGACAAACTGCAACACGCGCCAATAGTTTTATTGCCGTTCGCGGAACGCTTGGTTTAATCTGACTTTAAGCCAAGCGTGCGATGGCATTTTATTCTGCTCTACCATTTTAGCCAGCGGTATTTTACGATAAGTGATGTCGGGATTCGCTCCTGCCTTTAACAAAGCATCAACAACATTGCGCCCTTTGGCATCATCGGCCTGCGCGCAAGCTATCATCAGCGGATAATAGGCCACCCGCCGAATCGGGAAAACAAACTTGGAATACTCTGTATGATAATAAGGTTTATCCAAGTCGGCCCCATATTTTCGCAACAACGGAAAAGCCAGCGGCACTTTATCAAACAAAGCCCGAAACACCGGTGAAAAGCCGCGACAACTGACAAAATTAGGATTGGCACCTTGTCGCAACAGGTATTCTGCCATTCCCAATCGTTTGCGTGAAATAGCCCACAGTAACGGTGTCCAACCTTTTTTGTCCTGATAATTGACATCAGCTTTCATTTTCTGAATCAAGTGTTCAGCGATTTTGATATTTCCCAGAGCTGCTGCATGCAACAACCCTTCCGATGCATATTTTCGCATAGGCTTATTCACCTCTTTGGGATTTGGCCCAAACGGCCATGCTGTAATACACAAATTCACACGTAGGGTTTGCACCATTTCCCATGATTTGCAGGCTATATACACCATCGTCTGATGATAATTAGCCGACGGATCGGTTTCCAAAACCTTCTGAATACGCTTTTTGCGTTCTGCCTGTCGTGCAGGCGATAACTCACGCATACTACATCTCGCTCAGCTTTTTATCCAGTAATTGATTAGCCAAAGCCGGGTTGACTTTACCGTGGCTGGCTTTCATAATCTGACCGACGAACCACCCTTTCAGTTTATCCTTACCGGCTTTAATTTCAGCCACTTTATCCATATTTGCCGCCAAAACATCAGCGATAATAGCTTCTATCGCACCGGTATCGGTCGTTTGTTTCAAACCTTTTTCTTCAACAATTGCAGCCGGTGATTTACCGGTTTCAATCATCATTTCAAAGACATCTTTGGCAATTTTGCCCGAAATCGTTCCATCGGTAATCAAGCCGACCAAGGATCCCAAATCATGTGCCTGAATCGGGCTTTCGGCAATTGTCTTGCCGGACTTGTTCAAATAAGCAAACAAATCCCCCATGACCCAGTTCGCCACTTTCTTGGCATCGTGCCCTTGGATTGCGGTTTCAAAGTAAGCTGCCGTTTCCACATCGGCTGTTAAAATAGAGGCATCATAGGGCGTAATTCCCAATTGCTCCACATAGCGTTTTTTCTTGGCTTCTGGTAATTCCGGCAAATTTTTACGGATATTTTCAATATATTCATCCGTCAGGATAACCGGCAACAAATCCGGATCCGGGAAATAGCGGTAATCATTGGCATTTTCTTTGCTCCGCATCGGCCGCGTTTCCAGATTAACCGAGTCAAACAAGCGGGTTTCTTGTTTGCACTGACAACCGCTTTCATAAATATCAATCTGCCGTTGAGCTTCAATTTCAATAGCCTGCATCACAAAACGCACTGAGTTCACATTTTTGACTTCGGCTCGCGGACGCAGCCCCGTCTCGCCGACTTTACGCACCGACACATTCACATCACAGCGCATAGACCCTTCGTCCATATTGCCGTCGCATGTGCCCAAAGCCCGCACAATCGCCCGCAAATTCCGCAGATATTCTCCAGCCTCCGCCGGTGAGTGCATATCGGGTTTAGATACAATTTCCATCAACCCCACACCGCTGCGGTTCAAGTCGATCAAGCTTTTCCCCGGCACCATATCATGAATGGATTTACCGGCATCTTGTTCCAAGTGCAACCGCTCCACACCGATTTTACGTGTTCCTTCATCGGTTGTCACTTCAATAAAGCCCTCTCCGACAATCGGGTAATATAGTTGCGAAATCTGATACCCTTGGGGCAAATCGGCATAAAAGTAATTTTTCCGATCAAACCGCGAGAATTTGTTGATCTTGGCATTCAAGCCAAACCCTGTTTTGACACATTGCTCAATACATTTGGCGTTGACTTTGGGAAGCATACCCGGAAAGCCTGCATCAATGAATGACACCTGCGTATTTTGTTCAGCTCCGAACTTGGCTGATGCGCCCGAAAAGACCTTAGAGTTAGATAAAATCTCACAGTGAACTTCCAATCCGATGACCAGTTCCCATTCTCCTGTTTTTCCTTGAATCGTATACATTTTTTATCCTTTCACCCGATGTGGTGTCAAATCAAATCCCGCCGATTTTTCCATAACATCGGCAATTTGGAAGACCGTATTTTCATCAAAATGTTTGCCAATCACTTGCAGACCGATCGGCAGTCCCTGCCCCGATAACCCGATCGGCAGCGATAAAGACGGCACCCCCGCCAACGATGCCGGCGTCGTAAAGACATCGCCCAAATAAGTATCCACAGGGCTCATATTTTTAAAAGCCTCATAGGACAAAGCCGGAGTCGGTGCAGCCGGCACAACAATGGCGTCAACCGTTTTGAAAGCCTCCACAAAATCGTTATAGATCAAACGCCGCACGCGTTGCGCCCGTGTATAATAGGCATCATAAAATCCGGCCGACAGCACAAAAGTGCCCAGCAAAATCCGGCGAATAACCTCGGGTCCGAAGCCATCCGTGCGTGTATTTTCATACATCTCGTCCAGCGTTTTACCGTCCACGCGCGTAGTATAACGCACCCCGTCATAGCGCGACAGATTAGAACTGGCCTCGGCACAGGCAATAATATAATAAACCGGCAAGGCATATTTTGTATGCGGCAACGAAATCTCAATCACTTCCGCTCCGGCATCTTTCAAGAATTGAATCCCTTTGTCCCAGACTTTGGCCACTTCGGCATTCAACCCGTCCGGCCGATATTCGCGCGGAATACCGATTTTCTTACCCCGAATATCTCCGGTCAAAGCCGCAGCATAATCCGGCACAGCCACTTCCGCAACCGTTGAATCATATTGATCGGATCCTGCCATTTCCCGCAGCATCAAGGCGCAATCCTTAACAGAACGTGCCATCGGGCCGGCCTGATCCAACGACGACGCAAACGCCACAATTCCATAACGCGAGCACCGTCCGTATGTCGGTTTAATACCTGTCACGCCACAAAACGAAGCCGGCTGACGAATAGACCCCCCAGTATCCGATCCGGTTGCCCCCATACAAAGCCCCGCTGATACGGCTGCCGCCGACCCGCCCGAGGACCCGCCGGGAATCAGGCTGTATTCGCCTTTTTCATCAGTCCAAGGGTTCTTCGTCACGCCAAAATAGCTGGTCACAGTGGATCCGCCCATAGCGAATTGGTCCGTATTGACTTTGCCCAGCATCACTGTCCCGGCATCTTTTAATTTTTGCGACACTGTTGATTCATAGGGCGGAACAAACTTGGACAAAATTTTGGAAGCCGCCGTTGTACGCACTCCCTTGGTGCAATACAGATCTTTATTCGCGATCGGAATCCCGTCCAACGCCCCCAAAGACTCACCGTTCTGGCGCCGTTTATCGGACGCCTCGGCATCAGCCAACGCGCGTTCGGGCGTTTCGGTAATATAGGCGTTCAAAAAACGAGCTTTCTCCATTTCCGCCAAATGAGCCCGTGTTAATTCCACTGCGGAAATCTCTTTTTTATTCAGCAAATCCAATGCTTCGGAAATGTGCAAGTCTACTAAATCTGTCATATTTTACTCCACCATTTTTGGAACTTCATAAAAGCCTTGAACCGCTTCGGGGGCATTTGCCATCAATTCGGTTTGCAACCCGCCGTCTGTCACCTCGTCGGTTCGAACGGCACTGGCGCGCGGTGTCACGGAAACCAAAGGTTCCACTCCGTCAATATTCACTTCTTTCAGCTCTTCTACCCAATTTAAGATACTATCAATATCTTTCATAAATTTTTCTTCGTCTTCTTTGGGAAAGCGAAGCCGTGCCAAATTGGCAATCGTTTTAATTGTTTGTTCGTTAAAACTCATTTAGGACTCCTTTGTTATAAAAAATAAAATGCCCTATTTTCTCAAAAATGTCAAGAAAAAAGGACACCCGAAATTCATTTTCACACTTTGCTTAATAATGCGGTGGCGGTGTTTCTTCGGACAGCGGTTTAACCAACGTCTCTTCTCGCTCGGCCTTTAACCGCTCTACTTGTTTTTCCAAGGCGGCCACCAATTTTGACAAACGCAACACTTCCGAGCTTAAATCATCAATCATACGCTCTTGCTCGGACAGGGCAATTTCAATATCGGTTAAACGATCTTCCATTAAATTCCCTCACCAAAGCGATTATTAACCAGATCACACAACGCCGTCATCGCTTGCTCGGCATCAGCTCCGTCAGTCGTAATTTGAATCGTCTCGCCCAGCGACACCGCCAACATCAACAGTCCCATAATAGACTTACCCGACACAGGGGGTTCACCCTCCTTATGCACGATAATATCCGATTGAAACCGCTCGGCCGTCTTGACAAAAGCCGCCGTCGCCCGCGCGTGCAGGCCTTTCAGGTTTTGAATCTGAACCGTTTGTGTTAGTTGTGCCATCTAGTTATCCAGCTTTAACAAATGTGAGGCAACATTGATATATTTGCGCCCGGCTTCCTGCGCCGCAGACACAGCGTCCGGGATTGTCTCGTTGCGCTTGCGCATCAATTTCACCAACATCGGGATATTCATACCCGAGATGACTTCTATATTACGTTCTTCCATAATAGAAATCGCCAGGTTTGAAGGTGTCCCGCCAAACATATCCGTAATCACAATCACGCCGTCCCCGGTATCAACGGCTGCGGTTTTTTCCAAAATCTCGTGCCGCTTTAATTCCATATCATCATCCGGCTTAATACCGACGCACTCAACACCCGTTTGCGGTCCGACCACATGCTGAGTCACTTCCAACATTTCATAGGCCAAGCGACCATGTGTTACTAAAACTACTCCAATCATTTTTTGTCCTTTCTATAATTCTTTTTTCAGCGTCCCCGACAACAGGCCGTCAATCACTTTTATTTTTTCCACCAAAGCAACATCCTGATTCCACAGTGTAAAAACCGGTATCGGATACTGATTCAGGTATTCACTTTGTTCGGTTCGGATTCGATCCGGGCATTCCGGTTCCAGGTTGATAATCGCTCGAATCGGTGCCTTTTCACAAACCGGAAAACCCGATATCAGACCCAGCGGTCGCACTTCCAACCAGCCGGGCTTTCCCGGGCAACCAGCCCACAGAGCCCCATTTTCCTCAATCACCCGGGTCAAATCATCGGCGATCAGGCGTGCACCGTGCTCTAACAGTTTCAATGCCAGGCGAGACTTACCGCAACCGGCCGGCCCGCGTATCAAGTAAGCAGCATTATTCCAAAAAACACTTGTTGCCTGTATTTTCAATCAAACACCTCGGTTCTGGCGTTCCCGGCGGGAGTTGAACCCACGGCCCCAGGATTAGGAATCCTGTGCTCTATCCATCTGAGCTACGGGAACAAAATCGCCTATTTCCCGCTTTTTTTCTCTGCTTTCGGCTCTGGTTTAACAACCGGTGCATCGGAGAACTTGATCATTTCGCACAGCAGGCGAATCAACACCGCCGACACCGCCGTCACAATCAGACCAACCAAGAATCCGGCAAAAGAATTCACATTCACCACAAACGAGGTCACCGCTACTGCCAACAGGACATAATAAACAATCCCCATATTCGAGCGCACTTTTGCCGGGATTTTATCCATCACCAGCACATCGTCCAGAGTCATCATTTGTTTGGCTAATTTTTGTAATTCTTCTTTTTTCATCGTAAAGTTCCTTTCTATTTTTTACGCATGGTGGGAAAAGCAATCACATCCCGAATAGACGTGTTGCCGGTCAAGAACATGACCAATCTATCCATACCGATTCCCAACCCACCGGTGGGAGGTAATCCGTGTTCCAAAGCTTCAACGAAATCATCGTCCATCATATCAGCTTCGTCATCACCCGCTTCACGGGCGGCCACTTGTTCCTCAAAGCGCGCCCGTTGATCCAACGGGTTCGTCAATTCAGAATAAGCATTACACATTTCCTTACAGTTGATAAATGTTTCAAACCGTTCCACCAACCGTGAATCCGCGCGATGTTCTTTTGTCAGCGGCGACATAGATTTCGGGTGATCCGTCACATGCGTCGGCTCAACCAAGTGCTCTTCGCATTTTTCTTCAAACACAGCGGCTAACACATGCCCCCAATCGGCGTGCTCATCAACCTCAACATGCAGTTTTTCAGCTGCCTGCCGCGCCTCTGCATCCGAGTGTATCGCCATAAAGTCAACACCCGTATATTCCTTGACCAGATCTGCCATAGACCGCCGAGCAAAGGGCTTGCTGAGATCAAACTTCTTACCGTCGTATTCAATTTCCAGTGTCCCGTTGACTGCCAAACACGCCGTGCGGACAATTTCCTCAAACAAGTCCATCATATCGTTATAATCGCAATAGGGTATATACACTTCCATACCCGTGAACTCGGGGTTATGAGTGGTGTCCATACCCTCGTTGCGGAAGTTGCGGGCAAATTCAAATACCCCCGGCAATCCCCCCACGACCAAGCGTTTCAAGAATAATTCCGGTGCCACGCGCAAGAACAAATCCATATCCAGCGTATTATGGTGTGTAATAAAGGGCTTGGCCGTCGCGCCCCCCTTAATCACTTGCAAAATCGGTGTATCTACCTCCAAGCACCCTTTTGAAATCAGTAATTGCCGAATGGATTCAAAAATCCGGCTGCGTTTGACCAAAGTTTGAATTGTTTCCGGATTCATGATCATATCCAATTCGCGGTGCCGATATTTTGTATCCGTATCCGTCAGGCCGTGAAATTTTTCGGGCAAAGGCAACAACGCCTTGGCCAACATTGTCAGCTTTTGCGTATTGACCGACAGCTCTCCGCGTTTTGTCCGGCGCACAGTGCCTTCAACACCGATAACATCTCCGATATCCAGCCAATTCAACATCTGCTTGGTTTCATCCGACGATTGTTCCAAAGAGGTATAGATCTGAATCTTGCCGGTTGCATCATAAATATCCATAAACATGCCCGAGTTTCTGATCGCCCGAATCCGACCGGCCACACGCACGACATCGTCCGTTTGCATATCTTTTTCCAGCGACACATATTTTTCGTTCAGCGTCTGTGAAGTCTCCGTCGGCTTATAAATATGCGGATAGGCGTTGATATTTTTATCTGCCATAGCCTGCAATTTTTCCAGTCGAATTTGTCGTTGTTCGTGTCCCAAGTTTTGTTGCATATCTGCCATTTTTATTTCCTTATATTTTCAAGTTGGTTTTATTTAATTTATCTTTTTTTCACGCAAAAGTCAAATTATTTAATGACAAATGCATAAAAAATTGCTAAAATAGAGATTATGAATACAGAGAATTTATGTCCTTTTATCGGAAAATGCGGCGGTTGCGTGTATCAAGACCTGCCTGAGCAAACTTATCTGGATAAGAAGCAGTCTTTTATCCGGCGGTCTTTTTCCGATTACGGGCTGGCGGTCAATCCCGAACCGATAATTCAAATCCCGCTTTATTCGCGCCGGCGGGCTTGTTTCGCCTTTACGCACGGACGCCTGGGCTACAATGCACTACACAGCCACACCGTTGTCGAAATAACCGAATGCCGCCTGCTGGAACCGGCAATCACAGCCTTTTTGCCGACTTTGCGCGATTGGGCCCGGCAATTAAAGACTGACGGAGATATCTTTGTTTTAAATACACCGTTCGGGCTGGATATTCATATCAAGACAGTAAAATCAAATCAGCCTGACCTGCCTTTATTAGAGCGACTGGCCGGTTTTGCGAATCGGGCCGAGGTCGCACGTCTGTCTTATAACGGCACGCCGATTGCGGCCAAAGTCCTCCTTCCCGTTATGCCGGACGATTTCCTGCAACCTTCACATGCCGGTGAGGAAGCTCTTGTTCACTTGGTATTAGAGCAAATCGGTTCGGCTCGAACGGCCGTAGATTTATTTTGCGGCAGCGGCACTTTTACCAAACCGCTTTTGGCCCGGGGTTTGCGCGTCCACGGTTATGATTGTTCGGACAGCGTGCATTTATTGGGCCCCAACGGGCATGTGCGGGATTTGTTCCGCTCGCCCCTGTTGCCCGAGGAGTTAATCGATATTGATCTTGCGGTGATTGATCCGCCGCGTGCCGGAGCATTGGCACAGGTTCGACAACTGGCCAAGTCTCATATTCCCATCATTGTCATGGTTTCCTGCGCGCCCAAGACAGCGGCCCGCGATTGTCAAGTTCTGGTCAATGCCGGCTGGCGTTTGGACAAGATTACTCCCGTGGATCAGTTCAAGTGGTCCAACCACATAGAATTGGTTTGCGTTTTGAAAAAATGATAAAAAAGTTCTTGACTTTCCAAAGCGAAACTTGTAAAAAAAAGGTATTCATTATAAAAAGAAAGGAAGCCTTGATGCACGTATTATCTATCAATCCCCCCCCCATGTTGTGTGAATAATAACCGTTTTTCAAATAGTTATAAACCGTTATTAAAGTATCCGTTTAATCAAAAATCATTACCCCGCGCTTGCTCTGAATCCGGCCGCTCCCTCACCGAAATGCTGGGGGTCTTGGCCATTATGGGAATCCTCACGATCGGCGGTATCGCGGGTTTTAATTACGCAATGAATAAACAACGCGCCAATGCGACCGTCAACTATGTGAACCAACTGGCGGTGTTGGGAACAGGCCAAATGTTGGCCGGCGGCACGCCGAAACTCTTGGACTATCCCGACCACACCCCCAGCGGGTATCCCGCCAAAATCACCACCGATACCACCGTCCCAAATGCTTTTTATGTGGAAATAAATGAAGTCCCCACGCCTGTCTGCAACGAAATTATTTCGCGTTTGGATGGCTGGAAAATGGTCAACGACATCGGCTTCTTTGACAGCGTCAAGGACTGCAACACCTCCGACCCGGCCAATATGTGGTTTGAAATTATCGCCTCGGCGGATAAAGGCCTCAACGGTTATCGTTGCGAAACGAATGACGATTGTGCCAGTTGGCAAAACATGCGTGGATCAACCTGTATGTCCGACTGTATCGGGTGGAAGAACGCAATCGGAACATGTAATGACAAACACCGCTGCGAATACACCTGCAAAAGCGGTTATGTTCAAACCTCCGCAGGCTGTTGTGCAACGAAAAATGTTTTCAACGGCGGGTGTTGCTACGGCACCGTCAAAACCGACGAAGACGGCAACAAAATCTGTTGTGCTTCAAACAACATTACCAGCTACTGTTGTAAGGAAGGGTCATTCTTGGCACAAAAGAGTAGCGACGGATGCATTTCATGTGACGATCCAAATCCGATTTATACTTATTTCCCTAGTGGGGTGTATACCTACCTTTGCAATATTTGTCCGAACCGCAAGCTCTTGGGTTGGTATTGCCTGCCCCCGGATCAAGACTGCCCAGCCGGTCAAATTGCCAAGAACGGGATCTGTTATTGCCCTCTGGATAAACCTGTTAAAGACCACCGGGGGAATTGCTATCCTTGCGATGTTACACATTCCGAATTTCCGCCCATGTTAAGAGATGCCCCTCTTGAATTAAAAAAGTATGGCTACGACGCGCTCAGTTTTTACTGCAATCGCCCGATCAGCGGCGGGTATGCCGGGTATAAACAATGCGAATCCGGTTCCATCGGCCTTCCCTGGAAATACACCATCACCCTGGCTGATGGTTCTTCTTACCGGGCATCAAGCTCCGGCGAATGCAAAAGTTGCGCCGATATTGATGTATCCCAATTAAAGTATCAGGCTTGGTGTGAATCCTGTGGCGGTAAATGGGTCGGCAAAGCTTGGGATAAAGGCACCTGTCACAAGCCATAATCCCACTCTTTTTACTAAAAAAGGGCAGGTTTATCCTGCCCTTTTGTCAAGCGCACCTTATTTTATTTATACAACGGCCGCTTGTGATAATGCGTGTGCAACAGGTGATGAGCCTTCTCGGACAACGGTTTGCCCAAGAAATCCTGATATAATTTTTTCACATCGGGATTTTGGTGCGAGCAACGCAGATGCGACGTTCGATCATCTTGTGTCAACCCGGCCATTCGTGCTTCACGCACCGCATTCGTCACGCCCAAGGGTTGTCCGCCACCACCGACACACCCACCCGGGCACGCCATAACTTCAATAAAGTGATAAGGTGGTTCAGCCCCCTGTTGAGCGGCCTGACGCACTCGTTCCATCACTTCCTGAGCATGTCCAACTCCGTGAACAACGGCGATTCGCACTTCACGTCCGGCCAGATCCAACGTCATTTCCTTAATGGCTGTATCCAAGCCCAAGATAGGCTTAACTTCCAAAGCATCCGCCGGCATTTCCTGACCGGTGATAATGGCGTGCACCGTGCGCAAAGCCGCTTCCATAACACCGCCCGTAAAGCCAAATACCGTGCCCGCCCCCGTATAAGAGCCCAACGGGTTGTCGGCTTGTTCTTCGGGCAGATTCACAAAGTCAATGCCGGCTTGCTTAATCATACGAGCCAATTCACGCGTTGTGATTGTCACATCAACATCTTGAAAGCCCGAAGAAGCCATATCTTCCGAACGTGCTATTTCAAACTTTTTAGCCGTGCAAGGCATCACCGAAACCACGCGCATTTTTTCGGCCGCGATATGTTGCTGATCGGCGAAATAGGTTTTTGCCAATGCTCCTAACATTTCATGAGGCGACTTACACGATGACAGGTTCGGAATCAAATCCGGATAATATTTTTCCGTATAATCTACCCATGCCGGACAGCACGAAGTCATCAACGGCAGAGTTCCCTGTCCGTGTATAAAGCGTTCTATAAATTCACTTCCTTCTTCCATGATTGTCAGATCAGCACCAAAGTTTGTATCAAAAATTGTATCAAACCCCAACCGCCGCAAGGCTGCATAAATCTTACCTGTTGTCAAAGCACCGGATTTCAAGCCGAAAGCCTCACCCACGGCTACACGCACAGCCGGAGCAATTTGAACAACGGTATGAATGGCGGGATCATGTATCATGGACCAAACGTATTCGGTATCATCGCGTTCTGTCAATGCTCCTGTCGGACAATGTGCCGTGCACTGACCGCATTTGATACAGGGACTTTCACCCAATTTTTTATCGGCCGCCGTTGCCACATGTGTCGTAATACCCCGTTTTAACATCGTCAGAGCCCACACATTTTGGACATCTTGACATACTTCCACACATCGACCGCACAAGATACATTTACGCGGATCAAAGACGATGCTTTTGGTTGTGTCATCCCTTGGAGCTTCGGCTTTGTCCGGCGTAATATTTTCAAATTCACTTGTTCGAATCCCAAAATCCGATGCCAATTGCCGCAGTTCACAGGTATCATTTTTCAAGCATGTCAAGCAATCGTTTGGATGACGGCTCAGCGTTAATTTCAGCACCGTTTGCCGTGCAGCAATAATATCCGGATCACGCGTAATGACTTCCATGCCTTCACTGACCGGAGTACTACACGCGCGCACCATCCGGCCGTTTGCCTTAACGATACAGATACCACACGATGCGGTTGGTGGTAAATCCGGGTGATGACACAGTGTCGGAATAGCTATTTGCACTGTTTTAGCCGCATCCAGAATTGTTGTTCCATCGGGCACTGTCACGATTTGAGAATCAATTTTTAATGTTGTCATATTATGCCTCCTTATCTTGCGAATCGGTATTTTGATCAGAATCAGTCAAAAGAGCATTATACTCTTCGGGAAAGAACTTCATCGTGGACAGAACCGGGTTCGGAGCGGTTTGTCCCAGTCCGCACAAAGACGCATTCTTCATTGCATTTCCGATTTCCTTAATTTTAGCGATATCTGCACGTGTGCCTTTACCCGACGCAATTTTTTTCATCAGTTTCAGCATTTGATACCCGCCGATCCGGCACGGAGCACACTTACCGCACGATTCATCAACCGTAAAGCCCAAATAGAACTTGGCGATTTCAACCATGCTGTCATCTTTATCCATCACGATCATACCGCCCGACCCCATCATCGAGCCGATTTTTTTCAACTCCTCATAGCACAGCGGCATATGCAATTCCGAAGCCGGAATCACCCCGCCGGACGGCCCACCGGTTTGCACAGCCTTAAAGGGCTTACCCGAGCTTGTTCCGCCCCCCACATCATTGACCATTTCGCCCACCGTCGTGCCCATCGGCACTTCCACCAGTCCCGAGTGTTTAACTTTTCCGGTAATGGCAAAAACCTTAGTCCCTTTTGATGTCGCCGTTCCCACGGAACTGAACCACTCGGGGCCGTTAACAACAATCGGTGCCACATTCGCCAATGTTTCTACATTATTGATAGCGGTTGGTTTTTTAAACAGTCCTTGCTGTGTCGGGAATGGCGGCCGTGGCCGTGGAGTGCCTCGTTTTCCTTCCACAGACGCCATCAAAGCCGTTTCTTCGCCGCACACAAAAGCACCAGCACCATAGCGAATATCCGCCATGAAATTAAAGTCTGTGCCAAAGATATTACGCCCTAAAATACCATAGCGTTTGGCTTGCTTCAAAGCCAATTCCATACGTTTAATAGCCAACGGATATTCGGCTCGAATATAAAACCATCCCGAAGTAGCACCTGTCGCATAGGCTCCGATCATCATTCCTTCCAGAACCGCATGTGAACCCCCGCCCAAAATACACGAATCCATATAAGCTCCCGGATCTCCTTCATCGCCATTACAGACCATAAATTTTTCACCGTTTACCAAGGGTGCCTTAGCCAGCATTTCCCATTTTGTGCCCGTAGGGAATCCACCGCCGCCACGACCGCGTAATCCGGATTTTTTGATAATATCCAACACTTCCTGCGGTTTCATGGTCAAAGCTTTCATTAGTCCCTGATATCCGCCGTTTGCCACATATTCCCCCAAATCTTCGGGATCCGAATGCCCCAACAGACGTAGCACAATCTTACGTTGTTTAGTAAAAAACGGTAAATCCAGAGATAATTCGTGTTTTTTTAAGTGCGCCGGCACTTCGGGTCCCCCCGCCTGTTTCAACACCGGCAACACATGCTCGGCCACAATTTGACGAGCCAATTCCGGCGTCACATGCTGATACAACATCGGCGGTTGTCCTTTTATTTCCACACGTGCCAGAGGACCCGACGCACACAACCCCATACACCCGGTACATACCATGCGCACCTCATTTTCCAGACCCGCCGCCGCCAGGCATTCCTTAAATACATCAATTACACCGGCCGCCCCACCCGAATGGCAACTGGTTGCATTACAGGTATAAATAGCAGCCCGATAGTTTTGCACCCGTGTCTTAAACTCTTCACCCAGTTTCAACAGGTTTTCCTTTTGTGTTCGCCCCAAGGCTTTTAATTTTTCAATTTGTTCTTGTGTCAGTTCTGCCATTTTATTGTTCTCCTTGTTTCAAAGAATTACGCCATTCAGCCACGATTTCCGGCACCTGTTCAGGTGATACTTTCCCATAGGTCTTTCCGTTCACAACGACCACCGGGGCCAACCCGCAGCACCCCAAACACCGCACAATTTGGATGTAGAATAAGCCGTCCGGCGTTGTCACTCCCTGCTCTACGCCCAGTTCGCGCTCAAAGGCTTCTATCACACCCGGAGCGCCTTTGATATGACAGGCTGTTCCATCACAAATAGAAATAACCACTTTCCCGGGAGCTTTCAATTTAAAATGATTATAGAATGTCAAAACCGAATAGATTTGCGCCATCGGGGTTTTCAATTCCTCGGCCACTACGGCCATTGCTTCCCACGGCACATAACCGAAAGCCCCCTGTATTTCATGCAAAGCCATAATCAGCGAGCCGCGTTTTCCTTTCCATTTCACCAATAATTTTCGTGTTTCTTCTTGAATTTGTGCTGTATCCGCAGACATTTCTTTTCTCCTTTTATGTTGTTATTTTTTTGTTGTATCATACTTTTTCGGCGAACGCAAACTTTTTTTATTATGATGGAAAAAAGTGCTTGCAATCGTCTGTAAAATCCGCTAGGATAAATTTCAGGAGCAGGTGATGGCTGTTCCGGGGCGTAAGAACCCTTAAACGACGTTTGGTGTAGAAAACGAAATTTCCACACGCTTTCCGGCTCAGACCGGAAGGCGGTAAAATAAGCTTTCCGGCCAATATGCCGCGCTATTCGTTTATAGTTCTTAACTTCCGGTCGCCAACATCAGGCGACAATTTTTTTACAGCACGGAGGTTGAACTATGAACAAAATATTTTTACAAAACGAATCGGGCCGGTCTATGGTGGAGATGCTGGGGGTTTTGGCCATTATGGGGATTTTAACCATCGGCGGCATCGCGGGATTTAATTACGCGATGGACAAATCCAAAGCCAACGACATCTTGGACGGCGTGAACAAACGCGCAATTGCTTTGTCCCCGTTGATGTTGCTGGGGAATGATATTTCCAACAACGCTTTGGATGCTGAATTCGGCACGACAATCGGCGATTCGGGCGTTGCTTTGGTAGCCGATGCAACAGGATTTGACCTGACCGTCAATCATGTATCCAAAAATGTGTGTGATAATGTTCTGAACGGGGGGTTAAAATCGGCGTCCGAGATTATGTTGGGTAATGATAAGATTTGGGTTAAAGGCGTTAAATCAGATCACACCTGTGCAGACGCAGATAACGAGATTACTTTTGCCTTTAACACCTCGTTGGACGGAACGCGGGGTAGCACCGAATCCGATCCCGAAGATGCACTCTGTCGTTATAGCCCCTGTCAAACTTGTGTAGATAATAATGACGGAACACAAACGCGTGGATTTGAGCCCTCGGGGACTCCGTGTGAACAGGGGGGTATGCAAGGGGTATGCAACAGCACTGGACAATGTGTGCCAAATGAAGGTGATTCGTGTAATTCGGGCGGTTCTTGCCCCACAGGGGAATTTTGTAACTATGGTGGGCATTCCTCATGGCAAGAAAGCGGTAGGACACCGGATAAGTGCCAAAAGGCTCGTGCCAGAACCAAAGTAATCAATGGGACGACATACTATTATCCCTCACGATCCGATGTACGTTCTTGGTGTCGGCCGGCGGATAATGGCACAAATTGTACCTGGGGATATTTATCATATCCGGGTGCGCAGGACTGGTGTCGAGCAATTGGAAAAGCGCTTGTCTCATCTGCTGAAATTGTTAATAATTGTGCAGAATTTCAGGGTGTTTCATACACAAACAGCTATTGGGTTTCAGGGCAAACAATCGTGCATATGCAAAATAATTGTCTCGTTCAAGCCATGAGTCGCTCAGATGGCTATGCTGGCGCAGCAGCGGTCTTCTGCAAATAAAAATTCTTCCTGGCACAAAAAAAATGCTTGCGTTGCATTTTAAAGTGTGCTAGAATATTCCCATTCGGTGATTACTTTGGGGGCATTGATGATCACCGATAGCCCTGCCAGGGTAATTGGCTGAATATAAACATGAAAAGTTTGGCAGGGCGCCTTTATAGAAATACATTGGAAACAGTTCATCTGTGAAAAATGTATTTCTTTTTTTATCTTTCCCGAAAAAATCCTATTTTTTTACTCAAAAAAGTCATTTTTTGCTTGCACCCGGACGGAAAAAATGGTAGGCTGGACACAACTGTTTTGAAACTTAAAATAAGGATAAAAAGATGACAGAATTAAATCAAACCGCTATTACAACAGGTGTCGTTGATGTGATGCCGACGGCCATTGAAGAGGAAATGCGCAAATCTTATCTGGACTATGCGATGAGCGTGATTGTCTCGCGTGCCCTGCCTGATGTGCGCGACGGGTTAAAGCCCGTCCACCGGCGGATTTTGTTCTCTATGAACGAGAACGGTTATGACTATAATAAGCCTTTCCGTAAGTCAGCGCGTATCGTTGGTGATGTTATGGGTAAGTATCACCCCCACGGCGACAGCTCCATTTATGAAGCGATGGTGCGTATGGCGCAAACATTCTCTATGCGGGTGCCTTTGATTGATTCGCAGGGCAACTTTGGCTCTATGGACGGCGACAAAGCGGCTGCCATGCGGTATACCGAGGCGCGCTTGGCTCAAACGGCGCATTGGTTGCTGGAAGACATTGACCGCGACACGGTGGATTTCCGCCCCAACTATGATGAAACTTGCCAAGAACCCGATGTTCTGCCGGCCAAGTTCCCGAATCTGCTTGTCAACGGGTCGGGTGGTATTGCCGTCGGTATGGCGACCAACATTCCGCCGCACAACCTGGGCGAAGTGCTGTCGGCCTGTATTGCCATGATTGACAAGCCCGATATTACCAGCGAAGAGTTGATGACTTATGTGCCGGCGCCGGACTTTCCGACGGGCGGCGTGATTTTGGGCCGCGGCGGCGCGCGATCAGCCTATACAACGGGGCGGGGCTCGGTCATTATGCGTGGTCGTTGCACAATTGAAGAAATTAAAAAAGACAAAATGGCAATTATCGTTTCGGAAATCCCGTATCAGGTCAACAAAGCCGAAATGATTATCAAGATTGCTCAATTGGTTAAGGACAAAATTATTGACGGCATTTCGGACTTGCGCGACGAATCCGACCGCCAAGGTGTCCGCGTCGTTATTGAGTTAAAGAAAGATGCTTTCCCCGAAGTTGTTTTGAACCAGCTGTATAAATACACACCGTTGCAAACCAGTTTCGGTATGAATATGTTGGCTCTGAATCATGGCCGGCCCGAGCTGATGAATCTGAAACAGATAATAGAGGCTTTTGTGGCTTTCCGTGAAGAGGTCGTTCGTCGTCGGACGGTTTTTGAATTAAATAAGGCGCGTGATCGGGCGCATGTTTTGGTGGGCTTGGCTATAGCAGTTGCGAATTTAGATCGCGTGATAGAGATGATTAAAACCGCACCGGATCCGCAAACAGCCAAAGCGCGTTTGATGGAAACGCGTTGGGAGGCTCATGATGTAGAGGCTTTAATTCAACTGATTGACGAGCCGGATCGTAAAGTTGAAAACGGTGTTTATATGCTTTCCGATGCCCAGTCCAAGGCTATTTTGGATCTGAAATTGAATCGTTTAACCGGCTTGGAGCGCGACAAAATCCACGCCGAAGTGAACGATTTAGCGGGCCTGATCAAGGGATATTTGGCAACTTTATCCAGCCGTGAAAAGATTATGGCGATTATTCGTGAAGAGTTTGAGTTATTAAAAGCACAATATCCTGACGAACGCCGCACCACCATTGAAGATGCCGAGTTTGAACAAGATATGGAAGATCTGATTCCGCGCGAAAATATGGTCGTTACTGTCACAAATACCGGCTATATCAAGCGCGTGCCGCTGAACACTTATCGAGCGCAAAATCGTGGCGGCAAGGGTCGTTCGGGTATGAGCACACGTGACGAAGACACGGTCTCCAACCTGTTCGTCACCTGCACTCACAGCCCGCTTTTGTTCTTTTCTAACCGCGGCATTGTGTATAAGTTAAAGACCTATCGCCTGCCCGAGGGAACGCCGCAATCACTGGGCAAACCGATGATCAATTTGATGCCGTTAGAGCAAGGAGAGACAATCACAACGATTTTAACCCTGCCCGAAACCGAAGCCGAATGCGAAAACCTGACTGTGATGTTTGCAACTCGCAGCGGTGGTGTGCGACGGAATCGCCTGTCAGACTTCTGGCGTGTGAACCAAAACGGTAAAATCGCGATGAAGCTGGATGAAGGCGACAAGCTGATCGGCGTTGCGATTTGCTCCGACGATGACGACATTTTACTGGCGGCCAAGGGCGGCAAATGCGTCCGCTTCCCCGTCAGCGACGTGCGTGTTTTTGAATCGCGTGCCTCAACCGGTGTGCGTGGTATGAAGCTGGCGGACGGTGATTCCGTGATTTCCATGTCGGTGATTAAACACGCCAAGGCCGACATTGACAAACGCGATGCCTATTTGAAGGAAGCTGCCGCCAAACGGCGTATGGCCGGCGAAGAGGCCGAGGACGAAGCGACTCCGACCCCGACGACCACTTTATCGGCCGAAGAATTTGCCAAAATGGCCGCCGAAGAAGAGTTTATTTTAACCCTGACTTCTGCCGGCTATGGCAAACGATCCAGTGCTTACGAGTATCGGATTACTTCCCGCGGGACCCAAGGTGTCACTAATATCAAAACCGACGAGGGTAAGCGTGCCGCTGATGTGGTGGCGTCTATGCCGGTGCCGGCGGGCTCACATATTATGCTGGTCACCGATGGCGGGCAATTGATTCGGATGCGCGCCGACGATATTCGGATTGCCGGCCGATCCACAATGGGTGTCATTTTGTTCCGCTTGGACAATAATGAAAAGGTCGTCTCGGCCACCTGTATCACGGATATCGGCGATGAAGAAACCGACGAATCCGTGTCCGAAGCACCTGTCGAAACCCCGACAGAACCGGAAGAACCCACTCCCTCAATCGAAACCACAACACAAGGAGAATAATAAAAATGTGTCCATGTCCATTTTGCGCAACCATTGCTTTGATCGTAGCAATATTACTGCCGTTCAAAAAGACACGCAACTGGTTGACAAACAAGATGAAATCGCATCACGGTCATTGTGATGTTTGTCAAAAGGCCGAGCACGAGCATTGTGTTCAGGCGCATATTCCCTGCCATTGCAAAGCATGCCGGGCTCAGCACAAAGTTCGCGCAACGGCTTGGAAAAAGCAACGAAAATTGATGCGGGCGCGCCTGGCTAACAAGCAAAAAAGGAAAGGGAAAACCAAATGAAGAATAAAAAAATGTCAAAAATGACATATTTCTGGCTGTTTCTGGCGGGAATTGCCATCGGCGGGATTTTGGGTCTGCGCCAACCGCTTCCGACAGCCCCTGCCCCCACCACCACCGAGCAAGGAGTCCAACAATGAAAAAACTAATTTTTACTTTTATCTTAACACTTTTTTTAACTCTGACAGGAAAGGCAGAAACAATGGATAAAGAAAACACACTCTATATGGATTTAGATTACGGGCGCGTTGTGATCGCGTTGGATCCGAAAATTGCACCCAATCATGTGGCGCGGATCAAAGAGCTTACCCGCCAAGGCTTTTACGACGGGGTCAAGTTCCACCGCGTTATTCCCGGTTTTATGGCTCAAACGGGCGATCCAACGGGCACCGGTATGGGGGGCTCGGGCAAAAAATTAAAGGCCGAGTTTAATGCTACACCGCATGTCCGCGGCACGGTTTCTATGGCACGCGCCATGGATCCCAACAGTGCCGACAGCCAATTTTTCATCTGCTTTGCCGACGCTCGGTTTTTGGACAGACAATACACCGTTTTCGGTAAAGTCGTCTCGGGTATGGAATATGTAGATATGATCAAAGCCGGCACCTCGGCCAACAACGGCGCCGTGGCCAAGCCCGATATTATCGTCAAAATGCAGGTTGCTGCCGATGTGGATTAAACTGATCGGCTGGGCGGGAATAGTGATGCTGACTTTGGCGGCATGCGGGCGGTCTTCTCGCCCCGTGGCGCCGCGGGACAGTATCTACCCCGTCCCCTATGCTGTCACCCAAAACGAAAACTGAAAGGAGAACTTGAATGACAGAAAATAACGATTTGAAAAATTTACAAGAATTAAAACAGAAAGGCGCTCTGACAGACGAAGAATATTTCGCTGCCATCGGTCAACTTCACAAAAAGGAAGCCAAGCAAAGTTTCATCAGCCATTTTAACACGCTGTCCCCCGAGGAGAAACGCAGCAAGATTATGTTCATCATTATTTTGGCGGGGATTTCCTGCATTTTGGCGGGCGTAGGACTGATGATCGGGGCGAATTGGTCAATCATTCCAAACGCCGTAAAATTAGGTGGCGGATTGGGACTGCTGGCTCTGTCGCTTATGGGCGTATTTTACACCCACTCCATCGGCAAAAATGCCTGGAAAGAAGTTCTGTTGTTCGTCTCATTCTTTTTGATCGGCGGAAATATGGCGATTATTCAACAATCATTTAACTTGGCCATCACGTGGAACAAGGGGTGTGCCATTTGGTGGTTCTTGTCCTTGCCATTGCTGTTTTTAACACGCTTAAAGTTCTTACCGTTTTGCTCGGTTGTCCTGTTTGTGTTCGGCACATGGGAGTATTTAAGCGACCTGATTCGGTTCTTGAACTATATGATGATTGCGGGAATCTTATCTATCTTTGTTTTCTTATCGTTCTTGGGCGGGAAAAAGGTCAGCCTGCTGCGCAACATCGCATTCTGCCTGGCTATTTTCACGTTGTTTTGCGGCGACATCGATGCTGATTCAGTGGCCGGCGTTATCTCCACGGTCATCTTTTTGATTATGCTGGGGACACTGCCCAAATCCGAAGATCGCGAAGTTCGGTTTTGTCATTATATGTTTATCTTTATGGCATTCCGGGTTTTCCTACTGTTCTGCGGGGCGTATTATAACCTGATGAGCATTGGAATTCAACTGGTATTCTTTGGCACACTGCTGTTGATTTTAACAGGCGGATATTATTATTTCTTCAACAATATCCAAAACTTCTTTAACAAGTTGGTGCACCATGAATAACAAGGTTGTCGCTTTTTTACTGGCGGTACCGTTTGTGATCGTGGCGGGTTGGATGATGTATTACACATCATTCACCCACCGCGCGCAAGAGGTGGTTTTGCCGATCCAAGGATACGATCCGCGCAATTTCTTGTCGGGTCATTATATCTTGTTTCAGATTGATTGGGAACATGCCGATTGTCATCAAGCCGATTGGAACGGAAATTGTCCGCGGACGGCTTTTACTGACATCAACCGCTTTTATGTGCCCGAAAATCAAGCGCATTCGTTGGAACGATCCATTCAATCCGCGCACACCCAGGCCAAGATTGTTTTCGCTTACCAGTCCGGTCAGCGCCCGGTCGCCAAGACGCTTTTGCTGAACGGTAAACCAGCTTTTTAAGAAACTAAAAAAAACAAACGCCCTGTATTTTTCAGGGCGTTTTCGTGTTATTTTTCAAAAGTCACTTCTATTCGGCGATTTTTGGCGCGCTCGGCCATTGTCGTATTCGCATCTGCAAAGTGCGAGGCCCCATAGCCGCGTGTGCTGATCCGGTCAGCCATAATACCCTGGGTTTCCAAATAAGTCGCTGCAACTTGCGCCCGGTGTTTAGACAACTTCATATTATAAGCCGCCGGCCCCGTGCTGTCCGCATAGCCCGAAATAATGATTCGTTCTTGTGGATTTGCGTGCAAGCGTCTGGCAATTTGATCCAGATTATCTTTATCTTTTTGTGTCAAGGCCACTGAATCAAACGCGAAGTAAGCCGGTGTTTTTTCATACCGCATTTCGCGCCGATGGCAAGAGGAACATTTTCCTTCGGCCGGACAGGTGGCTTTGTTTGTTGAACAAGCGCCCAAGCACAGAGCTGATGACATCAATAAAACTAACAGTGTTTTTTTCATTTTTCCTTCTCCTTTGGTGTAATAGAAACAAATCCCAAGTAGACATAACGGATCGTTTTATCAAGCCCCGATACACCCAACCCAGACGAATGGATGGGGTAAAAGTGAAAAAAATATGAAAAATCAATAAAGAGGTCTTGACAAACGGGAAAAAAAGCGCTATGATAGCGTTATCTTATCGCAGGGTAGAGCAGTCCGGTAGCTTGCCAGGCTCATAACCTGGAGGTCGTGTGGTTCAAATCCCACCCCTGCAACCAAAATAAAAAAGGTCGGTATAAAACCGACCTTTTTTTTTGGTCACGGGACGAGTAAATGAACCCGCTAGTTCGGCCGCAGCCCAAGGCAAGCGACAGCAAACCGCCGGGCGCAGGCAACACCGCAGGCGGCCCGTAGGGTAAGGGATTTTAATCCCGAATAAATACCGCCCCAGCTCTTTGTGACGCTTTATTTTTATTCATTGTCCGAGGTGGTTTGAAACACGCGAATTTGATGTAAATTTTTCTGTTTGACTTTAAAAATAATATACGCTATCATACAAAGCATAGCAGGTTTTATTATTCGCCAGCTTCCTCGTGTATGATAGCGTTAACGGAGCAAACAAAGTGTCTTTATTAAAGGTATTGTTAGAATTATTATCAGGATTATTTATTCTTTTATTATTGTGTATGATACACGTGGGAATCTCCATTTTTCTTTACTTCAATTATGGGATACTATGCACAATTGCATATCAAATTATAGCCATCTTTGTCTATTTAATCATTGAAATGAAAATCCCATTTTGGGGAGATTACTTTACCACATTTACAGGCCGGTGCCGTATCAATAACATTTGGAACAATGGCGGTTTCAAATACCCCGCGCCAAGGTGCTTTTGTAATGCTCGTTCTCCTAAATTACGCAAATATTTTATCTGGGGGCAAGGACTTTTAACGATTATTTGGCTCGGTATACCATCTTATTTTACCAGCATTCAAGTAGATACGCAAAGCGGAGCACGCCTTGGTATCATTTATATTGCGGCTCTTGTAGGATGGATTATTTCTCTTTTTATTCTGGGACATTATATTACCAAATGTGATAAAAAATTTGAATAACCATATCACAAATCCCCGCCCCTACCGCCTTATTCTCGCATCATTTTTATATTTATTATTGACATCATATAAATAATTTATTGTGACGCCCAAACTATGGAAAAAAGGAAAAATAAGAAACTAGGACAACAAAATAATATCTTTTTACTCTCCATAAACCAAATCACAGCCGATAAAATTGACTCCGGCTGCTTGACAGGCGGCCAGAACCGAATAACTGCCGCTGGCGGGATCACAGATCAAATCTTGCTGACTCTGACAAACAGACCGAATCAAAGCCGCTTGCAGGTTGACAGGCTTGGTATGCGTATGATTTTTTCCTGACACTTTCTCGTCCCAAACATCGGGGATATTGTGAAGCGACCAGCTGTTTTTCGCCGTTCTTGGTGCTTTTTGCAGAACCACCAGGTATTCTGACTTCCTTCTGGTCCGGTATCCCATACCAATCTTCATTTTATTCCACACAATCATATCCACGGGGGCCAAGTCTTGAATCCCTTGCAGCCAAGAATGAATCCCCTCCACCAAGTGAAATTTATCAATCCACAAAAACAGATAGCCGTTTTTCATCAAAACCCTGTCTATTTCCTGCAAAAACGCTTTAATAATTTCTTCGGTCATTTGCGGCAGGCGATGCCTTTCTTTTCCACGTTTCTGTCCCTCATTACCATATTTCATTTTATCCAAAATCCCACGATACTGCGGATCAAAGAAAACGGCCCGCACACTTTCCTGTTCCAAGGATTGTAAAAGCGCTATCCCGTTGCCTTGCTGTTTTTTATTGCGTTGAAATTTTGATTTTTCCATAGGCTACCCCACTCATATATAGCGCATATTACATTACCCGGAATCATATGTCAACAGCAATGTTGCCTTTTGCGCAAAATTATTCCTTGCATTTTGCCACTTATGTAAAATAAAGGGAAAAGGAGTTCATTATGTTAGAAAGTTTATTTTTCCTTCTGATTGCTATCTGTCTTGTTTGTCTGTTTTTCCTTCTGTTGTTTTTGCCGGTCAAAATTGCCCGCAAGCGGGGAGTCTCGGACAGTGATATATCCATAATTCAAATCCTGTGTTGGTTCAGTATTTTTGTGGGCTTCACTTGGTTTATAGCCCTGATTTTGTCGTTGGTGTATAAAACGAAAGTTGCCGTGGAAAGCAGTAATCCCTCGGCATGCCTGGACGCGCTGGACAAACTGCACACCCTGAAAGAAAAAGGCATTATCTCGCCCGAGGCTTATGAATCCGGGAAAGCAAAAATTCTGCAAGATCTATAAAAAAGGCCGGCACCCCGCCGACCTTTTCTGTTTTACAAGGGGCTATTCCCGCATACGACGCGGGCAGTTTTTGGCAAACCACTCTTCACCCAAAGCCTGTTTCCCCTTTAAGATCAAACCCACCTCGGCCGTCTCGCGCAGCCGTTTGCTGGCCCGCGCATCGGCAATCCCCTGCTCGGTCAAAGGCACATAGTGCTCTTTCGGGAACTCTTTGTGATCCTTGATTTTATCTTTATTCGCCTCGCGCCAAGCGGTCAATTCCTTGGCCGTCATCGCCAACTGCGCCGTGTAATACAAAGTTGTAATCACACGCCCCGCATAAAACGAAGTGCCCAAGAACGACACATTCTTCACCGGCACATTGCCCAGTTCTTCTTTTAACTCACGCCGAGCCGCTACATCAGGGGCCAACACGCCGTCGCGCTTGTCCGTCGTGTCCAACATACCACCCGGGATCTGGAAAGCCGGCTGCTTGCCGTTTTCTTTGGGCGGCCGATCCCCCAGGACCAAGTAACTATCTGCCGTCTGCACCAACATCTGAACATTCAGCGAATTCGGAATATACATATCGCCAAAGGACTTGTAAAAGCCTTTCTTCGCCATGGTTTTCCAGTCCCGATATTCGGCCGGCGCCACTTTCAAGTCTCCATTTGCCGTATCCACAAACCGCACAGACACCATTTGTTCGTTTTGCAGCGGCTCTTTGGCATTCGCTTTGGCCCATTCTGCATCCCGCACAGCCACTTCTTCGGGCGGCAGGTTGGCCTGCAAAGACTTAAACACTTGCTTGGCCCGGGGCAAATAAGCCCCTCCATCCAACGGCGCATAGATGATTTTAATCTTGCTCATATCAAAGCGCGGGTCAATGTTTTCATACGGGTTATATATTGTCATAGTTCATTCCTTTCACCAGGGGCACCTTTGCCCTATAGGTCTATTATACCACGAAAACCAAAAAAAGGCAAGCATATACATATAACTACTTGATTTTACAGCAAAACGCACCCGAACAGGATCGCGAAAAAGTGCATAATCGTTCCGCCCAAGACGAACAAGTGCCAAATAGAATGCGTATATTTTTTGCTTTTCCACACATAAAAAAGAATGCCGAAAGTATAAAATAACCCACCCAAAACCAGGAACACGAACGATACTGTCGGCAAAACTTCGTAAATTCGCTTGGACGCAAAAATGACCAGCCACCCCATCACGGTATACAGCCCGATAGACCACAATTTTGTACCGGCACCCCCGACAGCAATCTTTAAAATCGTTCCCAAGGCTGCCAATCCCCACACAATTCCAAACAAAGTCCACCCCACCGTTCCGCGCAGGTTGACCAGCAAAAACGGTGTATACGACCCTGCTATCAGGTAATAAATCGCGATATGGTCCAACTTTTTCAGGCGTTTTTTAATTCGCTCACCGGGGATCGCGTGATACAGCGTTGACGAAGTGTATAAAAATATAATACTGGTCCCAAAGATAGCCGATGACACCACAGCCCACGCATTTGCATATATCGCCGACAAGACCACCAAGATGCACAACGCCGCCACACCCAGCACAGCACCCAGCCCATGAATAGAACTGCTTAAAACTTCTTCTGCCACCGTATAGGGGCGCACTTTTTTTTCTGACATGAATCCTCCTATTTGTCTTTTTCAGAATGTCATAAAAGTGTCATAAAGTCAAGCAAAAAATAACATTCCCCGAAAATAAATTGCAAAAACAAGTTGCTTTTTCGTAAAAAAACGAATAAAATCAATAAAAAATAAAAGGAACTTTATGGAACGAATTATCTCATTTTTCAGAACAGTGGTGGCTCTTTTTCTCTCCTGTGAAGTGCTCGTATTGTCCTTTTTACAATATTTACTGAGTGTTGTATTTATGGGTGGTTTTGCCTGCATGATTTTACTCGGCATTTGGGGACTGGGCCAAGAAATCGTCGTCAAACACACCTATGCCTACATTTTGCCATTGATTATTACTATTCCGCTTGCGGTTTATGCGGTCGGCGCATTTTTATTGTATATTTGCCTGCTTTGGAGCAAACAAGCCGCCAAAATCTATGACATATTTACCTATCGGCCCAAAAACATTCAAGAGCGTGTTCAACCTACCACCGCGTGTATCAAGCTTTGCAAAGTGATTTTTTTCTTGGCTCTGATTCAATTTTTGATCGCCCTGATGACGGGTAATTCCACGGAAAGCGACGATCCGCTGCTGGCGGTAGCAATTATTCTGATGTTTGCCTCGGGGATGGGGTGGTTTAGCCTTGCATCCTTTTACTATTTTGACATCCGAGCCATTCACCAAGGACGGACCCGTTCGGCCCTGGATATAGCCGCAGATTATCTCATCAGCCTGACCAACCTTATGCAGTGCGTATTTAATCCCTTTTACGGTATCCGAGAGCTGACCCGCCGGGCCACGCAATCCGACGATGACACCTATGATAACCGCAAATAATTCCTAAAAAGCACCCCCGACCAACCGGCCGGGGGTTCCTCCCTCCTAAATTCCCGGGCTTTACCGCCCGCTGTTTTTGGGATACACCTTGCGATATTCGGCCACCAAAGACCGCTTCGCCGGCGCCGTTTTCGTTTGTGCAGCCGCTAATTTAGCAGCCAACCCTTGCTGTTTCTTGTTGGTCTCAGGCACAAACTCCCCATTGATATATGCCCCTTTTTCCATCAACTCCCCATTTTCATTATATTCTTCATACAGACCATTTAACTTACCGTCCTTATACACGCACTTTGTCAATAATGATCCGTCCAGACGATATTTCTCCCACAGACCCTCTTTTTTGCCGCTCTTATAAGTGCCCTTTTCCAGCAACCGTTTTGTCAGCGGATTATAAGATTCATACGCCCCATTCAGCTCACCGTTTTTGAAAGCGCACTTTTTTTCAAGGCGTCCATCGGGGTAAAAAGATTCATACGGCCCATCCAGCTTGTCATTTTTTAAAGCGCATTTGACCGCCAATTGTCCGTCTTGATAGTATTCTTCATAGGCTCCGTTTTTCTGCCCATTTTCATCAACGGTATAGGTCGTTTCAATCTGGCCGTTTTTGTAAAAGTTGGTTTTTGTTTGCATGGTATCTTCTCCTTTTCCCTGCGATTATAATTATATTATATCACTTTTTTTCATTTTGCACAACTTTTTTTATTTTCGGGGGTATCTTGCGGCACGCCCAGCACCTATCCGGTCATTCTGCGGCGCTCCACGCGCGCCTGGCCGCCGAACCCAACCTTTCTTTTACTCGGGTTCTCCCCCTTCACATAAAAAAAACGACCCTCAGGCCGTCTTCGTGGAGCGGGTGAAGGGAATCGAACCCTCGTCTTAAGCTTGGGAAGCTTCCGCTCTACCATTGAGCTACACCCGCAATAATCCTCTTATACCAATTTTTGCAACAAATGTCAAGAGGCTTTCTGAAAAAAACTCCGCCAAAATGACGGAGCTCGTCTTTTTTTAGAAATTATTTTTCAATTTCTTCAATTTCTTGTTTAACGGCCAATTTTTGCCGCTTATATTCTTGGATTTTCATATCATCGGGCATCGGTCGCGCCAACTCCTCGGCAATTTTTGCATCCAATTCCGTATGACGGGCTTTCAAAGCATCTAAATGTTTTTGAGTTTTTTCTGTCATTTTTTTCTCCTTTTACATATTATTATATAGTCATCTTGCCTCAAAATGCAAGTATTATTTTTCACCGACATAGATCCCCAGGCTTCTGGCCGTATCCACCATTTGCCCGTTCACATCAACCGGCGAGTTTGCCAAACGCAAGATTGTATCCAAATCTTCATCTTGAATTCGACCGTTGCGATGAATCACCACTCGATTGCTCTGCCCCGCAGCCAGCAATTCAATAGCCCGCACGGCAAAAGCCGACGCCAAAATCCGGTCTTCCGCAATCGGCGATCCCGCGCGTTGAATATGCCCCAGCACATTCGCCCGCACATTAAAGCCGTCTTTGGACAAACGATCCGCAAAGTAAGCTGAAACGCCCCCGAAAGTCCGTCCGTTCGTCGCAAAAGACTGATGTCCTTCGGGATTTTTAATACCCTCGGCAATCACGACCAACGCATGCTTGCGCCCCGCGGCAAACGATTGTTTTAAGCGATTGACAACCCCCTCGTATGTATAGGGTATTTCGGGGATCAAAGCCACATCGGCGAATCCGGCAATAGCAGACTCCAAAGCCAAATGCCCTGCCCCGCGCCCCATGACTTCGGCGATCATCACGCGATGATGACTGGCCGCCGTTGTATCCAGCTTGTCCAGCGCGTCCATCACCACCGATCGCGCCGTTGAGAATCCGATTGCCAAATCTGTCCCGGGCGCATCGTTATCAATTGTCTTGGGAATACCGATCATAGAGATTCCCGCGGCTTTGCAATAGCGGCTGACAATCGCCATAGACCCGTCGCCCCCGATCACCACCAAAGCCGACAATTTTAATTCCTCAATTCCTGCCTTAAAACGCGCGATCAGTTGATCATCGTCCAATTCTTCCACGGTTCCGTCTTCACGTGTCACGCGGTGCGGATTGCCCGAGTTATTCGTCCCCAGCATCGTCCCGCCCAGCGTTGCAAACGGGAATTCAAAGTCCGCCATTGTCAGTTTTTGATACCACATCGGCCGCACGAACAGGCCGTCCGTCGCATTATGAATCCCATAGACTTCCCAGCCCCGCGTAATTGCGCTGAATGTCACGGCACGGATTGCGGTATTCAACCCCGAGCAATCACCGCCGCTTGTCAAAACGCCAATTCTTTTTACTTCTTGCGTCATAAAATATCCTTTCTTAAAATTCAAGTGGCGCCATTATAGCCTTGTTTTATTTTTTTTGCTACAAAAAAATGACTTAAAGCGTAAAATTTTTGCCCAAATAAGTTTTTCGCACTTGTTCATCGGCGATAATTTCTTCGGGCGTTCCTTGTTTCAGAACCATACCATCGTGTAAAATATAGGCCCGATCAATGATGGACAAGGTTTCCCGCACATTGTGATCCGTGATAAGGACGCCCAATCCGCGATGTTTCAATTGTGCCACCAGGTCTTTAATTTCCCCCACAGCGATCGGGTCAATACCGGCCAAAGGTTCGTCCAGTAATATATACGACGGCCGCGACGCCAGCGCCCGTGCAATTTCCAACCGCCGCCGTTCACCGCCCGACAAGGCTCGCGACGGCGAAAAGCGTAAATGCTCAATAGAAAACTCTTTCAGCAACGCGTCCAGATCCTGTTCCACTTTTTCGGGATCGCTTTCCACCAACTGCAACACGGCACGGATATTATCCTCCACATTCAAGCCCCGGAAAATAGAAGCCTCCTGCGGCAAATAACCGATTCCCAATCGTGCCCGCCGATACACGGGATAACGCGTAATATCAATCCCGTTCAAGGTAATACTGCCTTTGTTCGGTGAGATCAGACCTGTCACGCAATAAAAAGAGGTCGTCTTACCGGCACCGTTCGGCCCCAATAACCCAACGGCTTCCCCCAATTGTACCTGCATAGACACATCGCGCAAGACAACCCGTTTTTTATAGCTTTTACTGATGTGTGAGATAACCAATCCCGGCTGTGTTTTAATCGTCATTTTGCTGTTTCCTTTAATTCTTTTGGCACCAAAGTTCCCTTAATACGCCCGCTTTGTTCCGGGGTTGTTTTCGGCGTCAGATTGCTTTCTCCTGTTATCAGGTTTAATGTTGCCTTATCGCCGTCAATGTGGCTGCTACCCTGATACAAGACAACATTTCCGGTCATTTCCACGATTCCCGTTTTCGGGTTATAAATCCCCCGGTTCCCCGTGATTTTATGCGTCCCTGACCAAGCCACAACATGCCCCACGGCCGTAATCGTTCGAATCGTGTTTTTAGAATCCTGAGCCCGTGTGTTATAGGTCAAAGTCATTTTGTCTGCCGTAATTGTGCGATCTTGTTGCGTGACCATCACATTTTGAAAGGCGGTAATTGTTTGAGCCACCTGATCAATGCGTAATTCTTTTTCGGACTGCACCCGAATCGTTCCTGATTCGTTGTTCAAAGTCGTATCTGTTTTTCCGCTGAAATCCAAGTTATCTCCTTTGTTATAGATTCGAAACCCCCGTGCTTTCAGCTGCCCGGCCGGCCCCGTAATTTTAACCGGCGAATCGCTGCGGACATCTTCGCTTTTGTTATCGCATATGACATCGGTCGCCACGGCACGATAACCGTTATTCGTTGTGATATTGACCTTATCCTCAAACAGCAGTTTATTTTCTTCCTGATAGTATAATCCATACGGTGTTTTGGCCGTCAGTTTCACCCCGTTTTGCATTTGATAAGAGGCCTCGGGTTTATACAGTGTTATTATCTGCCGTTTCAGATCTGTTTCCAAAACCTTCGGCGCCGACACCGTCAAGGGTTGAGCCTTATCGTCCAGCGAGTAAAACCGCACGCGTTCCATATCCACATTCGCAGCCATTGATTTTTTATCCGACGCCACTGCAACCGAGAATTGTTCTTTTGGGGGAGCAATCAACGACGGCCACGCCAACATCAGACTGGCCAGCAAAAAAGCAAATATCGGCAGCAGGCGTTTCAGCATTAAAACGCGTCGGGTATGCAGGCGAATCTTGAACAGGCGCGGTGTAAACATCGACTAGACCACTCCCGCTTGCAACAAGTGATGCAGGTGCAGCAACCCCACCGGTTTATTGTCTGCATCAACCACAAAGATATTTGTAATTTTGGCCGTATTCATCAGGCCCACAGCCTCACTGCCCAGCATATTCGGCGGAATGGTTTTCGGGTTTTTCGTCATAATATCACCGGCCTGACGCACGATAATATCAGCTGTCATATGCCGACGCAAGTCGCCATCGGTAATCACTCCGATCAAGCGTCCGTCGCTGTCCACAACGCCCAAACATCCCAGACTTTTTTCCGTCATAATCACCAAAGCATCAGCCATCATCATATCCGGCGCAACCAAAGGCATCGCGTCCCCTTTGGCCATCACATCAGACACTTTCAGCAAGACATTTCCCAACTTACCACCCGGATGACGATCATGGAATTGTTCTTTGGTAAAGCCCCGCATTTCCAAAAGAGCCACCGCCAACGCGTCCCCCATTGCCAAAGTGGTTGTCGTAGAGGTTGTCGGCGCCATACCCAGCGGACAAGCCTCGGGCGCCTCTTTTTTATTCGGAATCAACAGGACAATATCCGCAGCCTGCGCCATTGTGCTTTGCGGGTTGCTGGTGATCGCAATCATCGGGATACCGAATCGACGCGAGAACGAGATAATATCACCCATTTCGCGACTTTCGCCCGAGTTTGAAATTGTAATCAGTGTATCATTTTTCGTCAGCATCCCCAAATCACCATGACTGGCTTCACTTGGATGAACAAAGAACGACGGCGTTCCCGTAGAGGCCAATGTCGCCGCTATTTTCTGTCCCACATGACCGCTTTTTCCCATGCCCGAGATAATCACGCGTCCTTTGGTGTTAAACATCAGGTTCGCCGCCTGCACAAAGGCATCCGAGATACTGTCTTTCAGCAAACTCAATCCGTGCATTTCAGTATCTAAAACCTGTCTGGCCGCATTAATAATTTCTTGTGATGTCATAATAGCCTCCTTAATGATTAAAAATATCCGGTTCTACAAAATCCGATAAATCCAATTCTGCCCGCGTCGGCAAAAAGTCAAAGCAAGCCTGTGCCAACTCGGCCCGCCCTTCCCGCTTTAACAAAGCGTCCAATTTTTCCTTTAACTGATGCAGATACAGCACATCATTGGCCGCATATTTTTGCTGTTCGGCATTTAATGTCTCCGCACCCCAATCCGAAGTTTGCTGCTCTTTACACAACTCCACCCCCAACAAATCATGACACAGCGATTTCAGGCTGTGCGACGGCGACGAAGTTCGGCACAATTTAGATGCGATTTTTGTGCAATATACCGGATTTACCACGATGCCCAAGTCATTTTTAATCTTGGCCACATCAAAGCGTGCAAAATGAAAGATTTTCAGAATCTTCGGGTTCGTCAGCAATTTTATCAACCGCGGACAGGGTATCCCCCGCTTAATTTGCACCAAATAGACACGCCCGTTGCCGTCCCCGATCTGGACCAGGCACAACCGATCCCGATGCAGATTCAGCCCCATTGTCTCCGTATCCACGGCCACCGATTTTCCGAACCGAACACCGGCCGGCAAATCACCCACACACACCTGTATTTCTGCCATTTTATATCCTTTCTTGAATCAATTCTGATTTCGTTATACAACATCACGAATTAAAAATCAAGAAAGAATTGCATTATCTGGTCCAAGTTTTTAATTGATCGCTTAAACGATTTGCCCGATATTGTGCCCGTTTCATCAGGCGATAGGATCGAAACGTACGTCCGCCATACAACGCCACCCCCGACAACATCAGCAGGCTCAGCCATGTTTGCCGATAGTTCACCGCCGTCAAAAACAATCCGCCCGATATCAGCGATAACCCCACATTCCCATTCGTAGCACGCTGATGGAGACGCGCCTCGTGGCGGTAAAAAGCCAATTGTCGATATTTCGTCTTCTGTTCAGGGGTCATTTATCGGCTCCGTGCCCAATTAATCCGCACTCGCGCCAGCAATTTACCTTTTTGTGTGGACAGGATTTGGTGATCTGTCGCGCCGGTATTTTTCAGATCTGTGTCAATCCGCACCGTATCTCCCAAAGTTGTCGGCTGTAAATACGAGACCTGGATTCGCCTCGGCAGTGCACAATCCAAAAAGGCCGGTGATAACGCACTTTGCGCAAAGGCGATATAATTTGCGTTATTGATATGCTGGTTAAAGTCAATATGATCCCACAATACATCTTGCATTTTGGTATGATGAATCCGCTCCAATGTTCCCAGGTGCTCAAACACGATCGGCTGATTTAGCTGATCGCGCAACGATCCTGCCGGTAAACGATCATTCAATCGCACCGGCCGCATATGACGCAAATCCAGCAAAACCGTCTGGGTCGCCGCCATGATCAAGGTCTGTCGACTGACCGCGTTTTTTAATTCCTGACGAAAATACATACTGGAATTTTTGGCAGCACTTAAAAACGAATGGATCGTGATATTTTCCGACATTCCCGGCAAAGCATATACCTGCACATCATAGTTCCGTATCACATAAGTCAGGTTATTCTCCCGACAAAAATCATGTCCGATTCCCCGTGCGGTGCTAAACTGATCCAAGGAATCCTGCAACAAATTAAAAATAGATTTTATTCTTAATTTTGAGTTCCGATCACATTCATAATTTGCTATTTGATGTTCTTTGATAAATTCCAACATATCATACCTTTTACATCATCAATTATAGCAATTTCAAATTATTTTGTCAACTATTTTTTTACAAAAAAGATTGCGTTTTGTCCCGCACTGTGCTAGGCTGCCTTTATGACTGATTCCGAATTAAGCAAAAATGACATTATCGCCCTGTTGCGCGATACAAAAAACCAAGCTGATCTTCTCCGCCGAGCCGACACCGTGCGCCATCAATTTGTCGGAGACGCCGTGCATCTGCGCGGATTGATAGAGTTTTCCAATCGTTGCCGTAATAATTGCCTGTATTGCGGACTTCGACGCGAGAATCAAAATCTGGTGCGCTATCGCCTGAATCAGAACGAGATTATTGACACCGCCCGCATGGCAGTGCGCCTAGGCTTTCACACGATTGTATTACAATCCGGCGAAGATACTTTTTTCACCCGCGACCGCCTGTCCCGTATTATTGAGGCCATAAAAAAAATGAATGTCGCGCTAACTCTCAGCGTCGGCGAACGTTCTTATGCCGATTACCAAGCGTGGCGAGCGGCCGGCGCCGATCGCTATCTGATGCGCATAGAGACCAGCGACCCGGCCCTTTATGAACAGTTGGATCCGGGTATGAGTTGGCAACATCGGCACGAATGCCTGCTGATGATTCGCGAATTGGGATACGAGTTGGGCTCGGGGATTATGGTGGGTTTGCCGGGTCAAACGATTGAGTCCGTTGCCAATGATTTGTTATATTTAAAGCAGCTGAGAATTGATATGGCGGGAATCGGCCCGTTTATTCCGCACCCCGAGACACCGTTAAAAAATGCAACCGGCGGCACTTTTGATCTGGCACTGCGCACAATGGCAGTGATGCGCCTGCTGATGCCGGACATCAACATTCCCGCCACCACGGCAATGGAGGCTTTGACCCCCCGCGGACGGATAATCGCCCTGCAATCCGGTGCGAATGTCGTTATGCCCAATATGACCGCGACAAAGTATCGCGCGCTTTACACCCTTTATCCCGGTAAAATCTGCTTAAATGACAGCCCTCAAATGTGCCAAGCCTGCCTCGGGTTTAAGATTCAATCCATCGGCCGCACCATCGGCACAGGCTTTGGCGGACATCATCGGACACCGGCGACCGCCAACGGCGCCAACGCCCGAGGCAAGATTCCATGAATGCCGGCAATCAGCATACCGTAATTGACCACCGGAACCCCCGCCGCCCGGCAAAGGGCCAACCGTGATTGCATCTCACGTTCCGTCAGCATACATCCCCCGCAATGAATCACCAAAGCATAGCCCGACAAATCCAGAGGGAAAGTATTGCCCGCAGTAAACTCAAACTGTAATTTCCGGTGCGTATAGCCCTGCACCCACGCAGGAATTTTAACCGTTCCAATATCACCACACTGCCGATGATGCGTGCACCCCTCGGACACCAGAATTTTGTCTCCGTCTTTCAGGGCAGTCACCTGCCGATACCCGGCCAGCAATGTTTCCAAATCCCCTTTAAACCGTGCCATTAGAATAGAAAAAGATGTCAACGCCATCTCTTTCGGCACACTCTTTTCGACCTGTCCAAAAACCTGCGAGTCCGTAATCACCAACTTGATTCTGGCCCACCATTCGGCCGGCAGGTCTGCCAACTCCTCGGGCTGCATCACCAACACCCGTGTATGCTGATCCAGCAACTCGCGCAGGACCATTTGTTGTGGCAAAATCAAGCGATTTTTGGGTGCGGCTTCATCAATCGGCACAATTAAAATCACATGGTCCCCCGCCGACACCAAATCGGCAACCAAAGGCCGCATCGGCGTCTGTTCCCCCAAAGTTGCCAGTTTTTCTTTAAATGCCTGTATCCCCTGCCCCGTTTTAGCGCTGACCCACAGTTGCCCCGCCAAAGCCGAAGCAGTCGTCTGATCCGCTTTGTTATAGACCACCAGATAAGGGATTTTGCGTTTATTCAAGGCCTGACATAGCTCTTGTTCGGCCGGTTCCAATTCTCGCCCGGCCCGGGCTACCACGACGGCACAGTTCGCCCGATTCAGCATTTCCAGCGCCCGTGCCACCCGCATTTGACCCAAGGTTCCCGTGTCATCTATCCCCGGCGTATCAATAATTACCACCGGCCCCAAAGGCAGAATTTCCATACTTTTCAGGACCGGATCCGTTGTGGTGCCTTTGACCTCGGATACCAGAGACATTTTTTGTCCCGTGATTGCGTTGACCAGGCTGGACTTCCCCGCATTGCGCAAGCCCAAAAATACAATATGTTGTCGCAGTGATACCGGTTGATTCATCACGCCTCCCTAAAAGCAAAAATCGCGTTCACCGGCTTCAATTTTGGCCAAGTTTTCTTCGGTCTTATACCGCACACTTTCGCGTAAAATCTGAGTCAATTCGCGTCGAATAACCGCTTCTCCCACCACGCGCGTCTCGGGTGAAGCATAATCCATCAGAAATTCTTTTAATGTCATCAACGCATTCGGGTGGCAGCAATTCAAAATCTGCCGACTTTTGCACAGCGCCATAAACCGATCGCCCGTGCGTCCCGACCGATAGCACGCCGTGCAAAAGCTGGGGATATAGCCCATTTTCAACAGCCATTCCACCACCTCGTCCAGCGAGCGTTGATCCGACACATCAAACTGCTCCGAATCGTGTTCGCGTTCGGGCCGGGTATAGCCACCGACACTGGTGCGCGAGGCTCCCGATATTTGCGAGATTCCATAGCGTATCACCTTTTCGCGGCAGGCCTGACTTTCGCGTGTTGAAATAATCATACCGGTATAGGGGGCAGCAATCCGCACACAGGCGATAATCTTGGCAAAGGTATCATCATCTATCCCGTTGTCAAAGGTGCTCGGATCAATATCATCAGCTTTTTTGACACGCGGGAAAGAAATTGTGTGCGGCCCGACGCCGAATACCGCCTCCAAGTGTTCCGCATGCATCAACAGCCCTGCAAATTCATACCGATAGGACTCCAACCCGAACAGCACGCCCAACCCCACATCGTCTATACCGCCCTGCATTGCACGATCCATCGCCTCGGTGTGATAGGCATAGTTATGCTTGGGTCCCGTCGGGTGCAATGCCTCATAGGCTTCTTTGTTATAGGTCTCTTGAAACAGGATATAGGTTCCGATTCCGGCCTCTTTCAATTTGCGATAGTTTTCCACGGTTGTGGCGGCGATATTGACATTGACCCGCCGAATGGCTCCGTTTTTATGTTTAACGCTGTAAATTGTTTTGATACAATCCAGGATATACTCAATCGGATTATTGACCGGGTCTTCACCGGCTTCAATGGCCAAGCGTTTATGCCCCATATCTTGCAGGGCAATCACTTCCGCCCGGATTTCCGCCTGCGTCAATTTTTTACGCACGATGTGTTTGTTCTTCAAATGATAGGGGCAATACACGCACCCGTTCACGCAATAGTTTGACAGATAAAGCGGCGCAAACAGCACAATCCGATTGCCGTAAAAGTCTTTCTTAAATTGCTCGGCCAGGCAAAAGATTTCCTGATTTTTATCCGGCAATTCGCACGCCAGCAGCACCGACGCCTCCCGGTGCGACAAACCTTTACGCAATTTTGCTTTTTCCATAATGGCGGTGATCAGATCCCGATTACCCTTGTTCGCGTCGGCATAGGCCAGCGTATCCAAAATTTCCTGATGATCAATAAACGCCTCGGCCCGAGGTGAGTTTTTATTATACATAGTTTTTGCTCCTTTCGGGTCAGCCCGGCTTTCCCGTCAGTTAAAAATGAATCCTAAATATCCGCGTATGCCGTTTTAACCGACACATCCGGCAAAGCCCCGATCTTCCCCGTCAAAGCGGCGATTTGAGGTTGCGGTGCGTCAATGGCGATACTCATGATATTCACTTGTTTTGCCTTATAGGGCAGTCCCATACGGCCGATAATCACATCGGCATAGGCGTGCAAAATCGCATTCAGCTTTTGCACCGAATCCGGATTTTTCACCAATACCGCAATCACAGCCACACGCGTTTCCATTTGACTTTCCTTTTCAGCCTCATCAGTATAGCAAACTCTTGCCCCGTTGTCAAGGGCTTTCCACCGCCAGCAATGCCTGCTTCATATCCAACCCCTCGGCATACCCGACCAAGGCACCATTGCTGCCGATCACCCGATGACACGGCACGATAATACAAACCGGGTTGCAATGCACAGCCTGCCCCACCGCCCGACAAGCCTTGGGCCGCCCGATTCGCACGGCAATATCGCGATAGCTGACCGTTGCGCCCCACGGGATTTCTTTTAACGTTTGCCAGACCTGCTCTTGAAAAGCGGTCCCCGACAAAGCCACCGGCACCGAAAAAGTCCGCAACTGACCGGCAAAATAGGAATCTAACTCCCGCCGCACCGCACACACCAAGTCATCATCCGGATCAGCCACCCCCACAGTTGTAGCTTTCTTCAACCCGATCACAGCCTTCCCGTTCGTTCGGATTTCCAGTATGCCCACCGGCGCCGTATAATAAGCCACGCGTTCCATCTTAGTCAAACAACTGCCCCGGTAATTTTTTCTTTTCTTTGGGTGGAAATTGCTTGTCAAAAACATCAGCCTCGGCCGGGTCAACCAAATAGCCGGCAGGCGGCGCGTATTCTCCCGTTATGCCGTTCAGGTATCCGGGTTTTAATTCCTTGGCCAAAAAGAATGACGCATCGGCCCCTTCCGGCAACCCCGCATAGCGCAACCCGAACCGCGATGCCCGGGTAAAACCGCTGTGCCCGTAAAAGTCTATATTGCCTTCAAAGCACACGGCGCCATAGCCCAACCGGGCTGCTTGCTCCAAGGAATAATCCAGCAATTTTTTCCCCAGTCCCTGCCGTTTTAAGGCCGGCGTAATACAGATTGGACCCATAGCCAGAATCGGGATAATGCGCCCGTCATCGGCTTTAATTTCGGCCTGCATAAACATATTTTGCCCGATCAAGCGCCCCGCGCGCTCCATCACGAAATCCAGTTCAGGCACAAAGGCCGGATCATGGCGCAGCTTATGGATCACATAGTGTTCCAAGCACCCCGGCCGATAGACATTCCAAAACGCCTCCCGCACCAGGTTTTCCACCGCGCGGTGTTCTTCCGCCCGTTCTAATCGTATTATTTCCTGCTCCATTTTCAAACCTTTTGCCTGTTATTGAATACTCCTTACCTTACCACACCCCCCGCCTCCTGTCAATAGAAACAAGTGATATAATTGTAATTTTTCTACCCGATGTTATTCACAACCTCGGCTACCAAAACCTCGTTCAAAAATGAATCTATCTGGTTGTGTTTTTTAATAAAATCAAAAAATAAAGGTACTTTTTCATCTAATTGCGGATACCCGGTTTTGGTGGCATTTTTGAACTCGGGATAAAGTTTATTCAAAATCACACACGCAGCCAATTCCGAGCACCCCCACACCTGATTATCACTCGCTTCCTGCCTGTTTTTCAACCCTCTGATTTTGATAAACACCTGTGATAAGACCATTTCAAAAAGAACACTATATACATGAAATAAAACATTTTCTTTTTGATACAGCGCATAATTGATAACAATATTACACTCTTTCCAATTAGAAATAACATCCAGATAGTAAGCCAATAAAGCCCGATAAGTCGGCCATTTACTCCCGAAAAACATCTCTAATTGAGGCAGGTATTTCACTCCGTTTTTGTGCCAAAACGCTTGAAAAAATGACAAGGCTTCTTGCATTTCCGAGTTGTGCCGGACATAAACCGTTTCTAACAAGCCTTCCAACTCGGCGTCCCATTGGGTTCGGGGTTGCGCATACATTTTTTCGGCCAACTCCAAAGGAAAATGATATTGCTTGGCCCGATATGCCAGCGAAACGCCCACCGGTTCCACACAAAACACATCCATCAATTTTTGTTTTTCAGCATCGGCTGAAACATAAAATTCTATCATTTTACCCCCCCCTTGTTAAGGTAGCAGCTTACCACACCCCCCGCTCCCTGTCAATAAAAAATCAACTCAAAATTGCAATTATTTGGGGCGGGCGCGGGGCAGTTCATCTAAAAACTTGACAAAATCAGCTCTCTGTGCTATAATCACCCTCATCAATTTATTCAAAGGATTTACCTATGTTTTGTCGTTTTATTCGGAATAAAGTTTTAACAGCTTTTTTGGTGTTGTCCTCGTTCGCCTTTGGTGCTCGGGGGGAACAAACCCATACCCGGGGCGCCGAGACTCTGGACATTAACGGTATGACCTTTTATATTCCGGCGCCCGAGCCCTCCCGTGCCGAATTAAAGCAACAAGCCACTTTGATGTATGCCGAAAAGTGGGATCACCAGACCGGCAAAATCACGAAAACCAAGTATCCCGATACACTGAAACTGCCCGACAATTCGCCTTTGCACACGCCCGAGACCCCCGAGGATCTGGAATTGTTGCTAGGGCCGTATGCCTTTTTGGCCAAGCCCGCCAAGTCTCCTGTTCCCCAACAACCTGCCATTACACCACCCCCTGCCCCGCAACCACAGCCGGATTTAACCCCGACAAACACCCCTCTGTCGGAATTATCCCAATCCGCTACGAACACACCGACAACAGCTGATATTTCATTTGATATCCCCAAGGACGCCATGGCCACTTCTGCCTCCACCAAAGAAATTGACGAGCTGATCCGCCTGTTAGAACAAGAGGTTGCCCCTTCCGCCACCAATAATCCATCTGTGACCGACATACCGGCAACGGTTCAACCGACCATTACCAATGACACCCCCGTGGTTCAAGACACCCCTGTCACGGCGCCCGAACCTCAACCGGAAACACCGGCCCCCCAGCCTCTTGTGCAGGCAGCACCGGAACCGAAATCACCTAAGTCACAACCGGCTGAAACGATCTCGAAATCCGCCACTCAAGAGGTTGAAGAATTGCAAGCCCTGTTGGAAGAATTGACCCCCGCTCCGACCACACAGGCCTCCAATTCCACTCCCGAAAATCAACCAAACGACAATGATTTTGGCAAAGGTTTTCTGATCGGTTTTGCCGGTGCCATCGCATTAACAGGTCTATCCAAATTGCGCCCGTTTGCCAAGCCCGCGCACAATTTGCGCCCGTCTCGGCCACTACCGCAATATGATGATTTAATCCGGAACGATCCAACCAGACTGACAACCCCGGACAAGCGTCAGGAAATGGCCGACCGCTTGCATGCTCTGCGCACCCTTCAAGACATCAAACGCCAACGCAGCCGCCTGACTCGCGCCATGGCCCGGGCCCGTCAAGCCAGCGATACCGAAACGATTGCGGCCATCACGCGTCAGCGTCAAGAATTGACCCAAAAACGCCGAGAGGCCTGCTATCGCCTCACAAACCCTCATATGGCTGAGATTAAAGAAAAAAGACGACTATTGACAAAGCAAATGACAATTGCCCGTCGCAACCGGGACACGCGCACAATGGCTCAAATCACAGACGCCCGTCAAGCCCTTTGCGACCAGGTCAAAGGCCTGAATGCGTTTGTGCGCACTTGTGATTACCATGCCACCCGCCAAGCATTCCTGAAACCCGCTATCCTTGCTCGGCTTCAATCCCCCACCCGGGACTAATTCAGGTTACAGCTCGTAAAATTTTGCGCAGTTTTTCAGGATACCGTCTATCCACAAGCGTTTAATTTTAAAAGAAATGTCAATTTTATTTTTCTGTTTTCATTTTTACCGTGTATATACGAAGAATTCGAAACCCGCTCCCCCCGCGGGTTCAAATCAACATTTCACTATCAATACAAAAGCAGGGCAGATAAACTGCCCTGCTTTTCTTTTGGTCGGAATGAATGCGCAATTCACGAGCTTATGATAATTATTGTTTTAAAAGTTTCCTTTACCAAACAATTTATGAAAAACGCTATATATTTTTGCGTTTTGAGGGGTAATTTCAATAGATTTTTTTGTATATTTCTTTTTAGGATCTCCTAATTGATTACCTAATTGGATAGGATTTTGGCCCTCTTTCCCAACCAAATAATATAATAAATTAGCCAATTGAACCTTGGTGGCAATTTCCCCAAGAGATTTTTTTGCACAATATTGTCTGGAAATTTCTTTAATCATAAAATCTGGTAAAACAGATTTAAGGCGCTCTTTCATTGGAAGAAAATCACCAATGCGTGATACTTCCGACATTGGCTCTGGACCAAATTTTACCCCTTGAATCTCTTGCCCGTTTTGTGTAATAGGAAAACCATCTAAACAGGTATGATTTTTCGTCTGTAACACTGGTCTCACAATTTCATAGAATTCACGTGCAATTTTGGCTGTAATGGATTCCGGCATATAAAGGTTTAACGTATCTGTTCGATTACCATCAAGTACAATTTTATATGCGCCCTTATATCTTAAAATAAATTCATCTAATTTTTTAAATATTTCGGGCATACTTGGATCATCCAGTTTTATATCGGCAACAAAGCGTTCCTTTGCCTCAGAATCGCCTGCAGAATGATACCAAAAATCACCATCGGATTGCTTAGCACTCTTTATTCCAGTTAGAAAATGTTCTTTAAAATGTTTAATATTTTGATTTAGAAGCTCTTTGTTAAATTTTTGTGCAGTTCCGTTTGGAGTTTGCTTGTGGAAATCATACATCTTCGTATCGAGCTCAATATCCTGATCTTCTTTACCTGTTAACTCGTAGCTCATCAAACTTTTTATTCTTAAATATTCAGTTTCCGTTATCATTGGATTTGGTTTAATTCCCAAACGTTTTGCAATTTCAACTAAGGTTTCCATAAATCCTCCTAAATTAAATTCATTTTCTACGCACATCTTACCATAAATTCACAATTAAAGCAACATATTTTAAATGACTATTTTCTGGGATAGCAATGTTAGGCTTCCAGACTGCCTACATTGATTTTAAAGGAAAATTTGCTTCAAGAGTTCGTAAATTTGCAAAAATGGCTGTTTTTTGCCTTTCAACATTCGAACTCTTACAAATGCTTGGAAACAAAAGAAAAAGCCGCCTTTTCAGACGACTTGTGTTTAGTGGTCGGAATGGCGGGATTTGAACCCGCGGCCCCTTGCCCCCCAGACAAGTGCGCTACCAGGCTGCGCTACATTCCGTTCGCCAAATTTATACTCCATTTTTTCTGAAAAAGCAAGCCTCAAATCATTATTTTTTTAATTTTCTCCCCAGGCAGCCAATTTCTTCTTCTAAAATCATTTGTATTTTTATCATTTTCAACTTGATTTTTGCGAAAAAATAGGCTATAAAAGAGCCATTCGGGGCGTAGCTCAGCCTGGTAGAGTGCTTGCTTTGGGAGCAAGATGTCGCATGTTCAAATCATGTCGCCCCGACCAACTAAAAAGTGTCTTTCCATAGCAGGTGTTTTGTGATTTTCGGGTTGTCCGGCCTGCCCGCCCCACAGAATTACCCCACGCGAAACCACCCGGTCTCACTCAAAGTATCCTCATTTTTTCAAGGCCTTCACGACATCTTTTGCAATTGTCATCGGTTCCAAGCGATAGCGTTTTCGCAGATCCGAAGCACAGATACGATCTGTGAATTCTTTTCTCGCTCCGCGGCACATCACATGCATATCGTCCATACCGTAATAGCGCGCGATTTTCTCGCCAAAACCGCCATCCAGCGCTCCGTCTTCCAGCGTCAACACCAATCGGTGATTGGCTTTCAGGCTGTCCAGCGTTTTCGTATCCGTCGCGCTGACCATGCGCGGGTTAATCAGGGTCGCTCTAATTCCATAATCTTGCAGGAACATTTTCACATCGCGTGCCAAGCTCAGGAAAGTCCCCACGCCCAGAATCGCCACTTCCGACCCATCGCTCAGGATTTCATATTTCGGTATTCCATAGTTTGCCGACAAGGGCACCGGCTGAGCAGCCCAGTCCATCGGTACGCGAATCACCACCGGTCCTTTGTTTTGGTCAATCCCCCAATCCAACATAGCCCGATATTCATCCACGCCCGAGGGGGTCAGGTAAGTGATATTCGGGATATTTGCAATCATTGGAATATCAAACAGTCCCATATGCGTCACATCGTTTATCGCCGTAATGGATCCATAGAACACCACGATCACCGCGGGATTATTATTAATAGCCAGGTCCTGAGACAACTGATCATAGGTGCGTTGGATAAAGGTGCTTAAACACAGATACACCGGCTTGCACCCGCCTTTGGCCAAGGCCGAGGTCATCGCCACAGCGTGTTCTTCGGCAATTCCCACATCAACAAAGTTCTCGCCCATTTGCGCACGCTCATTCGGTCCAAAGCCCACCGCGCCCGGCGTGCCCGCATTAACCACCACAATTCGCGGATCTTTCTTGACTCGTTCCATCAGGTATTCCGCCGTCATCGACGCAAATGTCGGACCGCCCCCAAAGTCAATATCGGGCTTACCGGTATCCAGATTAAACGCCCGCGTATAATGGTGCCAAAATTCTTTATTTTCCTCAGCAAAGCGATAGCCTTTTCCTTTTTGGGTATGAATATGAACCACGACCGGTCGATCGGTATCTTTGACTGCTTGAAAGGCTGCCACCAGATCCGCCACATTATTGCCGTTTTCCACATAACGATAGTCAAATCCCATTGCTTTGAACCAGTTATTCGCCGCCGTCCCGTTCGTCGCACGCAAAGTCCGCAAAGCCTGATACAGCCCGCCATGGTTTTCGGCGATAGACATTTCGTTATCATTAACCACAATAATCATATTCCGACTGATCACCGCCGCATTATTCAAGCCTTCCAAGGCCTCACCGCCGCTCAATGATCCGTCACCGATAACGGCAATTACATTACCATTTTCGCCGCGAATATCACGTGCTTTCGCCAGTCCGCAAGCCAAGCTCACCGATGTGGAGGTATGCCCCACCTGAAAGAAGTCGTGTTCACTTTCCGCCGGATTCGTATAGCCCGAGTATTTTTTCATTTGTCGCTCGTCCAGGAAGGCCTCTTTGCGTCCGGTCAGGATTTTGTGGGCATAGCATTGGTGCGAGACATCAAACACGATTTTATCCGTAGGCGAATCGAAGACATAGTGCAACGCCACGGTTGCCTCCACGATTCCCAGGTTCGGCCCCACATGGCCGCCGGTATGACTGACTTTATTCAAGATTGCCGTCCGCACTTCACCGGCCAGTTCTGTCAACTGAGCGATGTTCAGGGGTTTCAAATCTTTTGGTGAATTGATATATTCCAAAATGCTCATAGAATCTCCTTTATATTTCCGACGGAGTAATCTAGCACATCTTTTTTTCAATTGCAACCAAAAATCCCCCCCCTCGGCGTCAGTCCGAAGGGAGCGCAGCGACCGAAGAATCCGCTAAACATGAATGCAATATGTCATTACACTGCACACGCCGGTCAAGGCTTAGGTGGAATTGACCTGTTCAGTCCGCCCCATGACAATCCATAATCTCGAATACCTTTTTAGTCCAAATAATATTCCACAGTCGAAACCACTCGCACACGCTTGTTGATTTGAGTGCTTTCCGACTGATCCGGGACATCTTCGCGCCCCAAAATAGAGAACACGCCCTGATTTGCGGATTTAATTTTCCCGACCTTGGATTGCGAGTTCGCCGCGAATTCATCGGCCGCCTGCCGCGCATTTTTCGTCGCTTGTTTCAGCATCGCCGGCTTAATCGCGTTCAGACCCGTAAAGACATACGACACCCCGTTGCCATACGAGGTAAAGCTCACCCCTTGCGACACCAGGTTCCCGATATCCGGCATCAAGGCATTCACCAAATCCACATTCCCCGTCCGAACCGTCAAGGTCTGCGTCATGGTATAGCGCGACGCAATGGTCGCCTTATCCCGATACGAGTCGGCATAGGCGTCCTGCATATTCAAGCCCTGCACGATAATTGCGTCAAGCGGGATCTGGTGTCGTTCCAAGAATTGCGTAATGGTTTTTTGCTGCCGTTCAATGCTGTTTTTGGCCACGGTCAAGTCATTATCGGCGGCCTGAAAGCGGATATTCCACACGGCCAAGTCCGCTTTGACATCGCGTTCGGCCAAGCCTTTAACCTTGACCGTGCGCAGATCCATCGTCGTTTTATAATAGTAATATCCCGGAAAGAATCCGCCCAAGGCCAACCCCACGGCCACCAAGCCCCCCGCGATTACATTTGCTTTTGACATATTTTTCTCCTTTTGTTATATAGAATATACTAGCAAACTTTTCTCGCGCGCGCAAGGTTTTTTTGCAAAAAAATACCCCGACCAAGACCGGGGTATCTTTCACTTTCGGTTTCAATTACAAAGCAGCTTTTGCTTTGGCAACCAAATCCGCAAAGGCTTTTGCGTCATTCAATGCGATATCTGCCAAGACCTTACGATCCAGGGCAATACCGGCTTTCGCCAGACCGTTCATAAATTTGGAATAGACCATACCGTTTGCGCGCACAGCCGCATTGATGCGGACAATCCACAGCTGACGGATTTCGGTTTTTTTCTTACGACGATCGCGATAGGCGTATTTCAGACCTTTTTCAACTTTTTCTTTCGCAACGGTAAAGACCTTTGAATTCCGGCCGCGATAGCCTTTGGCCAATTTCAAGATCTTGTTGTGTTTTGCACGAACGATCGTGCCGCGTTTAACTCTTGCCATTTTGAAACCTCCTTAGTGCATAAACTTTTTAATGATACGAGCCACCGTCGCGCCCAGCACATGGCTACCGCGAGAGTTCCGCTTCATCTTTTTCGGTTTATTCATCAAAAGGTGCCGTTTGGCGATATAACCGCCTTTTACTTTACCTGTTGCAGTCAATTTGAAACGCTTTTTCACAGCGCTCTTTGTTTTTACTTTTGGCATTTTCTTTTCCTTTTCAAAAGTTGTTAAATCAAACGGGCGGAAGGCAGCCAATTTTTTTTCAGCCTTTTTGCCCAAACGGGTGCATTATACACTTTTTTTTCTGCCGTGTCAAGAAAAACTTTTCCGATGCAACAAGGCGAGGACCTGCGCCCCCGCCCCGTTTTTATTTTTCAACGCTTAAATTTTCGGCTTTTTAATTTTAACCTTCATATTTTGGCGTTCCGCATCCATCACGCGCGATATATCCTGTTCCATCAGCATCTGACGCAAGTCATTCTTGACTTCATCAAAGGCCGGTGCTTTGGATTGCCGCACATCAGACACCATCACCACATGCCACCCGAACGGCGTTTGGATCGGTTCTGACAGTTGGCCTTTTTTCATTTTAAAGACGACATTACCGAATTCCGGAATCATCATATCTTTGGTGAAATAGCCCAGATCGCCGTCCCGGCTGGATTTATCCAGCGAATGTTTTTCCGCCAAGGTCGCAAAATCGCCCCCGGCTTTCAGTTGGATAATCAAGTCTTTGGCTTCTTGTTCCGTCTTGACCAGGATGTGCTTGGCGCGGATTTCTTTTTCGGGCTTAAACGCCGCCAATTCCGCGTTATACAGTTCATGCAGCCGGTCGTCCGAAGCCAGTTCTTTCAACCTGCCGTCCATATAGGCCTGCGCCACGATTTGATCATAGGCCAAAGCCACCGCCCGTTGCACCCGCGGCAGTTTGGTTGTACCGGCTTTCACCGCCGCAGCCTTTAACACACGGGCATTGACAACGGTGTCCAGCAATTGCGGATATATCGCTTCAAACGGCAGTTCCGCCAATTGCGGGATTCCCTCGGCGTATTCTTTGATTTCGGACATATAGATCGGCTCACCGTCCACCACGGCCACCACATCGCCCGACAAAGGCGTTTCCGCCTGATAACGAATCGAGCAGAAGTTTTCTTGCACCGCCAGGGTCATAAACGCATATCCCACGGCAAACCAGATTCCCAACGCCACCAGGAACAAGATGAATGACACCACCTGATAATAAACCTTGCGCGGTTCTTTATCATTCGGTTTAGCCGGTGCCGGCCCCTCGTTCCGAACGGACACAGCCCGCACGGCAGCTTCTTTAACAAGCGATTTCTTAGATTTTTTCTGAACCATTTTCAGTTTCTCCTTTTTGAATTCAATTCTAATATAAACGGGTTTTTCGGAAAAAGCAAACCTTTTTTACATCTTTTTTGCTTGTTCTTGGCGCAAGCGACGCGACAGCTCTCCGATAAAGCCTTTTGCCAGTGTCGGATGCAGCGCCATCATCCGATACAGTTGATCACCGCTGACGCGCAGAAAAGTCGTCTGCGTTTGCGCCACCACCCGATAGGGCAACACCGCCGGGCTCATGACCGTCGTATCACCGAACACCTGCCGCGAGTTATATTCCGCGATCAGGTTTTCTTCTTTATCCGTCACATGCACTGCCCCCGACAGAATCAGGAACAGGTATTTATTTTCCGTTCCGCGCTCCACGATTACATCGCCGGCTTTAACGGTATGCTCCTCACACACGGATATCAGGTCCGACAAAGCCAACTCCGACGCCTCGGCAAAGAACGGAATATTTTTCAGGACCAACACTTTTTCAAAAGTAATCATTGTTATTTTCTCCTTTAACTTTCCAAAATTTCATCAAGCGATATCCGTGCCAGCTGACTGGTCGGCAGAGCCAGCAATTGCCGGTGCAGTTTTTCCCGATCGTCTTCTAACCGCACCAAAGCCCACACAGCCGCTTCCAGAACAACGGGGTTTTCATCGGCCAAAGCCTTCTCCGCAATCGAAACGCCGCCCCCGTCCCCCAACCGACGCAACGCATACAGCGCCGTCGCGCGAATCCAGTGGTTCAAGGCATACGGCGGATTGACAATCACATCACCCAGCGTTTTGACGGCTTCTTCCACCGTCACACCCAACAACGGCTCTTTCTTTTTTTGCGATAACGGCAGCACCAACACCGGCTTTAATTTTTGATACAACCGATGCGGAATCATATCCTGCACCACCCCCAACGCCGGCAAGAACAGGTCATACGATTCTCCCAGCAACAACCTGACCGCATGCGCGAACATCGGACTGTTGTTCAGCAACAGCATCTGATACAAAATCAACTCACGCGTATCGGTAATATCTTCTTCCAATGCCCGCAGGAAAAAGCCGAACGCTTCTTCCGACTCGTGGGTTGGCGCACTGCCCAACTTTTCCCGCAAATGCAGCAACCACGACACCCGATCAATATCGTCCTTTAATCCTTTTTTAAGCGTATTTTTCACATCGGCGCACAACCAGATAATTCCCGAATCCAGGATATTTTGCACGATCGTTTTTTTCAGCTTTTGATTCTCAATCCCCAGCGCACGGATTAAAATCAATTTGCCCTCACTGCTGGCGCGACTGCCCAAAAACAGGATCAGGGTCTTGCGCCGTCCCGCCGGTGTTTGCTCTTTCATCAGCATCCGTTCAATCGGCGGCAAAGCCGTCTGCCCATAGCTTGCCAACGCCGTCAAGGCATATTCCGCCAGTTCCGGGTCGTCCAAGGCTCGAAACACCACCGGCAACAATTCCGATGCTTTCAATCGTCCCGCGGTTAACAAAGCCTGCTGCACCACGGTGATATTCGGGTGTTTCAACAATTTTCCCACCCACCGCACAAAGGCACGATTCGGGTATTCTGCCATCAGGTCCAACGCCGCCAGCACTTCTTTCACATTTTTTGAGTAGGCCAATTTTTGAAGCGGCGCCATTGCCTGCAACGCCAAATCACCTCCAAGCTTTAAAAAGCCCGTCACAGCCCCCGCCGCCAAGTTCCGGTGATACAGATATTGCGCATATTTATTCGGCCGCCCGTCCGTCAGGATCAGGTTCGTCAACAAGGCATACCGCACCGCATTCTCTTTTTCGCGATCAAATGCCCGCTTAAACAGAGCATGATACGCCCCAAACCGTTTCAGGCCTCTCATTTTCCGCACCGCAAACAACCGCACTGCCGGCTTTTTATGCGATACCGCCTGCACCAGGCTCGGTTCAAACGCGGGGTGATTGGCGGCCTCCAAAGTCTGCAAGGCATAGATGGCGTCATCGGCGTTTTCATTCGTCAGCAATCGTTTCAAATACCCCAACAATCTGTTATACGAAATCATCAGTGGCCCGCCGCGCCACACGCGCATTTCAAACATACGCATCAAGATCTGGGCATAGACCATCGCGGTGCGCAGGGTCATACCGATAATCACCATCCCCGTCAGGATCAGCACATACGGAAACCACACCGGCTTCAAGTTCAAGCACACAATTCCGCACATCACGAACCCCAACGGCGTCGCCAAAGTCATAATTTTCTTTTTCAGTCTCGGCCCAACCCCGCCCGACAAGATTCGCGGCAAGATTCGCAAGTATCCGTTCAGATAAAAATGCGTCCCGATTAAAATGATTAAATAGCTGCTGGCGATGGGCCCGCTATGCCGTCCCAGATCCAACACACCGGTCATAATGATGCTTAGCCCAAACACCAACATACCGGCCAAGGTTGTATAGATATACCGTGTCCGATACAGCACCGCAATCATCATCAGGCCCAACCCGCCGAACAGAATCCACACCAGGCCCAGCACTGTCTCGGGCGAAATCCCCGTCTCGGCCAGTTTGAAATACAAAATCACTTCGCCCAGTGCTTTGGCCAAAGTCCCCCAGCATGCCAGCGACAAAATCCCCCACACCAAGGGCTTTTCAAACACATCTTGGATTCCGGGTTCACGGCGCACAAACATTTCAATCGGCAACGGCAGCAACAGGGCCAAAATCACACTCACCACTAACAGCAGCAACATACACGCCACCGCCGCGACCAAGCACTCTATTGCGTCCAGATTTGCCCCGATTGTCATCAATCCCGCCAGGCTCATCCCCGCCAATTCCCAACAAAACAGCGTCAGGAACCGCAGCGACTTCAACCGTTCACGAATGAATCGCCGACTAATTCCCCAAAACGCGATCGTCAGGACAAACCAAAACCCGTATTTCAGGATAAAGATCATATCAATCCAGACTTTTTCGTCTGTTGTTTCCCATGCAAACACGCTACCCATTGCCAGCGCACAACACAGCGTTATCCATTTCAAGGCCCCGCGCCCTTTACTTCGGTCCAGCCGCCAGATAAAGCACCCAACCGCCGACATCAGCACGGCCACGCCCATCATATCCACGCCCAGTGTAAACAACCGCCCGTTATGCAACAATGCCGATGCCGCACCGATATCCCACAGCCCCACGGCCATAGATTTCATAACCATTCCGAGCATCAACAGGATCAGGACTTTCCAGTCAAACACTGACATACGGCTCATTTTGGCGATGATATTTTTGATAATTTCTTTCATACCCGTTCTCCCAGCAACGACTCTACATATTCTTCGGCGGTAAAGGGGCGCAGATCATCGGCCTGTTCCCCCACCCCCAGCGCATAAATCGGCAAGTGGTATTGTTCCCCCAGCGGGATTAAAATCCCCCCCTTGGCCGTCCCGTCCAATTTCGTCATAATCAAGCCCGTCAAGCCCACAGCTTCTTGAAAAACCTTGACCTGTTGCAGGGCATTTTGCCCGCCCGTCGCGTCCAAGACCAAGATAACCTCATGCGGCGCACTCGGGTCTTGTTTTTGAATCACACGCTTGATTTTTTTCAGCTCGTCCATCAGGTCCGTCCGATTTTGCAGCCGTCCGGCCGTGTCCACAAACAGCACATCATCGCCCGCTTCCCGGCTTTGTTTCATCGCGTCAAAGACCAGCCCCGCCGCATCGGCTCCCGTTCCCGCGCGATAGACCCGACAGTTCAGCCGTTCACCCCACCGCGCCAGTTGTTCGGTCGCCCCGGCCCGGAAAGTATCCCCCGCCACCATCGCAACTTTCAAGCCCTGCGCCTGCATGGATTGCGCCAATTTTCCGATTGTTGTGGTCTTACCGGCTCCGTTCACGCCGATCATCAGGATCACGGCCGGCCGGCGTGTGTGATTCACCTTCAATTCCCGCGCATAGGGCTTGATTTTAGCCACCAAAAGCGCCTTTACCGTCGCATACAGCGCTGCGCCGTCCGCCGGTTTTTCGGCCCGAACGGCATCTGTAATTTCACGCGCACAGGCCCACCCCGCATCGGCTCGGATCAAAGCCTCTTCCAGTTCTTCCAGCCCCGCTTCATCCGCGTGTCCGAACGAAAATAACGCCGCCGTTTTGGCCAACCCTTGTTTTAATTTAGAAAACCAATTCATGTCCTTGCACCCCCCGAATAACACCGGTCATCAGCGATCCGGCCGCCTGCGGATCGGCCACCCGCACCGGCAAATAATTCTCCGTATAGCCCACACCGCTGTGTTCCACCAGGACCGAGACCTTTTGCCCCACCATTTTGTTCAACCACTGCTGCTGCATTTGCGCGCCCAGCTCCCGTGCCCCGGCTGCCCGCGCAACCCGCTCGGCTTTCAAGACCTGCGGCATTTTGGCGGCCGGTGTTCCCTCGCGCGCCGAATAAGGAAATACATGCGTATGCGTGATTTGCGCTTCTGTGATCAGGTTCAGCGTCCGCCCGAACTGCGCTTCCGTTTCCGTCGGGAATCCCGCGATCAAGTCCGCCCCCAGCGTCGCCAAAGGATTGACTGCCCGCAGTTTGCGTGAAATTTCAACCACATCTTCATAGGTATGCCGCCGCCCCATGCGTTTCAGGATCAGGTTATCGCCCGCCTGCACCGACAAGTGCACCGAGGGCATCAGCGTTTTATACTTTGCCATCAGGTCAAACAATTCGTCCCCGACCCCCGCCGGATCCAGCGACCCGAACCGCAACCGCCTCAGGCCCTCAACTTCCGTCAGCAGCCGCCGTGTCAAGTCCCACAACCCATACGGATACGAGGCCACATCAACCCCCGTCAGCACAATCTCGTTCAAACCTTGCGCTACGAATCGACGGGCTTGTTCAATCACCCGCTCGGGTTTCATACCGGTATTTTTTCCGCGCAGGGTATGCACAATACAGAAAGTGCAGGCATGATCGCACCCCTGCTGAATTTGCAGGAACGCGCGATCCCGCCCCTCAAAAGCATTCAACAGCGGTATTTCCGCCGGCGGTTCGCTTAAATCACCTACGGCCACAGCCTGCTCCCCCAGCAGCCATTCGCGTGTCAGTTTCTCATGGTTGCCCAGCACCCGATACACCTCAGGCATCGCGGAAAAAACCTCAGGGTGCAGTTGCGCGGCACACCCGGCCACGATAATTTTTTTGCCCGGATTTTCGCGTGCGGTTTGGCGCACAGCCTGCCGACATTGGCGTTCGGCTTCTCCCGTCACGGCGCAGGTGTGAATTACGATCACATCGTCCAGCGCTTCACCCGCCAACTGTTTCATGACGGCCGTTTCAAAAGTATTTAACCTGCACCCGAATGTAATGACTTTCATACTGCTTTCCTTTACGGGGCAGTATAGCGAAAAATCAATCAAAAATCAATGCTTATTTTCGGTGTGCCGAAAAAAGAACGCTCAACCGTTTTGCATTTGCAAAAAGCCGCTGACGATATTTTCATAGCAGACCACCACCGTATCGGGCACACGCACCACGCACGGCGTAAAGTTCCAAATAAACCGCGCCCCGCCCTGCACAGCCTCATCCACCACGGACTGAGCGGCTTTCGGCGGCACGGCCAAGATGATATTTTTAATATTTTGCCGGCGCATTTGGTCGGCCAATTCCGTCAAAGCATACACCGGTGTGCCATTCATAATCTGCCCGATTTTAAGCGGATCGTTATCAAACAGCGCTGTAATATCAATGCCATAGTCGCGAAAGTCCGCATAGTTTATCAGGGCCGATCCCAAATTCCCCGCCCCGATCACGAACACACCTTTGCGTTCGGCAAAGCCCAGTGTTTTTTCAATCGCTTGTTTCAGGTCAGACACCGGATAGCCGTGCTTTTGACGGCCAAGGACACCGCACAGGGCGATGTCCTTTCTGACTTGCGAGTCATCTAACCGCAGCAAACCGGCCAACTCTTGACTGGCGACAAACGCTTTGTCTGTCAAAGTATGCCTCAACACACAATGGTATAGCGTCAGCCGGTTGATGATTTTGTTAGACAGCCGTTGCATATCCTAGTATTTGCCTTCAAACGCGTCCAGATAGAGTTGTTTGATATCGCTGATCAACGGATACACCGGATTGGCTCCCGTGCATTGGTCGTCAAAGGCCAAGCGCGACAGTTTATCCAAGTTGTCCATAAAGGTTTTTTCATCAACACCCCATTCCCGGATGGATTTGGGGATACCGATTTTTTCTTTCAGGTCCGCCACCGCTTTGATCAAGCGGTTCACTTTTTCGTCATCGGACACATTTTCATCCGCCAGATACAGCACATGCGCAATCTGCCCATAGCGTTTTTTGGCTTCCGGAGCGCGATATTGCGGGAAGATCGCCTGTTTCTTCGGGCAATCCGTCGCGTTATAGCGAATCACCTGACAGATCAGCAAGGCATTCGCAATCCCATGCGGAATGTTATACATTGCGCCCAACTTGTGCGCCATAGAGTGGCACAGCCCCAAGAATGCATTGGCAAACGCCATACCGGCGATGGTCGCCGCGTTATGCATTTTTTCACGGGCTTTGGGATTGCCGGATCCTTCGGCATACGACGCCGGCAAATAGCGGAAGATTTGTTTAATTGCCTCCAACGCCAACGAATTCGTATAGTTCGTTGCCATCACCGAGACATAGGCTTCCAGCGCATGCACCATCGCGTCAATCCCACCGGCCGAGGTCAGCCCTTTGGGCATACCGTCCACAAAGTTCGCATCAATAATCGCCATAGACGGTGTCAAAGCGTAATCCGCCAACGCATACTTAACATGGGTTGCATCGTCCGTGATAATAGAGAACGGCGTCACTTCCGAGCCCGTCCCTGAGGTTGTCGGGATACAGACCAATTTGGCTTTTTGACCCAATTCCGGAATAGAGCAAATCCGCTTACGAATATCCATAAACCGCATAGAAATGTCTTCAAAGTTGGTTTCCGGGTGTTCATACATCAGCCAGATAATCTTGCCCACATCCATCGGCGATCCGCCACCCAGGGCAATAATCAAATCCGGTTCATACGGCCGCACCATGGCCAAGGCTTGTTCCACCGTGGACAAAGTCGGATCAGGCTTGACATCAAAGAAGATCTGGTAATCCACATCAATGGCTTCCAAGGTATCCGTGATTGTCCGCACCGCACCCGAATCAAACAAGAATCGGTCTGTAATAATGAACGCGCGTTTTTTACCTTCAAATTCGCGCAAAGCCAATTCGGTCGCTCCCCGTTTGAAATAGATCTTGGGCGGCACTTTAAACCACAACATATTTTCTCTCCTTTCTGCAACAGTTTTATAGTTTAGCAAATGTTTCACGCCGACATTTTCGCTGACCGAGTTTCCGCCCCACGAGCCGCAACCCAGGGTCAACGACGGTTCCAAGCGGAAGTTATACAGATCGCCGATTCCGCCTTGCGAGGCCGGGCTGTTGATCAGGATACGGCCGGTCGGCATCATCGTTGCATAGGCATCAATCCGTTCTTGTTTGCGTTCATCGGTATACAGGACCGAGGTATGCCCCAATCCGCCCAGTGCGATCAACGCGTGTGCCATCTCGGCCGCTTGTTCAAAATTATCGGCTTTATACATCGCCAAGATCGGCGACAATTTTTCGTGCGCAAACGGGTTTTTCACATCATACGAGGTTTGTTCCGCCAACAGGATTTTGGCATTTTCCGGCACCTGAAAGCCCGCCAATTCCGCGATTTTGTGTGCCGGTTGTCCGACGATCGCCGCATTCACGGTTCCTTTGTCGGTCAGGATAATTTTGCCCAACTTATCCATTTCGGCTTTGTTCATCAGATACGCCCCGCGATAGACGAACTCTTTTTTCACATCTTCATAAACATCTTTGACCACAATTACCGATTGTTCCGAGGCACAAATCATACCGTTATCAAAGGTCTTGGACATCAGGATTGAGGACACCGCGCGAATAATATCCGCTGTTTCATCAATCACGGCCGGCGTATTACCCGACCCCACGCCCAACGCGGGCTTGCCTGATGAATAGGCCGCCTTAACCATACCCGGGCCACCGGTTGCCAAAATCGCTTGGATTTTCGGGTGAGTCATCAACGCTTGTGTCAGTTCCAAAGACGGTTCATCAACCCAAGCAATAATATCTTTCGGCGCGCCGGCTTTCACGGCCGCATCCAGCACCACTTTCGCCGCAGCGATCGTGGATTTTTTGGCGCGCGGGTGCGGTGAAAAGATAATGCCGTTGCGGGTTTTCAGACAGATTAATGATTTAAAAATCGCCGTAGAGGTCGGATTCGTTGTCGGCACAACGCCCGCGATCACGCCCAAAGGCGAGGCCACGATTTTTGTGCCGTTAATTTTATCACGACTGATAATTCCGCAGGTTTTTTTGTTTTTGTGCTTGTTATAGATGTATTCGGAAGCGAAGTGATTTTTGATAATTTTATCTTCAATCACGCCCATACCGGTTTCGGCGACGGCCATTTCGGCCAAGTCAATCCGCATTTTATCGGCAGCCGTTGCCGCCGCTTTAAAAATCGCGTCAACTTTTTCTTCCGAGAATGTCGCAAAGCGATTCTGTGCGACATGGACCCGGTCAATCAGTTTTTCTAAATCTTCCAAAGATTTAACTTCACTCATTTTTCGTTCCTTTCTGTTATTTTTTGAGTTTTGAATTGTGATTTGTGGCACAATATAGCAAAACACCCCTCAAAAGTCAAGCATTTTCTTCATCCTTTTTTGACTTTTTTCACTCCCATTTTTTCGCCCCCCCCCTGCACACGCCGTTCCAGGCTTAGGTTGAATTGGGAGCGACCGAAGAATCCATTAAACACGAATGCTTCTGTCATTGCGCGGGACAGACAGGTCTGTCCCGCGGCAATCCACCAGACACAAATGCAACTTATAAAAAAGCCCCGACCAACCGGCCGAGGCTTGTTTCGACACACCTATTTTTTCTTAGGCACCAGGACACTTTGCCCACCCATATAGGGCTGCAAGACCTTGGGAATTCGCACACTTCCGTCCGCTTGCAGGTTATTCTCCAAAAACGCGATCAGCATCCGCGGCGGCGCCACCACCGTATTATTCAAGGTATGCGCAAAGTATTTTTTGCCGTCTTTGCCGGCCACACGGATTTTCAGACGCCGCGCCTGGGCATCACCCAAAGTAGAGCACGACCCCACTTCAAAGTATTTCTTTTGCCGCGGCGACCAAGCCTCCACATCGCACGATTTGACTTTCAAGTCCGCCAAGTCCCCCGAGCAGCATTCCAGCGTCCGCACCGGGATATCCATACTGCGGAACAAGTCCACGGTATTTTGCCACAGTTTCTGATACCAGGCCATACTGTCCTCGGGCTTACAGATCACGATCATTTCTTGCTTTTCAAACTGGTGAATGCGATAGACTCCCCGTTCTTCCAAACCGTGCGCGCCTTTTTCTTTGCGGAAGCACGGCGAATAGCTGGTCAAAGTATAGGGCAATTTTTCTTCCGGAATAATTTGGTCAATAAACTTCCCGATCATCGAGTGCTCCGATGTCCCGATCAGGAACAAATCTTCACCCTCAATTTTATACATCATAGCGTCCATTTCGGCGAAGCTCATCACGCCTTCCACCACCTGCGAGCGAATCATAAACGGCGGCACGCAATAGGTGAATCCCCGTCCGATCATAAAGTCCCGCGCATAGGCCAAAACGGCCGAGTGCAACCGCGCAATATCCCCCATCAGATAGTAAAACCCGTTTCCCGCCACATGCCGTGCGCTGTCCAGGTCAATCCCGTCAAAGGATTCCATAATATCAATATGATAGGGCACTTCAAAGTCCGGCACGACCGGTTCGCCGAATCGTTCATTTTCCACATTTTCCGAGTCATCGCGTCCCACCGGCACCGAATCGTCAATGATATTCGGGATTATCATCATACGCTGGCGGATCTCGGCTTGCAGCATTTCCTGTTCGGTTTCCAGGGCTGTAATTTTTTCACCGATTTCGGTACTTTGTGCTTTGATTTGTTCGGCTTCATCTTTTTTGCCTTGCCCCATCAGGGCACCGATCTGCTTGGACAGTTTTGTCCGTTGAGCTCTCAATGCTTCCATTTCCGTGATTGTCGCGCGATTTTTTTTGTCCAGCTCAATCACTTCGTCCACCAAGGGCAATTTTTTATCTTGAAATTTCTTTTTGATATTGGCTTTAACCAAATCGGGATTTTCCCGAACCAGTTTAATATCTATCATACTTTTCTCCTTTATAGTAATAATGACACAATTTTTGCAAAGAACGGATAGAGCGCTCCGATAAACCAACCGATCACATTCAATCCCGATATTTGTGAGAGTAATATTACACCAAATAAAATCAAAAATCCATACTTTTCTGTTTCTTGCAAGCGAATTGCGTATTTCAAAGGCAAAATCGCAACCAGAATCCGCCCGCCGTCCAGTGGCAAAATCGGCAGCAGATTAAAGATTCCGATCACCAGGGACAGCTGTATTCCGTTGATTATATTTTGCATCAGCCACAATCTGACCTGCCCCTCGGGAAAAACCTCCATACACACCCGACCCACAATCGCCAACGCCATTGCCAACAAGAGGTTCGACACCGGACCAGCCGCCGCCACCAGGCCCATATCGCGCTTGGGACGGTTCAACCGCCCGAAATCCACCGGCACAGGCTTGGCCCACCCGAACAGGAACGAAGCCTGCATTGCCCATAGCATTGCCGGCAGAACAATACTCCCCAACGGGTCAATATGCACCACGGGGTTCATCGTCAACCGTCCCGCCCGCCGCGCGGTATCATCGCCCAGCCGTTCGGCGACCAAACCATGCGCCACCTCGTGCACAATCATACACAGCAACAGCGGTATAATCCAAGTCGTCAATTCATATCCTAACAGCATTTCAGCAATTCCTCCGCGACTTGCAACCGTTTTAATCCGGCATCCGAGACTTCGGGCACCCGGTCAATCCACCCGGACACATCAGTCAAAACGCCCGTGCAGTGCAGCACCGCATCACACCCGGCGCGCAAGATTCCGTCCGCAATTTCGGCCGGCGTGCCAAAGTGCGTCAACGCCCCCATTTCCATCGCGTCGCTGATTACAAAACCGTCAAAGCCGATTTCCTGCCGAATATAGTTCATCACGCGCGGGGATAAAGTCGCGGGCCGTTCCGGGTCCAGGGCCCGATAGATAATATGCGCCGTCATGCCCCACACCGGCAGCCTCATCTGCCGAAACGGCACAAAGTCCGTCCGGTTCAGGGTCTCCAAATCCGCCTCCACCACGGGCAAATCTTTGTGCGGATCCACCACCGCGCGACCATAGCCCGCCAAGTGTTTCACCACCGGCATAATTCCCTGTTGCAACAAAGCCCTGACGGCCACTTCGGCCAACCGTGCCACCCGTTCGGGCCGTGTGGAAAAGCACCGCGATGCCATCACGGCGTGCGTCTGTTCTTGCGCTACATCCAGACATGGCCAGCAATCCGTCGTAATCCCCGCCGTTCGCAGATTTTCGGCAATCACTTGGGCATGATGTGCCACGGCCTTTTCCAGCTGCATTTCATCATCACCCCATTGTTCCTCATAGGTTTTCACGGCCGGCAGTTCCGTCCAATTCGGTGCGCGCAGGCGTTGCACCAACCCGCCTTCCTGATCCACCAGAATCGGTGCGTTTTCCCGTTCCACACAGTCCCGAAAGGCTGCCCCCAAGGCCCGCACCTGCTTGGGCGATTCGATGTTTCGCTTAAATAAGATCAAGCCCAGCGGCCGCCATTTTCGCAGACATTTCACTTCCTCGGGCGTCAAAGCCGTGCCCGCACACCCCAAGATAATCGCTTTGGGCCGATTCGTCATTTATTTTGCCTCAACCTTCACCGGCACGCATTCCTGCTTTTGGGCTTTCAGTTTTACGCATAATCCCGCCGCCATATCACGCGTGGCAAAATGCCCGGCTTGCAAGCGGTAAAAAGTCCCTTTACCCGCGATTTTGGCCACTGCAATTTCGTGCGACATATCCGACAACAGCGCCTTATGCTTTTTAGAGATCATAGCCCAAGCCTTTTCCGCCGTTGCTTTTTTACCCGACGACAGCAACTGCACCCGCCAGATCGGTTTATTTTTATCTGCTTTTGGAGTCGCCGCCACAACTGCTTTTTTCGGCAAAGTCAAAGCTTCTTTTTTAGGTTCGGGCGGGACTTCTTCAATCACCACCGGCCGCGCTTCTTTCAAAGGGTCAATCGCTGCCACCTTCTCCACGGCGACATAGGGTTCTTCGGTCGTTTCTTTTTGCGCCAATATGTCCGGCAGAACCGGCTTTTCCGGCTCGGGGAACAAATTTTCCACCTTTGTCGGCACGGCGTTAGAGTTGATCACATTATAGATCAGTTTATCCTGATCCAGGATTTTCATTCCTCCTGGATTTTCGGGCTTGACCCGCACGGGCGTCGGCGTCGCCGCAATAGTAATTACTTCGCCCGTTTCAGTTTTGTCTCCCGTAAACAGGAAAGCCGACACCGCCACTGCCAGAATCACGACAAACGCCCCGATAGCCCACAAATGCCCGCGAAAAGGCACATTTTTTTGACGCATCATTTCGTCCAGATTCGCCTCTTTTTCCAGTTCGGCAAAGTGATACATCTCCGCCTCATCACCGTTTGGTGCATTCACGCCCTCCGGTTCTTCCGCCGACCCGTTTTGAAATGCAGGTTCTTTCCGGCCGACAATATCGTCCGATACTTCTTGGATTTTATCAAACTCGTCCATAGCACATTCCTTTCTTTTTGTTCAGATTAGCACACCTTGCAAAACGAAAGCAAGTTTTTTTTGCGTTTTACCTAAAAAAAGCGCGGATTTCAGGCCGATTTTTTATCCTGGGCAATCAAGGTTTGCATAATATGCATTGTTTCTTCCGGTCCGCTGACGGAATAGATACTGCCGCCGCAATCCACAACTTCGTGCGCAATAGCATTATCATTGCCGCGTTTATAGATTCGGTCGCCGAAATAGACAATTTCGTATTTGTCTTTATAATAGTTCACGACCTGCGCCTTATCACAGCCTTTTTTCACAATATCCACCGAGATCTGTCCCCCATAGGTAAAGTTATATTCGGGGTGCGTTTTGGCCAAGTGATCAATAATCCACTTGCGCTGGCCGTTGGCCTGATCCCATTTGACATAGTCGCACCGATCTTCCATTGATGGTTCGCCCACTTCCGGCCGACCCAACATTGTAAAGTTGATGGCGCAGTTCGCATTGATTTCATGGTGGCGCGGGAAAGATTTATGATATTGATACGGACAATTTTTCAAGATATCCTGCAAAATCGGATTAAAGTGGTCAAAGTTAATCGTATTATGCGAGTTATAGACCTCTTTCCCCTGTTGATACAGGATATTCCCCATACAGCACCAATAGTCAATATTCGGATTGTTCAAGATTTCCGGCGGCATCTGTTCCACCATATCTTTCCAAGGCGATCCCGTCGTAATGGCAAAGCGAAAGTGTTTGGCAAATTCAATCAAAGTATCCGCCATTTCGCCGCGGATAGGCTTGCGTGCGACGGTCAATGTGCCGTCATTATCAGATAAGAAAACTTTTGGTTTCATGTGGGTCCTTCTCAAAAAAACAGGGCGTATTATACGCCTAAATCAGATTTTTTTCAAGGGGTCTGCCCCTTTTTTTTATTATTTTTTGGCCTGTTTTTTATTTCCGCTTGCTTTTCAACCAAAAAGCGGTTATTTTGTTAAACGAAAGGAAAAACCAATCATGAAATATATTGCTTTATTTTTATCTTTGTTTGCCGTCTGTTCCTGCTCTCGGGGAGAAACCCTGCCCGGCAAGACCTTTACTCTCACCGATTCGCCCGTTGCGGCAACACTTGGATTTGACGCTCATGAGAATCGCTTTTTCGGCCAAGTCGTCAACAATTATTTCGGCAATTATACCGCATCGGCCGACACGATTACTTTTTCCACCGTCGGCACCACGATGATGATGGGCCCGCGCGACGAAATGGATTTTGAGCGCACCTACCTGGACGATTTGCATCAGGTTCAAAGCTATGCTTTACAAGGGGACACACTCACGCTCACATTATCCGACGGGCGGAAATTACATTTCAAAGCCCAACCCTAGGATTTTGTTATCCTCGTTTATGCAGCACGCGAAACAGCCGGATTTTATGCTTTAATTTCAATCCTTGATACGAGATTATTTCATTTTTCATCAGGCGTTTTAATTCGGGCACCACTGCCGTCAATATCCGCTTGCGTTCGGCCTTATCTTTTTGTTTTTTATAAATGCCGTTCAGCATCATTTTGACTCGTCCGTTCAGGATTATTTTCCGCACCCGTTCCATCATTTCGGGTCTGATTGTGCGCATATCCTCCCAAACCGTGCGTATCACCGTCACATAGCTTTCCGCTTTTTTCAGGTTAAACGAGGTATGCAGTATAGACGCCGGGTTTTGATAGTAGTAATACATCGGCGCTTTGATCAGGGCATAGTTTTTAATCGTCGCCATAATATGGGTGGTAAAAGGCACATCTTCAAAGTAAATTCCCTCTACGAACCGCACATTTTTCAGGATTCGCCGCCGATACAGGCGTGTCCACACACCCGTCATAATATCGCGCCTGGTCAAATAGGCCTCAAACGGGTTAGAGATGATTTCAGGTATTCTGTCCGCCGGGCTGATAATCGGGAACGACACGGGATAGAGTTTTCCGGTTTTAACAAATCCGCACCCGGCCACATCGGCGCGCGTGCTTTCTATCGCTTCCAACAGAACTTCCAGAGTTTGCGGGTGCATATAATCGTCCGAATCGCAAAAGAAAACATAGTCTCCTTTTGCCTGATTCAGAGCGGTATTACGCGCTCCCGACAGGCCCTTATTTTCCTGATGAATCACCCGAAAGCGCGAATCACGCTTGGCAAATTCGTCGGCCAGATCGCCGCTCCGATCCGTTGAACCGTCATCCACGCACAGGGCTTCAAAGTCCGGAAAAGTCTGTTGCCGGATACTGGCCAGGCATCCTTCCAGCAATTTTTCCACATTATAAATCGGCACAATCACGGATATTTTCGGCATACATTTCCCCTATTTCCAATAGTCATCAATCCAGCGCACCGGTTCGGTATGCTTATATAATTTTTTGATTCCGCGCGGATATTTCCGATCCGCCGGATTCGAGCACCAGATTCCTTTGCGCGCATCTTCCAGTCCCGGTAATCCGTGAAACGCAATCATTTTCAGGCCTTTCCATTTCGGAATTTTGGGCATCACCCACCACCGAAACGGCATCGGCGGCAGGCAATGGAACCGGAACGAGCAGAACCAGCTTTCCGGCCAAAAGTTCAAGTGTCCCCATTTTTCAATCACCTTCGCCGACAGGTATTCCTGAGATGCGGTATAGTATTTATCCACGACTTCCACGGGGTGTTCTTCAAAGTATTTTTTCACAAACCCCAGCGTCCCCACAACCCACGAATAGCAACTGGCCTGTCCTACGGTATCCCCGCGCGTATTCCAATCATTGATGATATAGAATTTATCTCCCTCGGGATAGCGGAAGAACTCATCCAAATTCCCCACGATCAGCGAGTCCAAGTCAAAAAAGAACACCCGCTGTCCGTTCAATCCGCCCAGGTTATCATCGCACAGCCCCGCTTCTTTACGATAGGCATATTTATTTTCTTCCGGCTTGACATTCAGGTGCGTCATGGGCTTGACGATTACATCTTTATCCAAGCCTTTCGGATCATCGGTAAAGCAATAAAAATCTATGTCAAACGAGGTATTGCGTTTAATCATTCGGCATAATTTATTGGCATCTTCCGACGGATATCCCGATCCCCATTTGATACAGATAACATTATATTTTTCGGTCATATTACCCCCTTGCGTTATATTGATATAAAAAAAGCCTAACACATTGTCAGGCTTTTTGCAAGTAAAAATTAAATCCGCACCAAATGCACATCAATCAAGGGTTTTTTCCCGTAAAATTCGTTCAAGAACTTGCGGATTACGGTGCGCACTGCCTGATCAATCTGGGTATTAGAGGATTTTTGATTCGAATCCAACACCTCAATTCCCGCTTTGATTTGGGTGATCAGGGTTGCCTTATCTTCCGGCGTTGCATCCAATAACCCGAAAGTGGACAGTTGCGGCTCGCCCAACACCGCGCCCTGCTTGTCAATCACCAAAGTAATCACCAGCGATCCGTCGTCCATCATTTTGCGACGTTTGCGAATCACTTCCGCGTCCAGGGGCACAATATGCTTGCCGTCCACGGCCAAGATTCCGGTCGGCACTTCGCCCAGCACTTCCGGCGTCTCGGACAAGGTAATCACCTCCCCGTCTTCCAGGGCAAACGCATACGGCACGCCGCATTTTTTGGCGGTGGCCACATGCCCTTCCAACTCCAACGCTTCCCCATGCACCGGCAGGGCAATCTTCGGTTTCAACAGGTTATACAGCTGTTCCAAATCCGCCCCCGCATAGTGCCCCGACACATGGACCATTTCTTCGCGGTCGGTAATAATTTTAACACCTTTGGCCTTTAATTTCCGTTGCAGCAAAGCGATGGATTTTTCGTTCCCCGGAATAATCCGCGACGAGAAAATGACCACATCATCCGGCCCCAAAAAGACACTGTTTTTCTGCGGAGTCATCGCCGACAGCGACGCCAAAGCCGAGTGCGGCTCACCCTGACTGCCCGTGCAGATATACAGCACCGATCCCGCCGGCCGATCCAGGGCCTCGCGTTCGGACAGAAATTCGGGCATATCGTCAAAGTATCCGGTGGCTCGCGCCGCACCGTCAATGCGCCACAGACTCCGCCCCATCAGGCACACATCGCGCCCGTTTGCGACCGCCGCCTGATAGATGCTTTTCACTCGCGCCACATTGGACGCAAAGCAGGTTATGGCGATTTGCTTATCCGGATATTCCCCGATCAGGCGTTCCAGTGTTTCCTGCACATCGGTTTCGGTTTTATCGGTATGTTCACCGAACACATTGGTTGAATCCGACACCACGGCCAGCACGCCTTCTTTTCCCAGATCGCGCAAAGTATCTGTATCCATACCCTTGCCCAGGATCGGGTCCACGCTCAATTTCCAGTCGCCCGTATGCACGACCAAGCCTTCTTTGGTCCGGATTGCCAACGCATTCGGTTCGGGGATAGAGTGGTTCATAGACACAAATTCCACTTCAAACGGGGGCAGGTCGATGGCCGAACCCTGCTCCACTCGAACGACTTCCGCACGTCCCAACAGACCCGCTTGCTCCAATTTATCTTCGATCAGTTCCACCGCAAACGGCGTCGCATAGATCGGGCACAGCAGATCCCGCCACAAATAGGCAATTGCGCCGATATGGTCTTCATGCGCATGCGTAATCACCATGCCCACAATATCTTTTTTCTTATCGGCCAAAAATTTCGGATCCGGCAGCAACACATCAACCCCCGGCAATCCGTCGCCCGGAAAACCCACGCCGCAATCCACCAGCAGCCATTTCCCCTGATACCCATAGGCAAAAAAGTTCATGCCGATTCCCGTTGCCCCGCCCAGCGGCACAAACACAAAATCTTCGGGCGGAATAATTATTTTACTGTTATTATGACTCATTTTTCATTTCCTGTTAAAAACACATCTCCGGCAACAATTTTTTGAACGGTCTTGTCCGGAGTTTCCAAAACCAATTCCCCTTGCGGGCTTAAATCCTTAAAGATACCTGTGATTTGTATGTCAGGTAGATTAACTTTCACGTTTTCGTTCAATCCGGCTGCCTTGGCCAACCATCGATTACGGATAGGTTCAAATCCGTTTTTTTCCCAGTCATTCAGATTTCGTTCCAAAGCTTTCAGCACGCGCTCTTCGGCCTCTTGCACCGTGATCGCCCCGTTCAGACAAGCCGTCCGATACATCATGCCCGCCTGTGGTGCCACGGCCACATTCACACCGATTCCGACGATGATGTGATTTTCCTCGGTGCGTTCCAGCAGGATTCCGCAAACTTTTCCTCCGTTCAGCAGCACATCATTCGGCCATTTCAGGCGCACCCCGAAATCCGCCAAAGCATCACCTACGGCAAGTCCCGCCACAAAAGCCAACAGCGGCGTTTGCAACCCGTAATCCGGCACCACCGCCGACAGGAACAGATTCCCGCGCTTACTTTGCCACACGCGCCCCAAACGCCCCCGCCCGGCCGTTTGTTCGGCGGCCACGATTACACTGTTTGGGGGATAAGAACGGGCTGTGTCATTAGTGCTTTCCAAGCAATCAAAGTGATATACATTCCATTTCATGGCTTTCGTTATAGCATATTTTTTACAAAATTGCAAGAAAATCCTTGATTTACCCCCAAACCCGCTTTATAATAGGCATTATTTTTAACAGAAAGGAGACACTTACGATGAAAAAAACACTTTTACTGGGCTGTATTGCGGCGGGTTTAACCTGTGCGTCATTTCCTCTGCTGGCGGCCGAGGCTCCGACCCCGGCCCCTGCTGTTGCCACAGCCCCCACGGCCCCCGCTCCCGCGCCGGCAACGACCGCTTCCGCAGTGGTTATCCCCACAATCGAGCAGGTCAAACAAACCCTTGAATCCGTGATTGCCTGGCCCGGCGAAATTACCGTCACCCCAAACGGTGATGATTTTGATATTACGTTGGGCGCCGTATCGGACGAGGACGACGGCAAAGTCAAGTCGCTCTCTGCCCGTTCGGTCAAACTGACCCGTGCCGGTGCTTTCGGGGATCAGGCACAGTATAAGCTGTCTCTGGCCTCTCTGGATTATCTTCAAGACTTACTGGCTCTGGTTGACGACGACATCAAATTGACGGCCGCCACGGTTCAGGACGATTTAATCGTTGTTCCGGCCTATCAATTGATTGCCAACCGCGCCACGCGTGCCACCGATGCGAAAATGAGCACCGCCGACGGCACCTTGGCACTGACGCAATTGACTTCGGACATTTTGGCGCGCCCTTTGGCGGCGGACAAAATGGATATGTCAGCGGCGCTGGATATGCGTGATATGACCCTGACCACCCAAAACGGCAGCCTTAAAATCCCGGTGCTGACGGCGTATTCGCTGCTGACGAACGCACCGGTTGTCGGCGTGGATTTAACGCGTCAATTGCTGGCCGATAAATTTGAGGGCACCTTTGAAATTCCGACGATTCAGATTTTCCCCACCGCCGGCACGAACAGCTCGCTGCCCATGGCGACGGGCGCGCTGTCGGGCAAAACTCGCTTCCAAGATGACACCTATCATTTTGAGACCAAACTCACCCAATTGCAAACCGCGATGCCGGTGCCGGCCAACCTGATGCCGACCGAGATTATGCTGCGTTTGGACATTACGGGGCTCAATAAACAGGATCTGCTCACCCTCACCGATGACAAGTCCGACGATGCCCGGCAACACGCCGCCATTCAGCATATGCTGCAATCCGGCACGATTACCTTGCACGAGTTGCAGGTTCAAAACGCCGGCGCAGGTCTGATGCTGACGGGCACGGCGCGGGCCAAGTTTGACGTGCGCGGTAATCCGCAACCGGTGGTTGATGCGACGCTGACCATTCGCAATTTGGACACCATTTCGCCGGTTCCGACGGTTGATGAAGCCCGTTGTGCTCAGGCGAAAAAGGACTTCACAAACCCCACAGACGAGCAGGATAAGCAAGCCTCTCAAATGATGATTGAAATGGCCTGTGCGCCTCAGGGCGGTATGCTGGACATCATTCGGCCTTACCTCACGGCGGGCGCGCGCACGACGGATCCGGACGGTGCGACGGTTGACACGCTCAAAATTCAGTTTCAAGATGGCAAACTGACTCTCAACGGGAAAGCCGTGCAATAATGACTCCGGCCGAACTGTTTGACAATTTTTCATATTTATCCGATTGGGAGGATAAATACCGCTATTTGATTGAACTGGGGGACGCGCTCCCCCCGTTTGATCCGGCGGACAAGACCGACGCGCACAAAGTGGACGGCTGTATGTCGCAGGTCTGGTTTACCTTCCGGGTTCAAGACGGCCGCTATTATTTTAACGCGACCAGTGACGCGCACATTGTCCGCGGGCTGGAGGCTGTTTTGCTCACTCTGACCAACGGTCTGACGGCGGATCAGATTCGGGCACTGGATCTCACGGCTGCTTTTCAAAAGCTGGGACTGGCCGAGCACCTGTCCCCCACACGGCGCAACGGTTTTTTTGCTATGATCGGCCGCATTCACGATATTATCAACGGAGAACAGTTATGAAATTTTTGGACGAAGCCAAAATCTTTATCAAAGCCGGCGACGGCGGCAACGGAGCGTGTTCGTTCCGCCATGAAAAGTATATGGAGTTCGGCGGTCCCGACGGCGGCGACGGCGGCAAAGGCGGCAACATTGTCTTTATGGCGGTGCAAAACCTCAACACTCTGATTGATTTTCGATATCAACAGCATTTCAAGGCCCCGCGCGGCACGAACGGTATGGGTCGGTGCAAAACGGGTCCTTCCGGTGCAGACTTGGTGATTCGCGTGCCCGTCGGAACCGAGATTGTCGCCGATGACAAAGAGACCGTTTTGGCCGATTTAATGCATGACGGGCAAACTTACTTGGCGGCTCGCGGCGGCCTCGGGGGTCGTGGCAACGATTCCTTCAAAAGCTCCACCAATCAAGCACCCGAGCGTGCCGATCCCGGCCAACCCGGCGAAGAATTATGGGTTTGGTTGCGCTTAAAACTGATTGCGGACATTGGCCTGGTGGGTCTGCCCAACGCCGGCAAGTCCACGCTTTTAACGGCTGTTTCGCGGGCGCGTCCCAAGATTGCCGATTATCCTTTTACCACCCTGCACCCAAACTTGGGCGTGGCGCATGTGGACGGTCGCGAAGTCCTGATGGCGGACATTCCGGGGCTGATCGCGGGTGCGTCCGAGGGCGCGGGTTTGGGCACCCATTTTTTGAAACATGTCGAGCGCTGCTCGGTTCTGATTCACCTGATTGACGCGACTGCCGAGGATGTTGTTTCGGCCTATCAAACCATTCAAAGCGAGTTAGACAAATACGGTCGCACTCTGGCCACCAAGCCCCAGGTTATCGCGCTCAATAAAACGGACGCGCTGCCTCCCGAAGACATCGCAAACAAGGTTCAATCTCTGACAGCCGCCACCGGCCAACCGGTTTATCCGATTTCGGGCGTTGCGCACACAGGAATTACCGATCTGTTGCGCGCAGCGGTTGCTTTTATTCCACCCCGCCCCAGTTCCGAACAGGCAGATACGGCGGAGTCTTAGATGCCCATTACTCCCCGAAAACCCCGCACTTCCCCCCGCCGACCGCAACGTCCGACAACACCGACCCCGGCCGAGCGTGCCGCGCTCAAAACCCTGACCCTAATTATTAAAAAGCTGGACACCGGCAAGGCCGAGCAGATTCAAGCCCGTGATATTCGCCGCCTGTCCGCGCTGGCCGATTATGTGGTGATCGCAACGGGCACTTCCCCACGCCACACAATGGCGCTGGGCTACCATTTGGAGCAAACCCTACGCACGCACGATATTATTCCGCTGACGAATGCCGGCGACGGAGACGGCAGCTGGGTGATTGTGGATCTGGGGAACATTATCGTGCATTTACTGACGGCCGAGGCTCGCACCCGCTATGACCTGGAATCTCTCTGGCGCCCCAGCCGCTGCCTTTCTCTCCCCCCTCCCCGCAAAAAAATCTAACCCCGTTTTTTTCATTCTAAGAGGCACGCACCGTGTTCCCGAAGAATCCATTAGGCACATAATTCTGCTTGTCATTGCGAGTGTCCATTTTGGACGCGTGGCAATCCGCAAAACACGCAAGTTCGAATCCTGTCGGGATCGCCAAAATTGTCCGCGTCATGCGGACTTTTTTTTATTGACAGGGGCAAAAATTCCTGCTATAAAAAGATATATTACATTTTTCCAGATTGAGAAAGGAGACACAAAATGTATATTTTATCCGGCAATACCCCCCCCCCCCCATATGTGTGAATAACTCTTGTTTTTCAAGTGGTTATAATGCGTTATTAAAGTATTTTCGTATGAACTTCAGCCGGCGCTCCGGGGCGTGGGGTGCAAAGGACAATTCCGAATCTGGTCGCAGTATGGTAGAGATGCTGGGGGTGTTGGCGATTATGGGAGTGCTGAGCATCGGGGGTGTTGCGGGGTATAACTTTGCGATGACACGGTATCGCGCCAACGAGATTATAGAAAGCGTTAAACAACGCGCCACCGTCGGTAGCGGGCAATACCTGCAAGGTATGGAGGGAATCAACTTGTCCGAGTTCCCAAGCACAATCCTGGAATATGAGACCGAATGGTTTGATGGTGGCTTGAATAACGAGAAAAACTTGTTCTCTATTGATGTGAAAGAGGTGCCTCAGGCGGTGTGTCAGGATATCTTGGATCGGAACTGGACTTGGCCGGCGGGGATTTTTGTGAATGAACGGGCTATTCCCTGCCCCGAGGGGAACAGTAAGATGACCTTTGTGTTCGCGGGGGACTTGAACGAGCGCACTGACGCGGAGGCGTATGATCCGTGTTGGGGCAAAACCTGCTGCCGCGTAACGGACACGGACACTTTGGCGTTTGAAGAAGGCCAATACCTATCTAATAAAGAATGTAAGAAAACAGCCGCCAACAATTTAACTTGCTGCACAACGGCGAATACGCGGCAGTGCTATTTTGATCAGGCTTCAATTGACAGGTATGGGCCTCACCAGAACACAATTGCGGACTGCACCAATGACGGACTGCACCGGTGCGACGACGATTTGAGCTGCGTCTGCACCACGGGGTGCACGAACCCGGACAAGGTGCAGAATCCGAACACCTGTGCGTGCACTTGCCCGACGGGGGTGCCAAACGCCGATGACAACGCGTGTGTGGAATGCCTGGCCGATACAGACTGCACCGGCGGCAAAATATGCAATATGGCAGATAATACTTGTGCTTGTCCGGAGTCGGGGTCGGTGCCGCAGAACACCTGCTATACGACCACGGAGCACGCGGCGACGGAAGCATGTCCGGCCTATACAACTTACGAGCCCTTGACCTGCACCGAGCCCAAGACCGTCTGTGATGTCGCAAACAATACCTGCAAATGCCCGGCGTGCGCGGCTGCCGGTATGACACAAAATGCCGATACCTGCGAATGCAACTGTCCGACGGGCGTACCAAACGCTGATAATACAGCCTGCGTGGAGTGCGTGAATGATACGGATTGTGCCGGACGAGCAGATAACAAGTTTAAATGTGATACAACTAAGAATGTTTGTAAAACACCTTGTCAATTTTTCGGCTTAAAAGATGGTCTTAAATATACTTCTGTATGGGGCAATAAATGTAATCGAACTTTTGTAGCTTATACCAGTATAACAACACCAACGTCTCCAATGGGCAGCACTCATTCCAGTAAAAAGAGTTGCACCAGTACTCAAGAGGGATATCTTATCTATTTGTCGGACGAGTCTTTTAATAATGTCACTTTGGCCTGGCATACCTATGGTAATAGAGGGTCGGCCACACTATCTGGGAAAGATATGTTCTGGCCACAGGATTATTCTTTTACCGCCGGAAAGAAATATCAAATTGTAATGAAAGATGGGAAAGCGCACAATGTGGCCTCTGAAATAGAAATTGATTTAAGTCCGATTGGCTCTCCTTTCTTATGTCATAAGTAATATATAAATTATGCATTTGCCGGATTACCGCAGAACGGTCTGAAAAGGCCCGTCTCACCTTTCGTCATTCTGAGCGGGGCTTGTCCCCGCGAAGAATCCATCAAACACGAATGCAATATCATTGTGAAGGGCGGACTTGGAAAAGTCCGCCCTGTGGCAATCCATAATCAGATAATGCTTCTTGTCATCGCCGGTACCCTACCGACCCGTGCCACCATACAGCCAAGCCTTACCGTCGCACACCAGTGCCCGAATACCTCGGCGTCCCGACAGCCCAGACAGCCTTCCCCTGGCACTCCGGCCTAGCGTCCCCGCCGGCTCTGTGCCAAGCGTTTCAGCCGCGCAGCCTCTTCGGCTTTGGCCGGTGTTTTCGCCTGCCGTGCAGCCTCCTGCCGTTCCAAGAACTCCCGCACAGCGCCGCACCACATACCGATATGCTCAATTTCCGATCGTGCATAGTTCGCTTCATACGGGCTCGGCACCAGCTTTGACGACAGTTTCAATCCCGTTTCTTTCAGGATTTTCGCCATTTTCGGGTTATTCCGGATCAGCATTCCGACCGCGGTTCGAAAGCGAATCGTTTCCTTTTTCGGATCTTCAATATACGGCGCCGCCAGTTGTGGCAAAGTCTGCCGCATATTATCCGCGCCGGCCTTTGACAACTTTGTCCCGTCCAAATCCGCCTGCCGCAGCCGTGCACTTTTTTTCACTGCTTCAATATCTTTTTCCAGAGCAATCTCGTCCACCGACGACACGCGCTCTTCATTATCGGGCACCGTCGTGCGATAGGTTTCTATATTCTCGGGATAGGCCAATTCGTCCAAATTCATCGGGTTTTCCTCCTTTCGGATATCCTAGCGCCCCCGCCGCGAGGCCGCCAATTTCTTGGTTGCAGCAGTGCGCGAGGCTTGTTCTGTTTCCACATATTTCACGACAGCCTGAATCCACGGACCGATACCTTCTTCTTCCACATCAAAAGGTTCCGGAATTTGTTTAGATGACAATTTCAGTTTCATTGCTTTCATGGCTTTGGCGATTTTCGGGTTATGCATTGCCAACCCCACCGCCATGCGAAAACCGTCGCTTTCATTTTTATCCGCCATAAAGGGGGCAGCCTGTTCAATTGCTTTCACTTCCGTCGTGGTTGCGCGCAATTCTTCGGCCAATTCAGCCTTATCTTCCGGCGACATATCTTTTAATTCTTTGCGTTCATCTTTAAAGTATTGTTTTACCAAATCCATCGTTTTTCCTCCGGTTATAATCGAGCCTCCATTGGCTCCATAGTTATATTATAGCATAATTTTCCGTTTTGTAAACAGTTTTTTTCACCCGCTTTCGTCTTCTTCTTTTTAGGTCTCTCTTTTTTACCCACTCCATTTAATACCTTTCCCCACTCCGCCGTTATCCCCTATCCCCTGTCATTGCGAGCGTCCATTCCGGACGCGCGGCAATCCATTCAACAAAGAAACCATATACCCCAAATCTGCCATTCCTCTCCTTCCCCCCCAAAAAAAAAGAGGATCGGCCGGCACATCCCGCACCAACCCTCACACCATACCACACTCCGCGCCGACCACACCCTCATAAAAAAACACCGGCGGGTTCTCCCGTCGGTGTTGGAACAACTAAACGATAACGCTTATTCGGCGTCGGCAGTTTTGCCGTCTTTATCTTCGGCAATACGGGCCGCTTTCCCGAACAGAGAGCGCAGGTAATACAGTTTGCTGCGACGCACTTTACCGCGACGCACCACTTCAATAGAGGCCACATTCGGAGAATACAGCGGGAACACGCGTTCCACCCCTTCCCCAAACGAGATTTTCCGCACCGTAAAGGACGAATTCATACCGTTGTTGGAACGGGCAATGCACACACCTTCATAGGCCTGCAAACGTTCGTTCTTATCCTCAACGATCTTATACATCACTTTGACGGTATCGCCGGCTTTGAACGCAGGGATTTTCTTGTTCAATTTCGCCATTTGTTCATTTTCTAATTCTTGAATAATATCCATAGTCTTATTCCTTTCTTATTGTTGATTCGCCAGATATTTTGTCCACAAGTCTGGTCTTCTTGTTTTGGTTATATTTTCAGCTTGTTCTAAACGCCATTGTCGGATTTTGGCATGATGTCCCGAAAGCAGCACGGCCGGCACTTCGCGCCCTTGCCATACGGCAGGCTTGGTGTATTGCGGGTATTCCAGCAATCCGTCCGTAAAACTTTCTTCCGCACCCGATGCCGCATTTCCCATCACCGATGGCAACAAGCGGATCGTTGCGTCCAGCATCGTCATCAAAGCCGGTTCTCCGCCCGACAAGACAAAATCACCGATGCTGATTTCCTGGAACGGCCATTTTTCCAAAATGCGTTCATCAATGCCTTCAAATCGCCCACACAGAAAAGTCATCTCTTGGTTCTCGGTCGCCCATTCCTGTGCCGTTTGCTGGGTAAATACAGCCCCCCGCGGCGACAGATAATACAACGGTCCCGAGTGATATACGGCCGTCAAAGCCGCATCTAAAACCGCCGGTTTCATCACCATGCCCGCGCCACCGCCGAACGGTGTATCATCAACGGATTGATAGTTATCCGTTGCATAATCGCGGATATTCACGACATTCAAGGACCATTTGCCTTCGGACAAAGCCTTGCCTGCCAACGAATATCCCAAAACGCCCGGGAACATTTCCGGATAGAGGGTCAGCACATTACACTTCATGCACAACCTCCTCCATTCCTTTGGGCATAACGATGTCCATTTGGCGCGCCGCCACATCAACGCGGGGAAAAGTCGCTTTGGAAAAATCAAAAGCAAATGTCCGCCCGTGGGTGGTTTTGACCTCTATCACATCGCCGGCCCCATAGTTTTGAACCGATACCACCGTCCCGAACAAATGCCCGTTTTCCAAGACCGTCATTCCGATTAAATCGCAATAATAGAAGGCATTTTTGTCTTCCGGTAATTGATCGCGATGAATATACAAATTCAGGCCCTTAAACGCTTCGGCAGCCGTTCTGTCGGTGATTCCTTTGATTGACGCCAGCACGAAATCCCCTTTGCGGGACAGCACTTGCACTTCAATCGTTTGATGACCTTCTTTGTCTGTCAGGGGTCCGAATGTGCCAATATCCTCGGGGCGCGACAGATACGGCCGGATTTTGACCGCACCCTTGATCCCGTGGACATTCACAATTTGACCGATACAGACCAGTTGGGACATATCAGGCTTCCTTCCTTATTGAGCCGGTGTTTCAGCCGGTGCAGCCTCGGCGGCAGCGGCTTCGGCAGCAGCAGCCTTGGCGGCTTCTTCTGCGGCGGCGGCACGGTCGGCCATTTCTTTCATCCGTTCTTGGGCTTTGGCCTTTGGAGCGGATTTTTTCGGCGTTTCACGGACTGCCGGCTTGTCGCACAGGCCAACCAGCGAGAACAGTTTTTGCACTCTTTCCGTCGGTTGAGCGCCGTTGGCCAACCACTTTTTGGCGGCTTCTACATCAACGCGCAACGCTTCGGCGTGATCCTTGGGCAACAGCGGGTTATAAAAGCCGATGGCTTCAATAAACCGACCATCGCGGGAGCACCGTTGGTCTGCAACTACAATTTTGTGGAACGGACGCTTTTTAGCACCGCCACGGCTTAAACGAATACGAACTGACATCTTTTTCTGTTTCCTTTCTTGTTCAGTTGTTCTTGGTTAAAACGGAGGCAAGCCCCCGCCATTCATAAACGGGTTATTTCCGCCAAATGCGCCGCCCATCTTTTTCATCAGGGACATCATACCCAGCGGGCCCATTTTCTTGAATTTCCGCATCATATCGGCCATCTGTTCATACTGTTTGAGTAAACGATTCACATCGCTGACAGAAACGCCGGCACCGTTTGCAATCCGCTGTTTGCGGGAGGCTTTGAGCAAATCGGGATTCCGACGCTCACGCGGTGTCATAGACAGAATAATGGCCTCTTGACGCTTGATCAGGTTGTTGTTGACGCCGGCCGCATCAATCTGCGCCGAAAAACGCCCCAACCCGGGAATCATCTTCATAATCCCACGAATGTCGCCCATTTGATTGATCTGGCGCATTTGAGAGAGAAGATCGTTCAGGTCAAAACGACCCGACATCATACGGGCGGCTGTCTTTTCGGCCTCGGCGTGATTGACTTTTTCAATCGCGGTTTCAACCAATCCGACCACATCACCCATACCCAAAATCCGGTCGGCAATCCGTTTGGCGTCAAAGGCTTCAAGCGCATCGGCCCGTTCGCCAACGCCCAAAAATTGCACCGGCACACCGGTAATCGCCCGCATAGACAGCGCCGCACCACCCCGTGCGTCCCCGTCAACACGCGTTAAAATCGTTCCGGTAATCCCGATTTTATCCCGAAAAGCCCGGGCGACATTCACCGCGTCCTGGCCCATGAGAGCATCAACCACCAACAAAACCTCGCACGGTTTTGTGAGATCGCGTATTGCGGCAACCTGAGCCATCATATCATCATCAATATGCAGCCGGCCCGCCGTATCCAAAATCAGCACATCGGCAAGCGATTGTTTCGCCGCCGCCAATGCCCGTTTGGCAATGTCCAGCGGTTGTTCCGCCGGCACAATCGGCAAGACCGTGAGGTCGTTGGCCGATCCGAGTTCCGAGAGTTGTTCCTGAGCCGCCGGCCGGTAAGTATCCAAACTGGCCAATAGGACGGATTTTCCTTGCTTTTGCAAGCGTCGGGCCAACTTGGCCGACGAGGTCGTTTTGCCGGATCCCTGCAACCCGACCATTAAAATGATGTTCTGTTGCCGAGGTGTCAGATTCAACGGTGTTGAATTACCCAACATCTCAACCAACGCATCATGCACGATTTTTACCACCATCTGAGCGGGGGAAACAGATTTGACAACCTGCTCGCCGATCGCACGAGACCGCACCGTGGCGATAAAATCTTTGATCACAGGAAGCGCCACATCGGCTTCAATCAAAGCAACCTTGATTTCGCGCATCGTTTCGTCAACGGCGGATTCGGTTAAAATCCCACGCCGCGTGAGTTTGTCAAATACTGCCGATAATTTTTCGCTCAATCCCGTGAACATGTAACCCTTTCAAACCTCCTATATACCAAGCGCACCAATGGGCGCACCCGCGCTGATTGATGTATCTCCGTGGAGACTAAAACACTTAGCCGTATGAGGAAATTAGCCCAAATATAGCATAAATTTTTGCGAAAGTCAAGCAGTTTTTTTGTGTCAGAGCGGTTTTATTTCGGGATGGTGTGTCGCCGGGTCATAAATCAGGCCGAGCTTGCCTTGCTTGAAAAGCAAAACCTGCTCGCCGAAAATGTCGCGGCGCCACCCCTGCATACAGGGCACCTGATTATTACCGCGAGCCAATTCGCGCAACTCGTCCGTTGTGGCAATAATGCGCGGAGCAACCCCCAAATTTGTCGCAATAATGGCCAGCAACAGTTGCAACATATCCGAAAAAGCGTGTTGAGCCGATGTGAGGGGTTTGGGTTGTTTCCAGGCAGTGGGATAACACTCGGGCGGATCCGTGCGCGCCGCCGAAATAACGGCCAAAACCTCTTGCCCGAAAGGACTTTTACCGAAACCGCGGGGGATATTGCGCCCCGTGTCCATATCAGACGGTTGTTCGGGCATCATCAGGGCCAACTCAATCAAGGCGTCGTCTTTGAGAATAAACTTGCGCGGGCGGTTTTTACGCTTGGCCGTGCGCTCGCGCCAGGCGCATAACTTGGCAAAAACATAGGTTTGTAAGGGACGCTTGAACGGGACCTTGATCCGATGCCAAACTTCATCCTCGCTCGTATCGTAAGTGGCGGGATCGTTTTGAATCGCGATTTCCTGAGCCAACCAAGACTGACGCCCGGATTGTTGCAACCGGTCATTGAGTGCCGTGTATACATCACGCAGATAAGTGACATCGTGAAGCGCATAGGCGACCTGCTCTTCATTTAGGGGGCGACGACTCCAATCCGTGAAACGCATAGACTTGTCCAGTGAGACGCCGGATATATCGTGCACCAACTGCTGATAACCGATATTCTCGCCATAGCCGCACACCATCGCGGCAATTTGGGTATCAAACAGCGGCGTCGGGACTTGGCCGGTCAGGTGGTAGAAAATTTCCACATCTTGGCGGGCGGCGTGAAAAACCTTGACCACATTCGGGTTTTGGAGCAGTGCAAATAACGGCGTCAGATCCAAATCCGGTGCCAGCGGATCTATACAGGCGGCCTCGGCCGGAGAAGCAACCTGAATCAGGCATAATTCGGGATAATAGGTGTGTTCGCGGATAAACTCGGTATCCAAAGTAATAAAGGGATGCTGTGCCAAACGCGTGCACAGATCCGTCAGTTCGGTGCTTGTTTTTATAATCATTTTTGTATTTTACGCTTTTTTTAGTTGAAATGCAAGAAATATCTTGCTAAAATAACCGTATGATGGAATTGTGGTCTGAATCTGTGCGACAAATTGCGGACGCCTTGGCCGGAAGGGTCAGGCCGGTGGGCGGTTGTGTGCGCGATCGCCTGCTGGGGCAACCGGCGGGAGATACGGACCTGGCGACCCCGGTGCGGCCGGATAAAGTGCTGGATGCCCTGAAAAACGCGGGAATTGAGGCTTGGCCGATTACAATGAAGCGCGGGGTCGTGATGGCCAAAGCGGGGGACGAAACGCTGGAAATTGCAACACTGCGGCGCGATCTGTTTTCGCCGGACGGGACGGAAAAAACCACCTTTATCACCGATTGGCAAGAGGACTCGGTGCGGCGGGACTTTACCATCAATGCGCTGTATCTGGGGGCGGACGGAACAATCTATGACTATCACGGCGGGCAAGAAGATTTGGCGGCAGGACGCGTGCGCTTTATCGGCGATCCGGCGCGGCGGCTGTGGGAAGACGGACTGAGAATCCTGCGCTATATGCGATTCTGGGCGCGTTTCGGACGCGGCGAACCCGACCCCGAAGTGGTGGCCCTGTTCCCTGAAACGGCGGGGAGGTTGGGGCTGGTGTCCCTGAACCGGCGGGAAAAAGAAATCCAGAAAATCTTGGCCGGGGATAAAACAGATACAATCTTGACAATTTTAACAAAAACCGGGGTGATGGCGCATCTGAGCGATGTGGCAGCCCTGAAAACCTATGGAGGCTTTTAATGATGATGAATACGAATGAAACCGGACGATCTATGGTGGAAATGCTGGGGGTGCTGGCCGTGATCGGCGTGCTGACCGTCGGGGGAATATCGGCAATGAACTTTGGCATGCAGGCCTATAACGTGTCGCAGGTCTATTCGCAAGTAGAAGAAACAGCGCGGGGAATCTCGGATATCTTTTCGTGGAGCCGGGCCTATCCGACAACTAATGATTTTGGGCTGCGCATTGTCAATAATGATGTCTGTGATGCCTATGGGTGTCAGGTAAAAGACAAGGGCGTTGAGGCCGATACGCCGTGGGGAAAAATGACCGTTACGCCGGAGACGGGAGATTATTTCGTGATTACTTTGGACAGTGTGCCGAAAGCCGCGTGTGAACAGTTGAAAGCCTATCAATGGCAGAATGTGAGCGTGCGGCCGGAAAATAGCGATAAACCCCATAAGACAAACTGCAACGACAACAATGCTGGCACGGTTGTGTTTGAGTCTATGATTTGAGAAAATAATTTTTAAGCGGGGGAGAGGAAGCGAGAGAGGACTTTTTTGAGGCCATAGTCGTCAAAACGGACTTCCAGGCGGTCGCCCTCCTCGCGAATCACTGTTCCGAAACCGAATGTGTCGTGATAGACCCTTTTACCGATACGGGCAGATTTCCGGCGGGGGGTGGCTCGTCCTTGGTAAGAGTATAAGGACTCTTGGTTTAATGGATTGCCACAGGACAGATTGATCTGTCCCTCGCAATGACGGGGGAGAGGAGAAGAATTAAAAGAGCGGGAAAAGGAATCAGAAGAGGACGCACAGGCGGCGCGGGGATAGGGAGCGGAAAAATCACCGGAAGTGGAGCCCATACGGACTTGGGTATCGTTCTGAATATCCCCCGGGGGAAGTTCGTCAATAAAACGACTGGCCACCGTATTCTCCCATTGGCCGTAGATCTTGCGGTTCGCGGCAAACGAAATAAACGCTTTTTGACGCGCACGGGTCAGGCCTACATACGCCAAACGACGTTCTTCTTCCAGACCCTGCTGGCCGGTCTCGTCCAACGCACGTTGGTGCGGGAAAAGCCCCTCCTCCCAGCCGGCCAGGAAAACATAGTCAAATTCAAGCCCTTTGGACGCGTGAAGTGTCATTACAACCAGTTGATCGTCGGTCGCATTATCGTCCGCGTCGGTGAGCAAGGCGGCATATTCAATAAAATCATTGATCGTTTCGAAATCACCCAACACATTATACAATTCGTCCAAGTTCTCTAAACGGCCCTCGGCCTCGGGCGATTTGTCCATACGCCACATATTGATGTAGCCCGAGTCTTCAAGCACTTGTTTGGCAAGGGCGGCCGGGTCCAGCAAATCCTGTTTGCCGCGGGCGGTGGTGATCAGTGTTGTAAAGCCGTCCAGCGTGCGCCGGACAGACGGGCGCAATGTGGCCCACGCAATCGCGTCAAAGAGGCTGATCCGATGGTCGCGGGCAGCCTCGGAAATGGCCGTCAGCGCGCTGTCGCCGATACCGCGGCGGGGCTTGTTGACGATGCGCTGAAACGCCAGATCATCGCCGGGATTTAAGACCAGGCGCAAATATGCCACGGCATCGCGGATTTCTTCGCGCTCGTAAAACTTGAACCCGCCGATAATCTTATAAGGAATACCGGCCCGAATCAACTCGTCTTCAAAGGGACGGGTTTGAGCCGATGTGCGCACCAATATCGCCATATGGGACAGCGGCGTGCCGAGAGATTGAGCATGCTCTACATGCGATATAATGCCGGCGGCCTCTTGGGTGCCGTTCCAGTAGCCCGTGATGTGCACGCGATCGCCCGCACCGTCGCGGTTGTCGGCAACTTTGAGAGTCTTGCCAAGACGTCCGGCATTGTTCGCAATCAGTGCCGAGGCCGCGCCCAAAATATGCGCCGTAGAGCGATAGTTGCGTTCCAGTCGAATCACAACGGCGTCGGGATACACGCTTTGAAAATTGAGAATGTTTTCAACCTCGGCTCCGCGCCAGGAATAAATAGACTGATCATCATCGCCGACACAGCAGATATTACGCGACTTTTGCGCCAATAAACGCAGCAGTAAATACTGGGCAACATTGGTGTCCTGATACTCGTCCACCAGAAGATAGCGGAACTTGGCCTGATAAACCGCTAAAATGTCGGGGTGGGCCTTGAACAATTCCAGCGGCAGCAGCAGCAAATCACCGAAATCAACGGCGTTTAACTCGCGCAGGCGATTCTGATACAGCTGATAAAAGCCACGCGCACGGCCGTCGCAAAAATCACTGTCCTGAGCCGGCGTAATCGCCGTGGGGGACAGGCCGCGGTCCTTCCAACGCTGAATAATGTCCAGCATCGTGGCGGGCGTAAAACGCTTGATGTCCACGCCACCGGCAACCATCAGCTGCTTTAACAGGCGTTCTTGGTCGTCGGTGTTGAGAACGATAAAGTTGGGGGCAAGGCCGGCCTGAGCCGCATAACGCGACAAAATCTTGACCCCGATAGCGTGAAATGTGCCCAGCCATACCGAACGCGCCGACGGGCCGATCATCTGTTCCAGGCGATCTTTCATCTCGCGGCTGGCCTTGTTGGTGAAAGTGACGGCTAAAATCTGCCACGGAGTCGCCCTGCCCGTCGCCAGCAAATACGCAATCCGGGTGGTGAGCACGCGAGTCTTGCCCGTGCCGGCACCGGATAAAACCAAAACGGGACCCTCGGTCTGCATGACGGCTTGGCGCTGCTCGGGGTTCAGAGCCTGCATAAACGGGTAGTCCTGGGGAGAAGAAGTGGGGGCGGCCTCGGAAAAATCGACGGGATCGGTCAGTTCAAAAAAATCAGGCATTGAGAGGTTCCTTTACCAACTGTAAAATAACGGTGTTCGCAAGCACCAGGCCGAACAAGCCCGTGAGCGTGATAAGGCTGCCCATCTGACGGCCGGAATCACGAGCGGCGGCGGGCTTTTCAACCGAATAAACACACGGAAATGTGAGGTCGGCACCTTGGCGTTTCAACAAACGACGCAGGCGGGCGGCCAACGGACAAACGGAGGTCTGATTGAGCGGAGCCAGGCGCACCGACAGCGGATCTGTTTTAAGGGCTGCCCCCATAGACGAAACAAGTGGAATGCCGGCTTGCTGAACCGCGCAAATCAAGCCGGCTTTGTCGGGAAGAATGTCTATGGCGTCTATCACAAAATCAGGGCGAAAAGCCAGTAAATCCGGCAACGTTTCGGGACGGATAAAATCCGGATAGGCAATAACCCGGGTGTCGGGACAAATGTCGTGAATGCGGGCGGCAAGGGTTTGCGCTTTGTTTTCACCGATCGTGGAATGCAGGGCGCATAACTGACGGTTGATGTTACTGGGCTGAACCGTATCGCCGTCTGCCAGAAAAATATGGCCGACTCCGGTGCGGGCAAGAGCCTCTATCGCGAAACTGCCGACCGCGCCGCAACCGACAACGGCTACACGCGATTGACGCAGGCGCGCGAGGCCCGCGCTCCCGAAAAGTAATAAAGTGCGTTGGAATTGCGTATCAGTCATTGAGGAAACTTGCCAAATTGAGATTGAGTTGATCGGTGTCCAGTTGTAAAGATTGCACCAAGGCCGGAATGGCCGAAGGCGTGCGCAGCCCATCGGGCGAATCGGTTTCAACCAGCAATCTTTTGTCCGGAATAATATCAATAAAACGGCCGTTTAAAACCGAAAAATAAGCGTTAAACAGGCGCAGTTTTTGAATAATGACTTCGTCGCCCGAAAAACGGTGAAACAACATCGGCAGTTCGCGGTATTGGGAAATCGCTTCAAACATCTCGTCCCAGGCACCGACGCAATGAATGTGCACGGCTCGGTTGTAAGTGGCGGCAATTTCAAGGCTTTGATTAAACACCGCCAGTTGTTGGTCAAAAAACGGGCGCTTCTTGTCCAGGCCGATTTCACCCACCATCGCGCGAGGATACTTTTTAAGAAAAGCCGATAACCGATCCGCCCAGCCCGATTCGGCCGAATTGATATACCAGGGATGTATGCCGGCACAGAAATAAATCCCGAGCAGGCGATTTTGTAAATCGGCAATTTCCTCCCACTCGGCCGGGTGGGTGGCGTTGACAATAAAGGTGGAAACCCCCTTGGCCTGGGCGCGCAAAAAGGCTGAATCAGCCATCAAATGACAGTGGGCATCAAAATAGGTCATAACGATTCCTTTGTTCTTTGTGGCGGTATTATACACTTTTTTATTGCATTTTGAAAGAAATAAAAATAAAATAATGTAAAATATAAGGAGTCCTATGCGATTTAAACTGGTTTTTTCGATTATCGGATTTATGAGCGTGTGCTGCGGATTGGCAATGTTGGTGCCGGCAGCGGCGGATTTGTTCTATGGCTGGGACGGGGCGGCCAAACGCTTTGCCGTGTCGGCGGCGCTGGCGGTGTCAATCGGCGTCCTGATGTGTCTGTTGACGGGGACGGATCGCGAACCCCTGCGCACAAAAGAAATGTTTTTGGCGACGGCTCTGATCTGGATTTCATACGCCCTGTTGTCGGCAATTCCGTTCTTTGTGTCGGAATATAATTTGTCGTGGACCGATTCGGTGTTTGAAGCGGTGTCGGGCCTGACAACAACGGGGGCAACGGTGTTGAGCGGACTGGATACCCTGTCACCGGGGCTGCTGTTGTGGCGGTCGATGCTGCAATGGATCGGGGGCGCGGGAATCGTAATCGTGGCGATTGTGGTGTTGCCGACCCTGCGAATCGGGGGGATGCAGTTCTTTGGCACGGAAGCATCGGCGTCGAATCGCGACCTGCCCACCGTGGTGCAAAATATGCGCGCGATTCTGATCTACTTTATCGGCCTGACAATCCTGTGCGCGGGAGCCTTGAAAATCGCGGGTATGACGGGGTTTGACGCGATCAACCATGCCCTGGCAACCATTTCAACGGGCGGATTTTCCACCCACGATTTATCCATCGGATACTATCACAGCCCCCTGATAGAATGGATTTTAAGCGGCTTTATGTTGGTGTCCAGTCTGCCCCTGGTTATGGGACTTTACCTGTGGCGGCGACGGTGGCAAATGATCCGACAGGACGCGCAAATCAGTGTCTATCTGAAATTCCTGGTGGGGGCGGTGGTGCTGCTGACAACACTCAGATGGTTGCAGGATCGGTTCCTGCCGGCGGAATTGATGGCCTATATCCGTGAGGCAGTATTCGCGATTATCTCGGTTGTAACAACCACGGGATTTGTGACGGAAAACTATCAACTGTGGGGCAACTTTGCAATCGCATTTTTCATGTTCCTGTTTCTGGCGGGCGGATGCACGGGATCAACATCGGGCGGGATTAAAATGTTCCGCTTTACCATTTTGCTGCGCACCGTCGGCGTGAGGCTGAAAAAACTGGTCCAACCGCACGGCGTCTTTATCCCGCGCTATGGCACACAAGTGATTACCGATGATATTCTGATCAGCGTCTTGGTGTTCTTCGGGCTATATCTGGGAACCTCTATGGTCATAACCTTGATTCTGACGGGGATGGGGTTGGACTTTGTGACGAGCCTGTCGGGGGCGTTCAGTGCTTTGTCTAATGTAGGGCCGGCGTTGGGGCCGGTGATCGGACCGGATAAGACCTTTGCGTTCCTGCCGGACGGGGCGAAATGGGTGCTGAGCCTGGCGATGTTGGTGGGACGGTTGGAGTTTATCTCTATCTTTGTCCTGTTTTTCCCTTTTTTGTGGCGGAGGAATGCATGAGTTTTTTTGATGATGCAGAAGCTTTTATGAAAAATCGACCGGCAGCGGTGGCGGAAGACCGGGAGCGGGAAACGTTGGTGCAATACCTGAGACGAGAATATGAAAACGCAACGCGCACCGAAATTGAACGGGCTTTGGATAAACTGGCCGAACGCGAACCCCTGCCGAATCTGCCGGCGGAAGTGGCAAGAAAAGTAAGAATATGGCTGGAAGATTAAAAAAGGCTTGTTTTTTCAAAAAAATGTGGTATAACAAATAATATCCGAATGATTGTAAAGGGGTTTTTATGAAAAAGTTTTTTCTGTTCTTGATACTGATTGTGGTCTTGATTATCGCAGTGCTGGTGGGATTGGTGATGATGTCCTTTAACCCGACGGCCTATGAAAAACAAGTGGTGGGGACGCTGCAACGCTTGACGGGGCGCGAGGTCAGTATCGGAGCGGGGACAGCCATTTCGTGGAGCCCGGTGCCGACGGTGGTGATGAACGATGTGCGCCTGAAAAATATGGATAAAGGATCGGCGCAGGACTTGATGCGGATTGAAAAAGTGCAGGTCAACATGACGTGGTCGTCACTGCTGAAAAGCCCGATGGTGATTGACAGCATTGAACTGACAAAACCGACGATTTTATTGGAGCGCTTGGAAAGCAATCGAGTCAACTTTGCTTTCCCGTTCCTGATAGACCCGAACTTTCAATTGAACGAAATTGACTTTATGAGCGCGGAAAAAACAGGCCCCTCGGATACGGGGACGCAAATCTCGTCCATCAAGATTAAAGAAGGGACAATCACTTATCAAAACGCTGTGTCGGGAATCCGCTGGGTGATGCAAAATGTGAACGGACAACTGGCGGCTGATTCGGTGCGCGGGCCTTTCCGCTGGACCGGCGCGGGGGTCGTGAACAATGTGCCCTATCAACTGAATGCACGCACGGGGGTGTTCCAAGGGACAAACCCGATTGCGGTGAGCTTGAACCTGAAAAGCGATATGCTGGGTTTGGAAACAACACTGGACGGAACCTTTACACCGACACGGTTGGATAAATGGTTTGAGGCGTCGGGCAACTTTGTGGTGGCGAAAACAAATGACCTGATGCGGGCGGTGGGATTGCCGGCTCCGTGGGGAGCAAATGATCGCAAAGTGGACGGAAACTGGACCGTGGAAGTGACTCCGGCGGAAAATATCCTGAAAAACTTTATCGTCACATATGACCCCGAAAATCCCAAAACGGCCCTGACCGGCACGATCAGTCAAAAAGCCGGGACACGGACTCAATATAATATCACCCTGAACACGGGGCTGTGGCGGGCAACGGATTGGCCGGCCTATACCAAAGCGATGAATTGGGCGTGGTTGGAAAAGAGCGAGGACTATCCCGATATGGCATTCAAAATCAATGCCGACCAAGTGGTCATCGGAAGGTATACGCTGGGGAAGACAGCTCTGGCCGGAAAATATGAAGCGGGGATTTTAACCCTGGACAAATCCGAAATCGGATTGGCGGGCGATACGGCCGTAACCTTGACCGGGCACGGGCAAATGATGGCGTCAACACCGACGCTGGACTTGAAATTCCAGGCCAACACACAAAAGCCGAAGACCCTGATCAATGTGCTGCTAAATCGGGAAGCGGATGAAGAAACAGCAGCTATCAAAACCTCGGTGGTGGGGGGATTGACCTTGACGCCCGATAAAATCACAACGACCATTCAAGACCTGAAAATGGGGACGGCGGCAGCCTCGGGCAGTGTGGCCTTTAACCGCGGGGAAGAAAAATCCTATCAGGTGCGGGTGGCCCTGAATGATGTGAACCTGGATACCCTGACGAAATGGCAGGCGCCGGCCGAAAAAATCGCGCTGGAAGACTTGCCGGCGAAAGTGAAAGCCTGGTTGGAGCAGGCCTCGTGGGCGCAAGGCGTGGCGGTGTCGGGAACCTTGGATGCGCGCAACGGCACTGTGTTCGGCACACCGTTCCTGAAACTGCATATGGAGGGAAACCTGGTGGGGAATACCTTGAAACTGGATAACCTGACGGCGTTGAACCTGGCGGGGACAAATGTGTCTATGACAGGCCTGATTAAAGACTTGGGACGGCCGCAAATGAATGTGGACGGGTGGCGAATCACCCTGGACAGCAAGAACCTGCCGACTTTGTTGGATAAGATGAATCTGGCCTGCACGGTGCCGCTGGTGCAACAGGCAAAAGGCGCAACGGCGCAGCTGAACCTGAAAGGCGGACAGGATAACCTGTGGCAACTGGACGGGCAGTTCGCACTGAACGATTTGTCGGCAAAATTCTCGGGGACCTTGAATACCGTGGATACCGAGCCCGCCGTGCAGGCCATGCGTGTGGATTTGGCCTATCCGAAATTCCGGACCCTGGCGACCCTGATCAATCCGGAATATAAGGCGTTGCCGAACCTGGACGGGACATTCAAACTGAAAGGTGTGATAACCGGAACACGAGAAAACTGGGAAATCAAAGATATGGCGTTAAATATCGGGTTGCAGCAACTGTCGGGCGTGGTTTCATTCCATGACGGGCAAGTGAAAACCTTGACCGCGACAGTGTCCGCACCGGCGTTGAACCTGGATCGGATTTTGCCGACAGATAATAACTGGTACTCGCCGATCAACGGCTTGTCCACGAATCCGATCGCTTTTAAGAACTTGGATAACCAGATCTGGGATATTCACTTGAAAGCACGTCAGCTGTTCTATCGCGATATGGCTTTGCAAAATGTGGATATGGCGCTGGCTTTGCAAAACAAAGAACTGGCCCTGACGCAGTTGGTGGCAAATGCCGGATCGGGGGAAGATGCGCCGATTCGTATCACGGGAAAAGCCGATTGGAATACGCCGGAGCCCGCGTTGACGACCTCGTTTGAAATTAAAAATATGCCGATACGGGCGGACTTTATGGTGTTGAAAGACTTGGCTATCGGGGGCGGAAAATTGACCTTGAAGGGAGACCTGAAAACACGAGGTGTATCGCCGGCGTTGTGGGGCAAAAACCTGAACGGGAAAGGAACTTTGGCCGTGCAAGGCGGACAAATCGTCGGTGCGGATACCGATCAAATGATTCCGATTGTGACTCACGCCATTCAACGCAGCGAAACACAACAGGACTTTGAACCCGAAATGAAGCGCGTGCTGCACAGCGGGAAAACCGTGATTAAGACTATCCAAGGCGACTATGTCGTGGCGGACGGCGTTGTGCGCATGATGGACTTGACATTAAAAACCGCCAATGTGACGGGTAATCCCACTCAGGTGATTTGGGATATTCCGCGCCGGACAATGGATATATCGGTGCCGGTGGTGATGAACGCTCTGAATACCCTGCCCCCGTTTGTGCTGGGAATCTCGGTGGGACGCGGGCGCGGAGTCTATACGCCGAACTATGCGGACTTGGCCAGTGTCTTGGCAGGGCGGAGTAAGACCGCTTTGGCCGATAATCTGAAACAACAGCAAGAACAAGCACAACTGGCAATCTCACAAAAACGGGCTGACCGATTGGCTGAAGGGCAAAATCTGACGAAACGGGCGCGCGAGGCCGTTGCGGAAATGGAAGCGCAACTGCGAACCTATCCGTTTGAGACGGGCAACCGGCTGTATCAATCGGCAAAAGATGCTTTGTCCATCGTGAACCAAGCCGCTATCCGCGAAGAACCCACCGATGCGCAACTGATCCAACAAATTGAACAAGCGCGGTTGGTTTTGCTGAAAGCGGAAGAGTTTGAACAGGCTTTGACGCAGGAAACGGCCTTTAATGTGCAACAGCAAATACAATCGGATCGCGAACAGGCCGCGCAAATGACGACGGCTTTGCAACAATGGGCCGGCGAAAATCCGGATATTGAAGTGCTGGCGCGGTTGGCTCAAAATGCGGCGCAAAACCGTGCGGTGATTGAACAGGTGGCGGCTCGGATTACCGGGGCGGGGACTGTGGGAGCCGGGGCTGATGCGGCGCAAACGGAGCGGCTGTTGGCGGCCAGTGCCGATGCTTTGGCGAAAATCAAGGCAGCCTATCAGCATGCGGCGCGGTTTGACCTGTCGGAGCCACTGGCCAGCGGGACACAGGCGGCGGTAGACGCGCGCTTGGCAGACGAGACCGAGGAAGACGCGGGGACTGTGGAACCGGCGGGACGGACTGTGCGCGGGTCGTTCTCTCGCGCACGGTAGGAAAAATAAGGAATTATGTGCCTTATGGATTGCCACGGCGACAAGTCGCCTCGCAATGACGGGGAGGCTGTAAATAAAATTAAGAAAGGTTGAAGAAATGTTGGAAGTCGTAAAGGGCGGCGATTTCGTCGTAAAACTTCTCGTAGGTCTTCATATCTTTCCAAGAGCCGGAAAACTCAAACATATTGCGGTTCGTGACAATCATCAGGCATAAATACCCTTGGAAAAATAAAATATTCACCGGAGCTTTATAAACCGCTTCCAACTCGCGAATACGATCTATAAACAACGGCGTTAAAATACGGCGCGCGGTCAGTTGGTCGTTAGTAAACGAATAATACTTTTTCGTGAAGTTGACACTTTCCAGATTGAGCGGTTGCCACTCATCCGATCCGAAAACGGATTGAAGGGCCTTGCGCGAGGAAAGAGCGATTTGGTCTTTATAAAGCAAGGACGCTTTGTTCATCACCATCAGGTTTAAGTCGGGATAAGTGCCGGACGGAAAACGAACAAGAGCACCACGGAAATGCTCGGAGTTTTCGTCCCCTTCGGAAAAGTGGACCTCTTGGACATAAAAGGGAACCGAATCACCCGGAAAGCCGAAACTGTCGTCCGCTGTTTCGTCAATCCGGCGCGCGTCTAATTTGGGCAGGAAATGAATTTGGCGGAGTTGGTCAACGGTAGGTCCGGTAATCTTATACTCGGGGCGGGTATCGGCACCCAAAATCCGAAAAATAAGCGGACGGACAACTGCCTTTTGCTTGCGGTAAAAATGATCCAAAGCGTAAAAACCAGCAAAAGGAATTAAAAGAATGAGCAAAGTGATAACAGGATTACCATTTAGACAATACATTAAAAACACATACAGTGCCAATGTTCCCAAAATGATCGTATGATGACGCAACTTGGAGCACCACTCGGCGCGAATATCAATCAATGGGAAAATCTGTGTGCGGACTTGGGTGAGAAATTCTTGTTGGGTAATCATAGAGGGCCCCTTTCAAAATCAGGAAATGTCCAGAACGGTTTTCTTTTTGAGCGTTTGAATGTAGGCGTCGGCAGCAATCTTGTCAATCAGGGCACGGACATACCGCTCTAAGGGTTGATCGGCACGGTAATCGGCAGGCGCTGCAAAATCGGCGCGGTGGTCGTCCAGCAGCAATTGCGCATTCTCACGCGAGGTGGGCTTGTCCGGTTGGTATACCGCTATGGAATGCCCGCCGTCGCCCTTTAAGGTCAGCATACAAGGCACATCGGTCTCGCCATCGCCGATGTATATCATACGCGAAAAAGGCATATGCTTTTCCGACTCGGGGATACGGCGGTTGATCCGGCGATCGTCGCCAATGTCCAAACAGCCTTTGTTGATGCGGAACAGAAATTGAGTCTTGTTCGTGTAATTGACGACTTGAGCCGGCCAAATCGCATTGCCGGCAGAATCAAAAATAAATGACGACGCAAAAATCGCCCGAAAATAACGCGCGATGGAAGTGCCGGCGAGAATCTCTTGGAGGCCAGAAGAAATGATGTAATGCTCAACCGTCAGGCCACGGCGGCGGCCATAGGCATTGATCCGGCGGAACCAGGTATCCAGGCCCGCGAATAATTCAACCGAACGGCCATAGGTACGCAGCTCGCTTTTGGAAAACGGCATATGATGCTTTTCCGATTCCTGCTTCATCAGGCTCATATATCCCAGAATCTGGTCGGCTTGGTTGCGGTGCGCGAATTGGTTGGAACGGCGCCAAAACTCGGCCGGGTCCAGGCCAACCCGGGGGATAAAGCCATACTCTTGCATACAACGGGGCGACAAAGTGCCGTCAAAATCATAGCAGATCGCCATGGGTAGGCGCGGAGTTTGAGTCATGGATACCTCCTAAAACAACTTTAAGGCCAAAAAGCCGCCGACGAGCAGCACGAAAAATAAAACCGAAAGCCAACCGAGGTTGCGCTCGATCCACGCTTTCATCGGAGCACCCCACCGCCACAGCAAGGCGGCAATCAGGAAGAAGCGCAGGCCGCGGGCCAAAATGCTGGCCACCGTAAAGACAAGTAAATCCAGGTGAGTGACGCCGCTGGCAATCGTGATAATCTTGTAAGGGAAAGGCGTAATACCGGCTCCGAACACAATCCAGGCACCGTAAGTATTATACTCGCCGGCGAACCAGTCCACTTTGCTGACAAACGCGGCAGGCAGATAAGGTAAAATCGCATCATACGCAAAATAGCCGATCGCATAACCGAAAAAGCCGCCCAGAACACTGAAAACCGTGGTGTAAAACGCAATCCGAAACGCTCGGTCGCGCCGCGCCAGCACCAGCGGAATCAGCAATAAATCAGGCGGAATCGGAAAGAATGAACTTTCCACAAACGACACGATGCACAGCGCCCATAAAGCACGCTCACCCGACGCGAGACCCATCGTCCAATCATAGACTCGGCGGGTGAAATTGTTCCAAAGATTTTGTATTTTCATAGACTGTTCCTTTGTTAGGACCCCTATCCTAGCAGATTTTGAGAAAAAAGCAATAAAAAAATGAACGCTTTGGTTGACTTTGGGGAAAATCGGTGCTAGGATAACCCTGTTATTGTAAAGGAGTTTTCTATGAAAAAATTATTGGCAGTCTGTTTCGTATGCTTGTTCTTGGCAGCGTGCGGGGCGGGAAATACGAATACAACCTATGCGCGCGGACAAATCGGAAAGCGCGGCTCGACCAGCACGGGCACCATCGTAGCGATGGAAGTTGTGACAACAAAAGGTGAACAAACAGGCCTGGGGACAATCGGCGGCGCGGCAGCGGGCGCTGTGGCCGGATCGGCAATCGGCGGCGGACGCGGCAGTGTCTTGGCGGCGATCGGGGGCGGCGTGGCCGGCGCGGTTCTGGGCAATGTGGCGGAAGAAAAAATCTTGACCGATACGGCATTTGAATTCCTGGTCCAAGAAGACAGAACGGGTGATGTCATCTCGGTGGTGCAATCCAATGAGTTGGGTCTGAAACCCGGGGATCATGTGATCCTGGTGGAATTGGACGGTGTGACACGCATCCGCAACAAAATGGTCGGCTATAAGGCGCGATAAAACGGACCGAGTGGGATTGGCAACGGGCCGGCGCGGGTGTGCCGGCCCGTTGTGTGTGGTGTGAGGGGCGGCGCGGGTGTGCCGGCCCGTGTGGTATGGTGTGAGGGTCGGCGCAGGTGTGCCGGCCTGCCCTGCCCGTGTTATATGATGGTAAAATGACGGTTGACTCTTTGATTATGGATTGACACAGGGCGGGCAAAAAAACAATTCCACCTAAGCCTTGAACGGCGTGCGCGGAAGCGGACTGGTTCAAGGCAAAGGTTCATTGCTTTGCGCGCCCCACCTGGCCACAGGCAGGTCCTCGCTTGCGCAGTCCTTCGCAATGGCAAGAAGAATTAGGGGGTTAGTCTTTGATGTCTATCGTGTCGCGGCGGTTGATGTTGACTTCGTAATAGTTATCGTCTGCATTTAACGCACGTTGAGCCTCTTTGACTTTGGGCGCGGCCGAAATGTCGTCAGGAACCGTAATCGTCTCGGTGACCGTGCGCGTGTGAACCGTGCCGCCGGAAGTCGTGGTTAAATCACGCTTGACCGTCATGGTCTGAGTCTTTTTAGGACGCACAACCGTCTCATCGGCGTGCTGATACGCGACGCTGCCCCGATACGGTGAATTTTGATCATAGTTGTTGTAATTGCACGCCGAAAGCGTTAAAGCCGCCAAGGCACAGGTAATGTAAAAGCTTGTTCTCATAAAATCTCCTTTCATACAGATAAGTTGAGTATAAAGAAATCGCGGGAGGTTGTCAAGCCTTTTCGGGTAAAATAAAACTGTCGCGCAAGAGTTGGCGCGTATACGGGTGGCGGGGATTGGTGAAAATCGTGGCAGCAGGGGCACGCTCTACAATCCGAGCCTGTTTCATAATCATGACCTCGTCCGACATACGGCGAACGGCCTGCATATCGTGGGAAATAAATAAATACGACATCTTGTAATCCTTTTGCAAGTCCAACAGCAAAGTCATAATTTGCTTTTGCGTTTCAATGTCCAGGGAGGAAGTGACCTCGTCCAAAATCACAACGGCCGGACGCAAAATCAGCACGCGAGCCAGGGCGACACGCGTTTTCTGGCCACCGGAAAGCTCGTGCGGGTAGCGGGTGGCCATATCGGGATTGAGGCCGACGGCTTTGAGCGCTTTGTCCACAAAGGGTTTCGAATCGCCGGTATGGTGCAGTTGCCACCCCTCGGCAATCAGGCGACCGACAGAAAGGCGCGGGTTGAGCGAAGAGGCTGCGTCTTGGAACACCATCTGAATGCGGCCGCGGGCAGCCAATAAATCACGCCCGGACAGTGTGAAAAAATCAGAAGTGTCAAGAAGGGCTTGGCCTTGGGCGGGAATCAGACGGACAAGAGCCTTGGCAATCGTGGACTTGCCTGAACCGCTTTCGCCCACAAGACCCAAAGTGCGCGCCGGATACAGGTCAAAGGACACATCGTCAACGGCATTCATATCACCGTAAAATACGCTGAGGTGGCGGACAGACAACGTCGGCGGTTGGGTAGAGGGCGCTCGGCGGCGGCCGAGTTCGACTGTCGGACGGGGGGGCAGTTTGGTCGCCACAATATGGCCGTATTTCATCACATAAACACGCCGTGCATACGCACGGATAATGTCCAGGTCATGGGTGATGAACAAAATACTGAGCCCGAGTTTTTGTTGGAGAGACTTTAAGAGTCGGAGAATCTGGGACTGAACCGTCACATCCAGGGCGGTGGTGGGCTCGTCCGCGATGAGCAGATCGGGCTTGGCCGCCAAAGCCATGGCAATCATCGCACGCTGGCGCTGGCCGCCGGAAAGCTCGTGCGGGTAGGAATCGTAAATCCGATCGCCGTCGGGCAATTCAACCAACTGCAATAAATCCAGCACGCGGGAACGAGTGGCCGAGTCGGTGTGATATTTTAAAACTTCAAAAATCTGGGCACCGATCGTGTGCAACGGATTGAGAGAAAGCATCGGCTCTTGAAAAATCATCGCGATACGCTTGCCCCGAATGCGGTTGAGTTCGGACTCGGTCATTTTGAGCAAATCTTGGCGACAGAATAAAATCTGGCCACTGATACGAGCGGCCGGATGCAGGCGCAAAATCGCCATGGCCAGGCTGGACTTGCCCGAACCGCTGCTGCCGACAAGACCGACAAACTCGCCCGAACGCACAGCCAAAGAAACACCGCGCACGGGATTGGCTCCGGGCAGATGAACGGTTAAATCACGAATTTCAAGTAAATTCATACTTTCCCCCTGCTGTGCGGGTCAAAGGCATCGCGAACCCCCTCGCCCATAAAAATCAAAACGGACAAAATCACGGTCATGGAAACAAACGCCGACAGGCCGATCCAAGGGGCTTGGAGATTCTCTTTGCCCTGACGAATGAGATCGCCGAGGCTGGCCGTGCCGGCGGGCATACCCAAACCCAAAAAATCCAGCGCGGACAGCGATACAATCGCTCCGGCCAAAATAAACGGCATATAAGTAATCGTCGCAACCAGGGCGTTGGGCAAAATGTGGCGACTCATAATCCGCCAATCGGAAACACCCAGCACTTTGGCGGCCAAAACATAATCCTGTTGGCGGGTCTTTAAGAACTCGGCACGCACAACACCGCTGAGCGCCGTCCAACTGAACAGCAGCAAAATCAACAGCAGCGACCAAAAGCCGGGCGTGATAAAACTGGACACGATAATCAAAATAAATAACTGGGGCAATGAACCCCAAATTTCCAATAATCGGCCGATAAACAGATCCGTGCGCCCACCAAAATACCCCTGAACCGCACCGACAAGTATCCCAAAGCTGGCCGATAGCACCGTGAGCGTCAGGCCGAAAAACAAACTGAGCCGAAAACCGTAAATCAGGCGGGTGAGAATGTCGCGGCCCTGATCATCCGTGCCCAGAATATGACGCGCGGACGGCGGCGCCGGAAACGGGGTCGGGGAATAGTAATCTATGCTGTCGGGACCCCACTGAATTAAAGGCCAAATGGCGGAAGCGTGTTGCTCTATTTGCTGTTGCGTATAAGGATCCAGGTAGTCGGCCTCGGTCGGCAGGGTGCCACCCAGCGCCGAGTCGGGCACAAACTCGGATAACGGATAATAGGGCATCCCTTTGTATGACACATAAATCGGGCGATCGTTTGCGATCACGGGAGCAAATAAGGCAATCATCAACAAAGTCGTGAAAATAATCAGGCCGAATAAGGCGCGCTTGTTCTGGCGAAAACGAGACCAACGGCGGCGGATGAGATGATCGGTCATTGGAGCCTCTTGCCAAAATGAATGCGGGGATCCACCAGTGTATACACAAAATCATTTAATATATTGAGCACCAGCCCCAGCAGCGCAAATAAATAAAGCGTCCCAAAAACAACCGGATAGTCGCGATTCTGAACGGCCTCAAACCCCAACAAACCCAAACCGTCGAGTGAAAAAATGACCTCTATCAACACGGAACCCGTGAACAGCATACCGATCAGCATCGCCGGAAATCCCGCAATCACAATCAGCATGGCATTGCGGAACACATGACCGTATAAAATACGCCGGCGCGATAAACCCTTGGCCACCGCAGTGCGGCAATAGGCTTTGCCCAGTTCGTCCAAAAAGGCGTTTTTGGTCAAAAAAGCCAGGCCGGCAATCCCGCCGATCGCCAGCGCCAACACCGGCAGCACCAAATGATGCAAATAGTCGGTAATCTTGGCAAACCAATTTAACTCGTCCCAATTGTCGGAAACAAGACCCCGGAGCGGAAACCACTGTAAATACCGACCGCCGGCAAAAATAATCACCAGAAAAATCGCCAGTAAAAACGACGGAACGGCATAACTGATCGTGAGCGCCCAACTGGTCGCTTGGTCAAAAGGCGTGCCGGCGCGAACGGCTTTGCGTATGCCGAGAGGAATCGCCAACAGGTAAATGAGTAATGTGCTGAACACGCCGAGTGAAATGGAAACGGGCATTTTCTCTAAAATCAGGCGAATGACGGTTTTATCCTGATAAAAACTGGTCCCGAAATCAAAACGCAGGTAGCGGGTCAACATTTCCCAAAAACGGGTGGTGGCAGGCTTGTCAAAGCCAAAGCGATGTTCCAGCTCTTGGCGAATCTCGTCCCGCAGACCCCGGCCTCCGCGATAAACACCGTCGCGCGCGGAAGAAGCGGAAAGCGTATCCCCTGCCCCACTGCCGCTGATACGCGCCGTCGCCGAACCGGGAGCACCGTCTATACGCAGCATCATCTGCTCCACCGGGCCGCCGGGGACAAACTGCACCAGCGCAAAATTGAGAGCTATAATCCCGAACAAAGTTATCGGAATTAAAGCCAGCCGTTTGAGAAAATAACCATACTTCATACGCCCTATTGTGGACGAGAAGTGAAAAAAATGCAAGTGTTTTTTGAAAAGCCTTGCGATTTTGGGGAAAATCGTCTATGATAAAAGAGAATTTGCCGGACGGGTCCACGATGTTAAAATGGGGGGGATAAGGGCGGAATTATGTGCCGGGTGGATTGCCACGGCCTGACGGCCTCGCAATGACAAAGGGTGGGAAAGCAAGAGAGAGGAAGATGGCGGGAGAGAGAGGAAAAAACAAAAAAAATACTAAAAAACACAGGAGAAAAACAGGGTGAAAAAATTGATTGATGTGCGCACCATTACAGAAGACGGGATTGACTGGCAGATGCAGGCCGATGAACAAGAACGGAACGAAATTGCCATGCGATTTGAAGTGCCGAAAATTATCTCTCTGAGGGCCGAGGGACGCTTGACACGGGGGGATATGATCGCCTTGGACGGCGTGATTTATGCCGAAGCCGAACGAATTTGTGTGGCAACAATGAAGCCTTTTGTGGAAAAAACAGAAACCCCAATCCACCTGTTATTCTCGGAAAAAATTGACGAGCAAATCAGCGATGATCCGGAAGACGAAACTATCTTGCCGATTATACGGGGAAAAATTGACTTGACGGAAACAATCGCAGAAGAATTCGGATTGACCCTGAACCCCTTTCCGAAAAGTATATCGGGGTATTGCGACTATCACGATCCGGAAGATAATGACGCAAAGGAAAGCCCCTTTGCGGTGTTGAAAAAACTGAAAAAGGAGGAATAAATATGGACTATATTGATGCGGGACGCGATTATGAATGCTGTCGCTATTTTGACTTGATTAAACGGGCGGAACAGTTCTTTGCCGACGGGATTATCACAAATGCCGAACTGGACAAAATGGATACTATGCGGCAGGAAACCCTGACGAACTATCAGGTGGCGGCGGATATGCTGCACGAAATGGACCCGAAAGCAAAAGACTATGACAGATTGACACGGTTGGTGGACTATCTGCGGCGATGCTGGCGCCTGATGGACTATGTGACGGAAAAGGGCGAACTGGTCAACAAAGACAAAAAAATGCGAGCCCCGGCACCCGAAAACAAAGGCGAAAAATTGGCTTTAAAACTGCCACAAGCAGCAGCGGAATTGGTGGCGGCTTTGGCGACGCCCGTTATGCGACGAGAGGCAAATGCGGACTATATCGCCCGAGCGGTGCGGAAAATGCCACCGGCCGTGCGGGAACAGGCGCGCCTGCGGGTTGGACGGGCAATGCAGGCCTTGAAACAGGCGGAACTGGAACAGGCGATTGCACGCATGGCGGACTTGGAACGCACACGCGGGTAAGGATAAAACGGCTTGCGGAACGACGGTCGGGCAGCGGGATAACTTAAAAGACAAAAAACTAAAAAAAGAGAAAAAAACGCTTGACATTCGGGCAAAAATCAGGTATAAAAGTGAAATCAATTTTCTAAACACAAGGAGAAAAAGCTATGAAACGCACATATCAACCCAGTAAAATCGTTCGGACCCGTCGCCACGGATTCCGTGCCCGTATGGCTACTGTCGGTGGTCGCGCCGTGATCAATGCGCGCCGTCGGAAAGGACGCAAAGTCGTCAGCGCGTAAGGGTTATCACCCGGTTTCTTTAAGCAGGGCACCGCTTGTGAACGGTGTCTTGTTTCATATCGGAGATAAACACATGAGCCTTAAAATACAAAACTGGAAAAGTAATCCGGAAACATCGCTCCCGGGGGAAGATAACCTTGGGAGAGAGAAATTAGACGCGCACGCAGGTGTATTGCGCACGCGCGAGGCAACAGGGTATGAAACGAATAAATCGGGCTTGGCAGAACCGGAATCGAAAGAAAATTTTAAAGAACAGAATATATCGGAGCCGGAACAACAGCCGGGGTCGCAACGGCCGATTCGGATAAAAAAACGAAAAATCTTTGTGCAGGTGAATAAAGCGCAGACAAAAATCGTGACTCTGGGATTGGTTCTGCAATATGCCAAAAATGAGAACGGGCAAATCCGAATCGGCTTTACCACCACAAAACGATTAGGACACGCCGTGGTGCGCAACCGAATCCGCAGACGCCTGCGCGAAGTGGTGCGCCTGACGCCGGAAACGGGCACTTTTACAGGATATGACTTGGTCATTGTGGGACGAACAGCCACGGCAACCCGCGCGTTTTCAAAATTAAAAGGTGATTTCACCTATGCGTTGCGGCAAATCCGAAAAGGAGCCACAACGGAATCTGTCGGCGAAGGCGATAAAAAAACGGAGGAAGCCGAATGCTGCGACACGTGTGTATAGGACTGATCAGCCTTTATAAAGCAGCTGTATCGCCGTTTAAGCCCAAGTGCTGTCGGTTTGAACCGACGTGCTCGGAATACGCCAAAGACGCTTTTTTGTTGCATGGCGTGATAAAAGGTGCTATGTTGACATTTTGCCGGATTGTCCGGTGCGCGCCATGGGGCGGATCGGGCTATGATCCGGTGCCTCTACCAACCATAAAAAGGAAGAAAAAATGATTGAAGATGAAAAAAAAGAACAAAAAAATCTGATGTTGGCTTTGGTGCTGATCATCGCCTTGTTGCTGGGGATGCAATGGTGGCAAAAACCAAAGACCCAAATGGTGGCGGTGCCCTTGGACGGGCCGGCGGAAAGCGCCGAAACAGTCGCGGCAGAAGCAGTGCCGGCGATGGATATGACGGCTCGAAAAAGTGTAGAGGCAGCGCAGGAAATCATTACGATTCCGGTGGAAAACAGCGTGGTAGCGGGATCCTTGAACGCGGGGGGGACGGATCTGAATAACCTGAGCCTGACGACCTATCGCGAAACGACGCAAGAAGACAGCCCGTTTGTGGTGCTGTTGAGCCGGAACTGGCAGACGGGTTTGAACTGGGAGGGAGGCAGTTTACCCGATACGCGTCAAACACCGCAGGTTGTGGGCGAAAAATTGACACCGGAAACGCCGGTGGTAATGCGTTGGGAAAACGAAACGGCACGGATTGAACGCACAATCACTTTGGACAATGCCTATATGATGACCTTTACCGATAAACTGACGAACAAGAGCGGGCGGGCGATTGAAGCACGCTTGATCGGGCGGGTGGAACGGGTCGTCGACTCGGTCAATACAACACAATCGTCGGTGCATGAGGGGTTTTTAAGCCTGGTGGATAATACACGCGTGGAAGAACGGTGGAGCGCGATTGAGCCGGGTGACTCAAAAGCAATGGCAACCAAAGGGGGCTGGATCGGTATGACGGATAAATACTGGCAGGCTATCTTTGTGCCCGAACAAAGCGCGACAACGCAAATGACCTTTAATGCCACCGAAACAAATTATACGGCGACTTTCCAAAACACGGCCGAAATTGCCGCGGGGGCCACGAAAACACAGACGACAAAACTGTTCGCGGGGGCAAAAGAATTGAGCCTGATCAATGACTATGAAGAGCAGGGAATCCCGCGGTTTGACCTGACGATTGATTTCGGGTGGTACTACTTTTTGACAAAGCCGTTCTTGTATTTTCTGGGCTTTTTATACAGCCTGGTGGGGAATATGGGGGTGGCGATTTTGGTGTTCGCGACCCTGCTGCGGATTCTGATGTTGCCGATTGCAACAAAAACATACGAAAATATGGCAAAAATGAAAAAGCTGCAACCCAAGATTAAGGCCTTGCAGGAACGATTCAAAGACAATAAGCAACAACTGCAAATTGAAATGATGAACCTGTATAAACGGGACAAAGTGAACCCGGCGGGGGGATGCTTGCCGATGCTGATCCAAATACCGGTGTTCTTTGCTCTGTATAAAGTGCTGTCGGTGTCTATCCTGATGCGGCAGGCGCCGTTCTTCGGGTGGATTACGGACCTGTCGCAACCGGATCCGTCGTCGGTCTTTACGGCGTTCGGATTGCTGGCGTGGCCGATTCCGTCCTTTTTGAATATCGGGGTGTGGCCGATCATTATGGGCCTGACGATGGTGATTCAACAAAAAATGAACCCCTCGCCCACCACCAGCGAAGATCAAAAGGTGATTATGAACCTGATGCCGATTATCTTTACCTTTATGATGGGGAACTTTGCGTCGGGGTTGGTGATCTATTGGACTTGGAGCAATATCCTGTCTATTATGCAGCAACGCTATATCATGAAAAAGGTGGGCGCGTAATGGTGGAAACCGCGGACCTGGTGGGTGAAGGCAATCGCCTGTTTGAACAAAAGCCGGCCTTTTGGCGCGGGGTGGTAGACCCGGCGCAACTGCCGGACGGGCGGTTGCCGGAGTTTGCTTTTGCGGGACGATCTAATGTCGGGAAGTCCAGCCTGATCAACGCCGTCACGGGGGTGCCGAAATTGGCACGGGCCTCTAACACGCCGGGACGAACACAGGAACTCAACTTCTTTGAACAAAAAGAGCAGTTCTATATCGTGGACCTGCCGGGATACGGGTTTGCCAGTGCACCGAAAGCCACCGTGCAAGTATGGACAAGACTGATCCACGCTTACCTGAGAGGACGGCCGCAACTGCGGCGGGTGTTCCTGTTGATAGATGCGCGGCACGGGGTGAAAACCGTGGATGAAAACATTATGAAAATGCTGGATAAAGCGGCGGTGAACTATCAGCTGGTCCTGACGAAAGCGGATAAAATGACGCCGGCAGAAGCAGAAAAACGACGGGTAGAAGTGGCTGCTGTCGGAGCAAAGCATACGGCTTGCTATCCGGAAGTGCTGTTGACCAGTGCGGAAAAGAAAATCGGTGTGGCCGAAGTGCGGGCGCAGTTTATTAAGGTGTTAAAGGGGCTGTGATGCAGGAATTATCCTATAACCTGAACGATACGATTTATGCCCTGTCCAGCGGGGCGGGCAAAGGCGGCGTGGCGGTGGTGCGCCTGTCGGGGAAGCAGGTGCGGGAGGCTTTGCGCACCGTGGCAGGATTGGATAACCCGGTGGCACGGCATGCTTATTTCAAGGCGTTAAAGACCACGGACGGGGGTGTGATTGATCACGCGGTGGTGCTGTATTTCCCGGCACCGAACAGCTTTACGGGCGAAGATGTCGCCGAATTTCAAGTACATGGCGGGCGAGCCGTGATTCAAAGCCTGATGTCTCGGCTGGGAGAAATAGCGGGCTGTCGGCCGGCCGAACGCGGCGAATACTCGCGCCGGGCGGTCATCAACGGAAAAATGGACCTGACGGAAGCAGAGGGATTGCTGGACCTGATCAATGCGGAAACCGAACGCCAACGCGCGCAGGCGGTCTTGCAAATGCAGGGGAAATTAGGGCACCTGTATAACGGGTGGCGGCAGGATTTGGTGAAACAAATGGCCTATTTGGAGGCCTTTATTGACTTTCCGGAAGAAGAAATACCGGCCGAAAAAATGAACGAAATTGACGGCAGTATCCGCACTCTGATCACGAAAATCAATGTGCACCTGAACGATGCGCGGACGGGCGAAAAATTGCGGGAGGGATTCCAGATCGCGATTATCGGTCGGCCGAATGTCGGAAAATCAAGTTTAATCAATGCGTTAACACATAAAGATGTGGCAATCGTCTCGCAAATCGCGGGCACAACGCGCGATGTGGTGGAAGCACACCTGGATGTGGCGGGATTCCCGGTCATCCTGGCCGATACGGCAGGCCTGCGCGAACGGGCGGATACGATTGAAAGTGAAGGTATCCGGCGGGCTTTGGCACGGGCAAATGATGCGGATTTAATCTTGTTTATTCAAGACGGGAGCGTTTGGCCGCAGGAAGAAACAATGCCGGAAATGTTGAATGAAAAGCCGGTGCTGAAACTGTGGAACAAAGCAGATCTGATGACGGAAAAGCCGGCGGAAACCCTGTGCATCAGTGCGAAAAACGGCACGGGGATTGACGATCTGTGGAACCAAATTAAAACGATTTTAGAGCAAAACTTTGGGGCGCGGCCGGATGCTGTCATTACGCGGGAGCGGTATCGGGTGGCTTTGAAAGACTGTGTGGCTCATTTGGAGCAGGCTTTGACGGCGACGGAGTTGGAACTGAAAGCCGAAGATATGCGCTTGGCAGCGCGGGCGTTGGGGCGCATTACGGGGCGCATTGATGCCGAGGATTTGCTGGATATTATCTTTCGCGATTTTTGTATTGGGAAATAAAAATGGAAAATAATTATGATGTCATTGTGGTGGGCGGCGGGCATGCCGGATGTGAGGCCTGTGCGGCGGCGGCGCGCATGGGGGCAAAGACCCTTTTAATTACTTTGCACCTGGACACCATCGCCGATATGTCGTGCAACCCTGCGATCGGGGGTTTGGCCAAAGGAACCGTCGTGCGGGAAGTGGACGCCTTGGACGGCCTGATGGGACGGGTGATTGATAAGACGGGGATTCAATTCCGAATGCTGAACGCCAGCAAAGGACCCGCCGTGCAAGGCCCGCGCGCCCAAGCCGATAAGCCGGCCTATCGGGCGGAAATGCAACGAATCTTGAAAAACTATCCGAACCTGAGCCTGAAAGAGGCGGCGGCGGAAGACTTGATTGTGGCGGACGGCGCCGTGGTCGGGGTGGTCGCCGGCGGGGAAGAAATCCGAGCCAGGGCGGTGATCCTGACGACGGGGACTTTTCTGAACGGTGTGCTGCACATCGGAGCAGAGAAAACACCGGGCGGACGGTGGGGCGAAGAACCGAGTTTGGGCTTGACACTGGCATTGAAAAAACTGGGCCTGCGGGTGGGACGATTGAAAACCGGAACGCCGGCTCGGTTGGACAAAAATACAATTGATTGGCGCAAATGTGAGCGTCAGGACGGCGACAATCCCGCAAAGCCTTTTTCCTTTTTAACAACGGATTTTAAGCCCGAGCAACTGCCGTGCTATATCACGCATACGACGCCCGAAACACACAAAATCATTCTGGATAACCTGAACCGCGCACCGTTGTTTGACGGGCAGATTACATCAACGGGGCCGCGCTATTGCCCCAGTATTGAGACAAAATTAGTGCGGTTTGCGGGACGCGACAGTCATCACATCTTTTTGGAGCCCGAATCACGCACCGGCAACAGCATTTACCCCAACGGTATTTCCACCAGCGTGCCGAAAGATGTCCAAGAGGCCTTTATCCGCTCTATCCCGGGGTTGGAACAAGTTAAAATTTTGCGCTGGGCGTATGCGATTGAATATGACTATGTGGATCCGCGGGAATTACGCCCGACATTGGAAGCTAAATTCGTGCCGAACCTGTTCCTGGCGGGGCAAATCAACGGCACAACGGGCTATGAAGAAGCGGCGGGGCTGGGCCTGGTGGCGGGAATCAATGCGGCATTAAAAGCCAAAGCAAGCGGTGAGACCTTTACGCTGGATCGGGCAGACAGCTATATCGGCGTGATGATTGATGATATTACAACCCTGGGGGTTGATGAGCCGTATCGCCTGTTCACTTCGCGCGCGGAATATCGCCTGACAATGCGGGCGGATAATGCGGATCTGCGCCTGACACAAAAAGGGATTGATGTGGGGTGTGTGGGAGCCGAACGCGCCCGGATTTTCCAGGCCAAAAAAGAGAGACTGAATCGCTTGCGGGAGCAGATTAAAGCAAAAGCCTATACCTCAAAAGAATTGCGAGGCATGGGCTTTAATGTCAATGCGGACGGACAAAAAAGAACAGCGTTTGATATGTTGGCCTATCAGGGCGTTGATTGGGCCGCAATTGCGCGGGCGTGGCCGGAATGGGCCGATGTGCCGGCGGATATTGCCGAACAACTGGAAATTGAAGGACGATACAGCGGATACTTGGCGCGGCAAATGATGGATATTGAAGCGTTCCGAAAAGATGAAGCGTTGAAAATACCGCCCGAGACGGACTTCCAAAAAATAGGCGGCCTGTCCAGCGAAATCGTAGAGCGGTTAAAGCAGACCCGGCCGGCGACAATCGGCGCCCTGATGCGGATGACGGGAATGACACCCGCGGCCACGACGGCGATTATCGGATACTTGAAGAAAAAATAACGCCGGTTTCGGTAAAAAAACAGCCGAAGGGATAAAAAATCCTTGATTTTAATCCCAAAAACAGGTATGTTAAAAAAACAATCAGAAACAGGATATGAAAATGCGCTTTTTGTCAACATTGGTGAGTCTGTTTTTCTTTGGGTGCTTTTTGGCGGCAGCAATCGCTTTTATCGTGGTGCTGCGGTATTCCATGGGATTGCCGGACTATCATCAATTGGAAAATTATCAACCCCAAATTACCAGTCGGCTGTATACCGCGGACGGGTCGTTGCTGGCCGAATATGCCACCGAAAAACGCCTGTTCGTGTCGGTGGACAAGATCCCTCCCCTGTTGCGGTCGGCGTTTATCGCGGCGGAAGATAAAACATTCTATACGCACGGCGGAATTGACTTTGTCGGTATCGGGCGCGCGGTGCTGGTGAACCTGAAAAATATAGGGCACGGGCGACGCAAAGTCGGAGCCTCGACAATCACGCAGCAGGTTGCGAAAAATATGCTGCTGACATCGGAGCAGTCGTTCTCGCGCAAGATTAAAGAAATCCTGTTGGCTCGAAAAATTGAAAAGACTTTCACGAAAGACCATATCCTGGAACTGTATCTGAATGAGATCTTCTTGGGGGTCGGATCTTATGGCGTGGCCAGTGCGTCGCTGAGCTACTTTGACAAAGCAATGGACGAATTGACCCTGGGGGAAATGGCGTTCTTGGCAGCCCTGCCGAAAGGACCGAACAACTATCACCCGATCCGCAAAACGGCGGCCGCCTTGGAGAGACGGAACTGGGTGCTGGATCGGATGTATGAAGAAGGCTATATCACCGCGGCGCAACGCGATGACGCCAAGCAAGAGCCGATCCATATGGCCGAACGCAAAAATCGCTTGCTGGAAGATGCGGGATACTATGCCGAAGAAGTCCGGCGATTCGTGGCGGAAACCTATGGCGATGCAGCAATGTATGACGGCGGATTGGCGATTCGAACTTCGTTGGAGCCGAAATTGCAAAAAGCAGCGACAAAGGCTTTGCGGGACGGCTTGATCACCTATGACATGCGGCACGGATGGCGCGGGCCGGTGGCTCATCTGGACAGTGCCGATGAAGCTAAATCTTATGTCGAAACACACAAAATACCGGACTATGTGCCCGATACCTGGCACTTGGCCGCCGTGGTGGGACTGACGGAAACGCAGGCGGACCTGAACCTGGCAGACGGGGCAAAAGGACGGATTACGATTGCAAATCTGAAATGGGCAAGAAAGCCCCTGGAAGACCGGAAAGTATCGGCCACAAAAGTGAAAGTGCCGGCCGATGTGTTGGCTGTGGGTGATGTGGTGATGGTGCGCAAAAAAGCCAAAACAGAAGCCGATTACCTGCTGCGACAAATGCCGGAAGCAGAAGGCGCTTTGATCGCGATGGATCCGCATACGGGACGCGTGTTGGCGATGACGGGAGGATTCTCGTTCAAGCGCAATCAATTCAACCGCGCTATTCAGGCCTTGCGGCAACCGGGATCGTCGTTTAAGCCCTTTGTGTATTTGGCGGCGTTGGATTCGGGCTATACGCCGTCCAGCCTGATTTTGGATGCGCCGTTGGTTATGGAAAACCCGGACGGCACAAAATGGAAACCCAAAAATTACAGTCAGATCTTTTACGGGCCGACAACCCTGCGTGTCGGGATTGAAAAATCACGCAACCTGATGACAATCCGGTTGGCTCAGGCGATCGGTATGCGCAAAATTTTGGCCTATGGCAAGAAATTCGGAATCTCGGATAAATTGGAACCGGTGCTGTCCACGGCACTGGGGTCGGGGGAAACGACTTTGATGAAAATGACAACGGCCTATGGGATGCTGGTCAACGGCGGTAAAAAAATTACGCCCAGTATTATTGACCGCATTCAAGACCGAACAGGCAAAACCATCTATCGACACGACGATCGGGCGTGTGAGGCCTGTGTCGGCGAAAACGCCACTCCGGAAAACAAGCCCGTGATTCCCGATAATCGCGCCCAGATCCAAGACTCGGCCAGCGCCTATCAAATGGTCAATATCCTGGCCGGTGTGGTGGAGCGCGGAACCGGACGGGTGGCGAAAAGCCTGCACAAAACGTTAGGCGCCAAAAGCGGCACCAGCAACAGCAGCGTGGATGCGTGGTTTATCGGATTTTCGCCGGACTTGGTCGTGGGGGTGTGGGTCGGCTATGACAATCCGCAAACCCTGGGACCGAATGAAACAGGTGGCACCGTCAGCGGACCGATCTTTCGCGACTTTATGAAAGATGCCTTGGCCGATAAGACAAACATTCCGTTCCGCGTACCCGATACCGTGGAGTTGGTGCGCGTCAATGCGACAACGGGGAGGCCTGCCGCACCGGGCGATACAAATGTGATTATGGAGGCTTTCCGAAAAGGCACGGATTTAAGTAAGCCCGCCAAAGTCATCGGCGGTCGCAATATCATTATTCAAGACGATGAAAACCTGCCGGATATGGGCGGGGTCTATTAGGAGAACACAATGAAAGCAGAAATGATTTCTTTAAGCGAAAAATACAGAGAAGTGCTGGCGCTTCTTAAGGAGCGTCTTTGACTGGGATAATGCCCTGTTGAAGTTGGAAGAATTGGACGCGCTGACGGCGGAAGGAAGCCTGTGGGACAATCCGGAACGGGCGCAAAAATTGATGACCGAACGCAATACTTTGGCCGAGGCGCTGACACGGGTTAAAGACTTGGAAAAACGATTTGGCGACAACTATGAAATGCTGGAACTGGCGGAGGCGGAAAATGAGCCGGAATTGCTGGCGGAGGCGGAAAAGGCTTTGACAGCAATGAAAGAGGATATGGAAAAGGCTGAACTGGAAAGTCTGCTGTCCGCAGAGGGCGATAAAAATGACGCCTTTTTGGAAATACACTCGGGCGCGGGGGGAACGGAATCTCAAGATTGGGCCAGTATGCTGTTGCGCATGTATATGAGATGGGGTGAACGCGCCGGGTATCAGGTGCAACTGCTGGAAGAAAGTGAGGGCGAAGAAGCCGGCATTAAATCGGCAACCTTGAAATTCACGGGAGCCAATGCCTATGGGTGGTTGAAATATGAATCGGGTGTGCACCGGTTGGTGCGAATCTCGCCCTTTGACTCAAATGCCCGACGCCATACCAGCTTTGCGTCGGTGTGGGTCTATCCGGTGGTGGACGATTCAATCCAAATTGACATTAACCCGGCGGATTGTCGGATTGATCTGTATCGGGCATCGGGTGCGGGCGGGCAGCATGTCAACCGCACGGAAAGCGCAATCCGAATTACACACCTGCCGACCGGGATTGTGGTGGCCTGTCAAACACAACGCAGTCAGTTCGCAAACCGCGATGAGGCATGGCGAATGCTGAAAGCACGGCTGTATGAAATGGAGCTGCAAAAACGGCGGGAAGCACAAGGTGCCGTGGAAGCCGCCAAGGGGGATAACGGCTGGGGCAACCAGATACGATCGTATGTGCTGCAACCCTATCAGATGGTCAAAGATTTGCGCACAGGGTATGAGACCTCGGATACGGGCGGAGTGCTGGACGGCGATTTGGACGGATTTATGCGCGCGTCGCTGGCAGGATTGGCAAAAAAATAAGGAGGGGTTATGGAATTATTCAAAAAAACAAAAGAGCTGGAAGGAAAAATTACCACTTTCCTAATCAATATCATCCAAAGCGGACTGTTCGTCTCGCAAGCGTTTGAACACTATTTCGCCGACGGGGTGTCGCCGGTGTTCTTGGACCTGAGAGCGAAAGTGAGTGCCTTGGAAGCGGAAAATGACAGCCTGCGCCGCGATGTGGAAAATCAGCTGTATGCGCAAATGCTGCTGCCGGATATGCGATCGGATATTTTATCCCTGATAGAAGGATGTGATAAAATCATCAATAAATACGAATCAGATCTGATCCTGGTGTCGGTGGAATGCCCCGAAATCCCGGACGCGTTAAAGCCGGATTTAACTCATCTGATAGCAGTGAATATCAACTGTGTGGGAACGTTGGTGTCGGGTATGAAAACCGTCCTGGGTGGGACACATGTGTCGGACTTTGTGCAAGAGGTCTATAACCTGGAACACCAGGTGGACCTGATGGCGATAGACTTGAAGCAAAAAGTATTCCAGGAACTGAAACTGCCCCTGGCACGGCAACTGCAATTAAAAGAATTTATTTACAGTATTGAAAAAATATCGGATATGGCCGAAGATATGGCGGATTTACTGTCCTTGTTTGTGGTGAAACACGCTGTATGATTTGGTTGACTTACTTGGGTGCGATAATATTGGCGTGGTCCTTGGGGAAAAATAACCTGGGGAACCTGTTCGGCACGGCGGTCGGCACACGCATGGTGCGCCTGAAAACCGCAGCGGTGGTGGCAGGGATTGCGGTGCTGGCAGGAGCCTTGGTCAGCGGCGCCGGCACAACGGCCAGTGTTGCGCAACTGGGGCAACTGGACAAACCGGAAGAACTGTTGGTGGTTATCTTTACGGCGTTTTTGGTGCAGGAGGTGTTTTCACTGCGGGGGACACCAACCTCACTGATGCAAACGATGATCGGGGCGTTGGTGGGATGGAATATCGCGCGGGCGGCCGTGGTGGATTGGCCCTTGATGCGGCAAATGGCGGAGGCATGGCTGATGGCGCCCGTGATCGCAAGCGTGATCAGCGGAATCCTGATGTTCCTGTGTCGGCGGGCTTTGACACGGTGGCCGGTATCTCTCTTTATCCGCGACAGCATGGTGCGCGTGGGGTTGGTGCTGGCGTGCACGTGGGCGGCCTATGCCCTGGGGGCGAATAATGTCGGCACGATTGTGGGGCCGTATCTGGAAGTCTATCCGGATCTGCCGGCGTATGGGGTGATTATTGTTGTGTGCATTTTTGTGGGAATCGGCTTTTTAATGGCAAATAAAAAAGTGATCGCAACGGTGAGTTCGCGCTTGTTCCCGCTGTCGCCGGTGGAGGCTTTGGTCGTGATGGCGGCCACCGCCGTCAGCCTGTTTTGCTTTTCATTGCAGGAATGGCAGGAAGAACTGCGCGAATGGCACCTGCCCGCGTTTCCGTTGGTGCCAATCCCTGTGTCCGGTGTCATTATCGGCGCTATCTGCGGTATTTCGTTGGCAAGAGGCGGTTATGGCTTGCGTTTTGGGATTTTAGGTCGTATTATCTTATCATGGTTCTTGGTGCCGGTGGTCGCCGGCGGTTTAAGTTGGGGGTTGTTGATCCTGATGCGGGGAATGGGCTGATGAAGAAAAAACTGAAAAAGGCAATCAAGCGCGTGATCAAAGCCGTCGTCCACGGGATGGCGATCGTGGTGGCTTTGGGAATTGTGATGCTGGGTCTGATTATCGGAAAGCTGTATGCCGAACCGATGAATATCACCGAATTGCTGCCGGCCTTGGAGAGCTATATCTTGCCGGAGGGAAGCAACCTGAAATTACAGGCAAAATCGGCGATGTTAAAGGCGTCTTTGCATGATGAAGGGTTGTTGCATATTGATGTGGCGGACCTGGCTTTGGTGCGGCCGGACGGGAAAATCGCCCTGAAACTGGACGATGTGCAAATGTCGTATGGGCTGTGGCATATTGTGAGTTTGAACTATATGCCCGATACGTTGCGAATCAATCGGGTGGTGCTGCGGATTGAAATTACACCGGAGGGGAATGTGCGCCTGTCAAACCGGGGCGAGAACGAGCCCGAAGAAACAGCGGACGGGGTGTGGTTGAAAGGCGACGGCGCACCCGATATTGACAAAACAATTGAGAGACTGTTGGCTTTTAATGCGCTGGCTTTGAATGATATCAGTTTGTATGTAGATGATCAGCAACAACATCAACGCCTTAGTATTCCGAATATGGATATCCTGATGGAAAAACAATTCGGATTCAATCACGCAATCCAAATGAGCGGTATGTTTAAAATCCAAAAGGATTTAACGCGTTTTAATGTGCAAGCGGAATACAATCGTATGCGTAAACACATGAGCTTTGACGCGGAAGTGGATGCACTGTATCTGAAAAACCTGGCACGCGTGATACCGGTGCTGGCGGGGGCGGACCTAACCGTGGCGGCAAATGTTGAGGGGATGTTGAACCTGTCAAAACCGGCAAAAAGCCTGTCGCACCTGGTGGGAAAAGGGACTTTTCAATTAAAGACGGAAACGGGGGGGACCTTGAACCTGCCGGAGCCGCTGACGAACCTGTATCATATTAAAACGGCCACCATCAACGGCGCGTGGGAAGCGGGATTGAAAAACCTGAAAATCGGGAAATCGGCGGTGTGGCTGAAAAACGGGCCGAAAGCGGACTTGGAAGTGACGGTGGCAGGGCTGGATCGCCTGATAGATGCGAACGACTTGAACGCGGTGAAGACGGTGCTGGACGCACATATCTCGTCCCTGCCGATGGTGCAGGTGCCCGATGTTTGGCCGCCGGCAACCGGGCCGGACGCACATGCTTGGGTGAAGCAAAACCTGAAATCCGGGACGGTGGATAAAGCCGACTTTACGCTCTATTTCACGGGAGGGGAACTGGTGAACCTGTATGGCGAAATGCCGGTGCGAGGCGTGCGGGTGGACTATTTAAGCCCGATGAAACCGGTGGACGACTTTGCGGGGCTGGTGCGTCTGTATCCGGATAAGGTCCTGATCAGCGGCACGCAAGGGCGGGTGGGGAACCTGAACCTGACGACGGCACAAGTGGATCTAATAAACCTGCAAGACGAGATTGCGCAGGCCGACATACGATTGAATGTGGTGGGGCCGGTGGCAGAGGCTTTGGATCTGATCGCACAAAAACCATTGGAGTTTCCGCAACTGTTCGGTATAGATCCCGCCAAAACCGGCGGCAATGCAACCGTGCAGGTGGACTTGAAGTTTCCCTTGATTGAAGACTTGAACCAAAATCAGGTGCGGGTAAAGACAAAAGCAGCCATTACGAACGGGGGCTTTCCGACGCCGGCCGAGGCCTATCGCCTGGAAAACGGAGCGCTGAACCTGGTGGTGGATAACAACGCCCTGCGCCTGAACGGGACGGGAACGGTGGCGGGAATACCGCTGACCTTGAAATGGGTAGAGTCATTTACCGCCGAAAAAAACGACGAAATTCAAACGCGCTATGATATTGCGGGACAAGTGCCGATAGCAACAATTCAACCCCTGTATCCTGCGGCAACCGATTGGGGCAACGGGACGGTCGGCCTGACGGGAAAAATCACTAAAACGGTGGCCGATATTTGGACAATACAAGGAGACTTGAACCTGAAAGCAGCAGCGGTGAACCTGTATCCGATTTCGGTAAAAAAACCGGTGGGGGTGCCTTTGACGGGGAAAATCACGCTGACGGGAGCGGGGCAAACCTGGCACGGAGAAGCAAGCATACAAGGATATGCCGATACGCAAAGCAAGCAACCGATAAAAGCACAGGCGCACTTTGCAACAGGAGACGGTCTGAAAATTGAGCTGGATAACCTGATGGCGCCGGGAACGATTATGCGCGGGCGTTTTGAAGCCGATGCCAAGCAGCGGGCAGTGCTGCGCCTGGATGCGGAATCGTGGAATATGCAAGACTGGATGACTTTGGAAAAAGCCGCGGAAAAAACCGATGCGCCGGCCGGGGAAATGCAACCCGTGGCACCTTGGCCCGACATAGATATGGATATGGCCGTCGGGAAGTTGACTTTGGTGGCGGATAAGCCCCTGACGGGTGTAAAAATTATCGGCCGACGGCAAGGATTTGTGTGGGACTCTTTGATCCTGACAGCGACGGGAAAAGAGGCCTTTACGGTGAATTATACACCGCTGAACAGACTGCTGCGGGCACAGACGAATGACTTGGGCGATTTGTTGGAGCGATTGGGAATCAGCGATCGGATTCAAGGCGGACGATTGGTGATTACCGCCGAACAATCGCCGCTGGGAGTCTTTACCGGCACGGCGAATATGCAGCACTTTAACCTGAAAACGCCGGGATTTTTGGTGCAGGCATTTACGATATTGGGTATTGTCAACGGTATTTTTGACCAAGATTTATCCTTTGATCGGGTGGAAGTGCCCTTTACCCTGACACCGGTGCCGAATTTGACCTTGACAATCCAAAACGGTGTGATGTCGGGGACGACTCTGGGCCTGACTTTTGCGGGGGATGTCGGATGGCATCAAGTAGCCTTGACGGGAGCGGTCATTCCGGCCTATGCCATCAACAGCCTGCCGGGAAAAATACCGCTGGTGGGGGCTTTGTTCCGCGACGGGCAAGGCGGCGGATTGGTCGGTGTGAAATACGAAACCACCGGCACACCGTGGGCACCGCAAGTGACCTTCAAAACATTGGGGTCTATGGCGCCGGGAATCTTGGGGCGGTTGTTCTAGCCGAAAGTCGGGGAAAGATACTCTTCCGCAAAAGGGAACAGGTCCCTATATAAACCGTATCATCAACAAGGAGGGAAATGATGAAACGGATATTATTGGCGGGAATCGGATTGGTGGCAATCTTGGGGGCTGTGAGCGGGGAAGCATGGGCCTCAGACACCCATAAAAACGGAATAAAACGGCGAGATCACAGCGTCTATCGCGGATTGCTGGCGGCAGAGAAAACCTTGGAAAAAGACTATGCTGATTTCAAAAAACGATTGGCAGCGGAGACGGGACTAAGCTATTCACTGGACGTCTCGGTGTTGGGACAACGCGGCAGTCCCGGCGGAAAAGGCACGCCCTGGCAAACGCAATACTATGGCACTGCAAATTGGGATATGTTTCAGTCGGATACTTGGGGCAGCGGGTCGGCTCAAATCGCCTATACCGCCGTGCGCTATTGGGGGACAAATGCCGCACGCGTGAATAACCGTATCGGCCTGGTGTCGGCATTTAATGACTATACCACCAACGAAAACGAGTTTAATCAGCTGTCGTATACGCACCAACTGCCGGGGGATTTAAGCGGCCTGTCCCTGACGGTGGGACAATTTCCGATTTCTAACTTTGACGGGGGGTCGTATGACTCGAATCAGCAGATCAACTTTTTGAATGACTCGTTGTCGCAAAATGCGTCATCGGCCTATCCGACGGCCAGTTTGGGAGGCTATGTGACCTATGCGCCGAACAATTTAATCAGCTTGACAGCCGGGTTTCAGGACGCGCATAATGTCGCCGGCAATCGAATCAGCACACACGATTTCGGTAAAGGGCACTATACCGGCTTTGCCGGCGTCAGTTATACGCCGATGATTGAGGGGCTGGGGCAAGGGACTTACAGCTTTCTATACTACTATCAACCGTCGGTGGGCGCGCAACCCCAAACCAGTCAGGGATGGAGTGTGAACCTGCAACAAAATATCGGCGATAAATGGGGCGTCTTTGCTCGCGCCAACGGCACAACGCATACACCGACCGAAATCGAGCAATCCTATGTGCTGGGGGTGGTGTATAATAACCCGTTGGGACGTAATGCCTTGGATCAGATCGGGCTGGCGGGGGCGGTCAACAAAATTGACACGGCCGAAAACAGCGGCACGCGCGCGGTGGAAAATGTGCTGGAAGCCTATTGGGCGTGGGGGGTATCTAACTTTATGACGATTACGCCGGATGTTCAATTCTATATCAATCCCGGAGCCAATCAAAATCATCGCACGGCAACAGTGAGCTCCATTCGCGCAACACTGATGTTCTAGTGCCATGATTGATAAAATTATACAGTTGGTTAGTTTTATCTTCTTTGGGATCGCGTTGTGGCTGATCATTAAAGAAGTGGAATTAGTGGGCGCAAAATATCTGTGGGGCCAAATCTTGTCAACGCCTTTGTGGGTAATTGGTGCGGCCGTTTTAATCGCAGGGGTAAACTTTACAGTCCTGTCGGGATATGATATAACGGCACTGGAATATATACATAAATCTTTACCCTATCGAAGGATATTGGAAGCCTCCTCTATCGGATTTGCAATTAGTAATACAAGCGGGCATGCCTATGTCGCCGGCGGGTCGGTGCGATACTTGTTCTATCTGCCGCAAGGGTTGACACGCGCCGAAATTATCCGCGTGATTGCCTTTGAAAGTTTGACGATCTTGATGGGAATGGGCGCGGCCTATGTGCTGGCGGTGGGATTGGCTCCGTATGAAAAAATTTTAAGCGGTGTATCGTATCTGAAAGCCCTGTATTGGTCGGCCGGTGGCGTGGTCGCTGGCTTTGTCCTATATTACCTGATCTGGGTGCGACGGGGCAAAAATATGTCTGTGGCGGGGCATGTGATAGAGGCCCCCTCGCCCATACTGACACTGAAACAAATAATGGTGGGATTGGGAGATAATATTACCTTATTCCTATGCTTTTATATCCTGTTGCGCTATCACATCCATGCGCCGATCATACCGGCGTTTATGGTCTTTATCATCGCGCAAACCATTGGCCTGACAACCCAAGTGCCGGGCGGAATCGGCGTATTCGAGGGGACTTTCCTGTATCTGTTTCCGCATACCGGCAGCGACAAAGGCGGAATCTTGGCAAGTCTGGCTCTGTTCCGGGTGCTTTACTACTTCCTGCCGTTTATTATGGCAAGCCTTTACCTGGGCGGGCGGTTTGTGATATGGCGGTTAAAACCTAGAAACTGATGCGAACACCGGTATATCCCTCGTGTCCCGTGAGGTGTTGACGGGCAGCACCCTTGATCATACGAGCCTTACCGGCGTCAAAATAACGATAGCCGACATCAAAACTGATCCGCGAGGTAATGTTGATGGCCAACCCCGCACCCGCATTCCACGCAAATGTCGTATCGTCGTGGCTGTCGCTGGACCCCTCTATATCGGCCTCGGTATACGCGGCACCGGCACCCACATTCACGAACGGACGCACCAGCAAGCGCACCGGAATATCATAATAGGCCTGCAACATATACCGTTGTTGGCGAATCTTGGCGTTTTCAAAACGCGCACGGGCGAAGTTGGTCCACTCGGCCTCAAACCGCAGGCGATTGAGGCGTGCACCCAGAGAGTTGATCCACAATAGCGACGATTTATGATCTTTTTCACCGTTGCTTTTAATCGTTAAATCCGAACCACCCGCGCGAATCGCAAAATACAGTCCGTTTTTAAGACCACCCGAGCGAACAAAGGGGCTGGCCGCCTGAACCGGCAGGGACAACAATATCGTTAAAGCACAAGCCAAAATAATTTTCTTCATCATAAACTCCTATTCCTGTGAAGTGGTATAAACCGAAAAAGCACGATCAATCTCGGGCGTGTTGACATGAACACCCAACATATTCCCGTATTCCGCCGTGACAGTCGAGGCTAACTCGGTGGCAAGCAGCGACTCTAAATCCGCGCGCGCTTTGGCATAAGCAGCCGAATCTTTGGCAACATCAGGCGTCTTGATTCGCGTTACCTCGGAAATAATCAAGGTGTCGCCGTCCGCAATGCGTGTCATTCCGGCCGCTCCGGTCGTCTGACGGAACACTTCGGCGGTTGTGGCGGGAGAAAACTGATCATTCCCGGATCGCGTCAGATTCTTGACATGGGTCAGCTTGACCGGTGCAAAAGCCGATTGAGCCGCCAAAGATGTGCCCTGAGCCGCACGCGCTATTACTTTGTCGGCAAGCTTGGTCATCTGATCCTTTTGGCGATCGGCCGTCCAAAGACGGGTAAGTTCGTCTTGGACAGATTGAAACGGTTTGGTCCCGACGGGGCGAATGTCATCCAATTGCGCCACGACAAGGCCGTTTGCGCTGTCCACCAGAGGAGTGGTTTCGCCCTTTTGAAGGGTAAAGAGGCTTTGCAACAATTCAGGCACGGCAAGAGCTTTGTCCAGATCGCGGCCGTCAGAGAGGTGGCCGGTGATGTCCGTCTCACGAATATGTTTGAGTGGCAATTTTAATTCCTTGGCAGCCTTGTCCAACGAATCACCCACGCCTAAAATATCTTCCAGGCGACGGGTGGTATCGGCCATTAAATCATACGCCTTCTCATAAGCCAGCTGTTGCTTAATTTGATCTCGAACCGCGGACTTGGGAGTCGTTTTGGCCGGTTGGATATCACGCACCAGCAAAATATGCCAGCCGGATACCCCCTCAATCGGGCCCAAAATCTGATTTTTCTTGGCCGCAAAAACCGGGGCAGCCAGTTCTTCCATCAGTTCGTTTTGTGCCACAAAGCCGAAATCGGTGTCGGCGGATTTTTGGCCGGCCTTTTGTGTCGCAACCGTGTCAAAATTGGCGGGAGTTAAACCCTGCATCGCAGCACGGGCAGCGGCCTCATCCGCAAAATACATCTGGCTGACGGCACGCTTTTCGGGGGTGGTGTATTGATCCTGACGATCCGCATAAACGGCGTCAATTTCAGCGTCCGATACCGGCACGCGATCGGCCAACGCCTGGGGGGTCAAGAGCAGATAGCCGAACGAGCGATACTCGGGTGTGATGAACTTGTCCTCGGCATAGGCTTCGTAATACTCTTGAAGTTCGGCCGCGGTCGGCTTTTGCGCAACCGGCAGTTTATCGGCACGAATCACCAGAGCCGTCACATCACGCTGTTCGTTCTGATATCGATAAGCAACGCGAACCAACTCGTCCGGCGCATAGGCAATGCTTTGCACCGCACGCAACAAATGTTGGGTGGCCAGTTCGTCCTGCAACTTGTAAAACAGGCCTGATTCATTTAACTTCATTTGGCGCAGGTAGGCCGAAAATAAATTACGGTCAAAATGGCCGGTGGCGTCCTGAAAAGCAGGGTGAACCTCAACATACTTGCGCACCGCGGATTGCGAGGCAGTGAGGCCCAAATCGTCCTTGATCCCGTCAAAAATCATCGCATCAACCTGACGCGCAACAACCTGATCCAGCAAACCCATCTCCATCGCCTTTTGCGGTGAGATATACTGCCCCCCCATCAAATCGGAAAGCGATTGGCGCTCACGCGAGAATTGGGTTTCCAGATCCCGAACGGATAGTTTTTTCTTGCCAACCGTGATGGCGTCCTGAGGCAAAAGACTCATGGAAGTTAAACCACCCGCGCCCCATACAAAAATCATACTGAACAACAGAGCCGCAAAAATAATTTTACCGCCCATGCCACTTGCCAATTTAATGAAAAACTTGATCATCGTTTTTTAATCCTTTATTCTTGATACCCTTGTTATACCCGAAAATAATCCGTTTCGCAAGTCTTTTGATTATTTTTGACGCATTTTTTCCTGAATGAGTGCAATCCCCTCTTCCAGTGTCGGAATTTCGTCTTTCTTTTTGACGGAGGCCATCATCTTGCCGCATTTGACATACGGGCCATAGCGGCCGACCTGGTAAGTCAACTCTTCATTATTCCACTTGCCGAGCTTGGTGACCCGAGCCTTGGTCGTTTTTTGGCTGAGCAATTCCAGCGCACGGGGCAATGCAATCGTCAACACATCGTCGGCGGGCTCCAAAGACTTGTAAGTCTTGCCCCGGCGGACATAGGGGCCAAACTTGCCAAGGCCTGCCTCAATCGATTCATGCGTGTCAGGATCGTTGCCAAGCAGCCGCGGCAACGAAAGCAACGCCAACGCCCGGGCAAAGTCAATCGATTCGGGGGCGGTGCCTTTGGGCAAGCCGGTGCGTTTGGCATCCTTGCCCTGGCCTTGCTGCACATACCAGCCGTAAGGACCCCGGCGCACGGAAATGTCGGCGCCCGATTCGTTCTTGCCCAACTCAATAACCTGTTTCTCGGCAGGAGTTTCCTCTAGGGGTTGGCCGCCCTCATCCCGCGGAATGTCAATCGTTGCAACGGGCTTGGTATAACTGCACTTGGGATAATTGGAACAGCCGATAAACGCCCCGAAACGACCGACTTTTAATGATAAATGGCCGGTCTGGCATTGCGGACAGACACGCGATTCATCGGTCGGAAACATATGCTTTTCCAGAGTCTTGGCAACCGTTTCCAAAACTTCGCCCATCTTGTGCGGTTCAACGCTTTTGACCGTAGCATCAAAATTCTTCCAAAACTCGGCCAGCACCTCTTTCCACTTTAAAGTGCCGTTCGTAATGTCGTCCAGTTTATTCTCTAAATTGGCCGTATAGTCGTATTGAACATACTGATTAAAATAATTCTCCATAAACGCCGTGACAATCCGGCCGCGATCTTCGGGCACAAAACGCTTGGCCACCAGTTTGACATATTCGCGTTCTTGGAGCACGGACAAAATCGTGGCGTAAGTAGAAGGTCGGCCGATACCCAACTCTTCCAACTTTTTAACGAGGCTGGCCTCGGAAAAGCGCGGAGGCGGCTCGGTAAAATGTTGTTCGGCCAAAACGGCCAAGGTGGTCAGCCCCTCGCCCGTGTTCATTACCGGCAACAGCGCCGTATCGTCGTCGCCCTTGGCATCGTCTACATCTTCTTTATATACCTTGATAAAACCGGCAAAAGCAATCGTTTGCCCCGTGGCACGCAAGCCCAACATCTGATCCGACGAGAAAATATCAATGCCGACTTTATCAAAAACGGCACTTTCCATCTGGCAGGCAATGGTGCGCTTCCAGATCAAATCATAAAGCCGGCGGGAATCAGGCTCTAAATCCACCTGAGCCGGCAGACGAGACGCGTCGGTGGGACGAATGGCCTCGTGCGCTTCTTGTGCATTCTTGGAATTATTTTTATAAAAACGCGGTTTTTCGGGCAGGTAATCCCGGCCGTATTCCTGCTCAATCACCTGACGCAATTTTTGAATGGCAACATCGGCCAACGCAACACTGTCGGTTCGCATATAGGTGATAAAGCCGGCCTCGTATAATTTTTGGGCGATCTGCATCGTCTTTTTCGCCGCAAAGCCGAGTTTACGGGAGGCTTCTTGCTGTAAAGTAGAAGTGGTGAAAGCAGGAGCAGGATTGCGCTTGGTTTGCTTGCGCTCTATGGTGCCGACGGTGAAAGAAGCCTGCTCTACCTTTTGTTTAATATCTTGGGTAATGGTGCCGTTGGCCAGGTCAAACTTGGTCAACTTTTTACCCGCGACCTGAGTCAAATGCGCCCGGAATTTTTCCGAACGAACGGTGTTCAGGTCTACATCAATGCTCCAATACTCTTGCGGTTTGAAAGCCGAGATTTCGTCTTCGCGCTCGCACACCAGGCGCAGAGCCACGGACTGCACACGGCCGGCCGACTTGGCACCCGGGAGCTTACGCCACAGCAGCGGCGAAATGTAAAACCCGACCAAATAATCCAACGCACGGCGCGCCATATACGCATCCACCAATTGCATATCAATCTGACGCGGGTTTTTAAGGGCTTCCAAAATCGCACCCTTGGTAATTTCGTGAAACGCCACCCGATAAACCGGAAAATCCGGCTTTAACTTTTTACGCCGTTTTAACTCTTGTAGCACATGCCAGGCAATGGCCTCCCCCTCGCGGTCAGGGTCGGACGCCAAATACAGCGCGTCGGCTTTGGCCAAAGATTGCACAATTTCACGCACCACTTTTTCGGCACGAGGTTGAATCTCCCAATCCATGGCAAAATCCTCGTCCGGACGAACCGAGCCGTTCTTGGCCGGCACATCGCGAATATGGCCGAAACTGGCCTTGACAACATAGTCGCTGCCCAGATATTTGTTGATTGTTTTTGCCTTGGAAGGGGATTCCACTATGACTAACTTCATCATCTACTCCACGTTATAAATCAAAGAAACACCGCCGCCGGGGTGGCGCTCTAAACGACCGGCCAAAGCCAGCTCTACTAAAATAATATTCACAATGCGCGCATCAAGGCCTGTCTCTTGAATCAAGCGATCCACCAAGACTACATCAGGGCCCAAACCCGCCAGCACCATTTGGCGCGCATCGGTTAAAACAGCCTCGTCAAACGGAGCAGGCGTAAAAGCCTTGTCCGAAACGGTTTGTTTGAGGTTGAACTTGTCGGCTGCCTCTAAAACCGCAATAATGTCGGCCGCAGAAGAAACCAGCGAGGCCCCCTCGCGAATCAGGCCGTTAGGACCCTCACTGCGCGGATCGACGGGCGAACCGGGAACGGCCAGTACGTCGCGACCGTAATCGGCCGCCAAATGGGCTGTAATCAATGAACCGGAACGCAACTGCGCCTCTATCACCACGGTGGCACGGGAAAGACCCGCAATCGTCCGGTTGCGTCGCGGAAAATTATGCGGGGCCATTTTGGAGCCAAAGGGAAACTCGGACACCAGGCAACCCCCGGCAGCAATCTGGTCATAAATATCTTGATTTTCGGGGGGATAAACCGTATCAACCGGTGTGCCTAAAACCGCCGTGGTCGCAGCACCCTGCCCCGTGCAAGCCAACGCGCCGACATGGGCGGCTCGGTCAATGCCGTGCGCCAGACCCGAAACAACGTTATAACCGGCCGAAGCCAAGTCAAAGGCAATCTTGCGCGCAAGGGCTTTACCGTTTAAGGAAGCATTGCGCGTGCCGACCAGGGCGACAGAAGGCTTGGAAAACACAGACGAAAACCCCCGCACGAACAGAACCGGCGCGGCATCGGGCGTTTGCCTTAATAACCGGGGATACGCGGAATCGGTCAGGCACAGCACCTGAACCTGATGCGAATCGGCGATGTCCAACTGCTTTTCCGCCACAGAACGCGGGCACAGAGCAATCGGTTTGCGTCGGCCGCCGCGATGAGCCAACTCGTCCACATGTTTAATCGCCTCGCCGGCCGAACCGTAATACTCAATCAAATGCCGGAATGTGACGGATCCGACATGGTCGCTCATCATCAAGCGCAGACTGTTGATTTTCTCCTCGGCGGCGGGGTGCATTATTTCTTCCTTTTGAACGCAATTTTACTTTCTTGACCCGCGATTAAACGGCGAATGTTCGCCCGGTGGCGCCACAATGACAACAACGCCAATGCGGTATAGCATAAAGAAGCCTCGGGCGTGGCCAAATACCAAGCATACACCGGTGTCAGCACCAGCGCCGTCATCGCCGATAAAGACGAATAACGGAAAATCAAAGCCATCATCAGCCAGGTCAGGCACGCACAAACGCCTGTCAACGGAGTCAATACCAGAATCATACCGAGTGTGGACGCAACACCCTTGCCCCCACGAAAGCCCAGCCAAATCGGATAGTTATGTCCCAATACGGCCGCTGTGCCGGCCACCAGGCCCGCCGGTAAGGAATAAAAATGCTGAAAAAGAAAGGCGATCAAAGCGGCCTTGCCCACATCAAAGAGCAGGGTCATTAAAGCCAGCCCCCAGTGTCCCGTGCGCAACACATTCGTTGCACCGATGTTGCCAGAGCCGACCCGACGAATATCACCCAAGCCCGCCCAGCGTGTCAGCAACAAGCCAAACGGCACAGACCCCACCAAATAGCCACAAACCACTGCCAATACGATTATCATACAAAAAACTCCTTTGGTTAAAAATAATACCCTATATTACGGCAAAACAGGGGCAAAAGGCAAGTAAAAAATAATTTTTTCAAAAATCAAGCGATTTTACAAGGCGTTAGCCATATCCTGAATCTGGAATTGAACGCCGGTCCGGCCGTTCCAGGTGTCCAGCTTTAACACGCCCGCCACATGGAAGTAAGCATCACGCGCCGTCATCAGGGCTTGACCCAACTCGGTATCGGCCGCCCGGAAAGCAATGGCTTTGAGTGAGCCGCCGCCCCGCCCCGTCAGCGTGCATGCAATATGCCCGTTTTTAAGCGGTATGCACCGCCCGATCATCACATTCCTGATGACGAACTTGGGCTCGGGATTGCCCTCGCCGAACGGAGCCAACAAAGATAGCTGTCGAACCAGATCGGGGGTGGCGCCCATAATATCCAAAACGCCCGCTATGTCCAACGAAGTGGCCTGATTCATAACGGATTCGGGGCGGATGTTTTCCTGCAAATAATGATAAAAGTCGTCCAGGCGATCGCGCGACAAGGAAAAACCGGCCGCCATCGGGTGCCCGCCGCCTCGAGATAAAATCCCCAATGCCAACGCATTCATCACCAATGTGCCCAGGTCAACCCCTTGGACCGAACGGGCAGAACCTTTGACATCGTCGCCCTCTATACTGAGCGCGAAAACAGGCAGGTTATAGCGGTCTTTGAGCCGGCCGGCCACGATACCGATGACACCTTGATGCCAATGGTCGCCATGAACAAATAAAAACGAATCCGATTGCGGTTTACCCTCGGCCTGTTCTATGGCCTCCAACAGCACGGCCGATTCAATGTCGCGACGCGTCAGGTTCAAATCGTCCAGCTGTTGCGCCAAAGCAGCCGCCCGAATGGAATCACGGCAGGATAATAACTGCATACCCAGATCCGAATGCCCGACACGGCCGCAGGCGTTCACGCGCGGACCGAACACATAACCGAGGTGATACGCCTCGGGCGGTTCGGAAAGGCCAACCTGAGCCGCCAGAGCCGCCAGGCCTTTATTCTCGCCACGGCGCATTTGGGTCAGGCCGGCCTTGACAAACAGGCGGTTAACCCCTTGCAACTTCATCACATCGCACACGGTGCCGAAAGCCACCAAATCCAGAAAGCGAATCAGATTCGGCTCGGGCCGCGCGGGCGTATAAAAGCCACGGCGACGCAAAATGGTATTCAGAGCCACCGTAAATAAAAAGACAACTCCCACCGCCGCCATACCGTGGCAGGGGTGATCCAGCGGCTCGTCCAAGCGCTTGGGATTGACAACGGCGTAAGCGTCGGGAAGTTGCTTTTCGGGATCGTGGTGATCCAAAACAATAATATCCAGACCCACCCGCCGACCGGCAGCAATCGGCTCAAACGCCGTCATACCGCAATCCAGTGTTGCAACCAAGCGGCAGCCCCGATCCCAAAACTCCTGCATTTTCAGAGCATTGGGGCCATAGCCGTCTTCACGCTCGGGGATAAAGGTGTGAACTGTGACTCCGATATCTTCCAGAAACAATTTCAGCACGGAAGTGGAAGTGGCTCCATCCACATCGTAATCACCCATCAGGCCGATCGGTTCACCGGCCATAACGGCATCGGCCATACGTTCGGCGGCGCGCTCCATATCCCGCAAGGTCAGCGGATTCGGCAAGTTTTCTTTGAGGGTCGGGGATAAAAAAGCCGGGGCCGTATCGGGTGTAATGCCGCGCGACGCCATAATCCGCGCCACCGTCTCGGACAGGTTAAATTGCTGAGCCAAAGCCGCCGTGCACCGGTCGTCCGCGGAAGGCATTTTCCACGATAAACCGCTTAAAGAATGTTCTATATCTAAAACCGTCATTTGACTTGAATCTCCGTTTTTTTCCAGAATATCCGTTTTGGCCGTAAAAATCAAGAAAAAAATCTGATAAAAAGACTTGCAATCGACCGGATTTTTGTTTATACTGAATTTAGTATTGTTATTTTGAGAGGTTAAAATGAGCATGAATGTTCTCTTTGTCGCCAGCGAAATGGCTCCGTTCATCAAGACGGGGGGATTGGGCGATGTGGTGGGAGCCCTGCCCAAATCACTGGTTCAGGAAGGCGTTGTCGTCAAAGTGATCATTCCGCTGTATTCGGCAATTGATTATCAAAAATACCGGCTGTATAAAATCATGGAAGGAAACTGCGTGGAAATGGGAAATTGCCACGAGTTTTTCTGCGTGCATCAATCCAACTATATCCCGAATATTGATGTCTATTTCGTGGAGTTTAATAAATACTTTGATCGCAACGGAGTCTATGACGATCGCTGGAATCATGTGGCGTTCCAGGATAACGCCTATCGCTATGCGTTCTTTTGTCGGGCGGCATTGCAGGTGGCTCGGGATTTGCGCTTTCAGCCTGATGTGGTTCACCTGCACGATTGGCAAACGGCTCTGATCCCCTATTATATAAAGCATGAACACGACCCGTTCTTTGCCCGGACAAAAACCCTTTTGACAATTCATAACCTGCCCTATCAGGGACGGTTCGGCGCCGATGTGGTGCCCTATGCCAAGATTGATTGGTGCGACTTTAACCCGAATGCGTTTGAGGACTATGGCGGAATCAATTTCCTGAAAGGCGGGTTGCGGTTCGCAGATAAGTTAAACACTGTGTCACCGAACTATGCCCGCGAAATTTTAACGCCCGAGTTCGGAGCGGGTCTGGATTGGATCTTGCGCGAGCGGCAGGCGGATCTGACGGGAATTTTGAACGGGATTGATACGCAGCTGTGGAATCCGTCAAAAGACTTGATCATTCCCGAAAAATACTCGGTGGAAAATGTCTTGGCCGGTAAACAAAAAAACAAAGAAGAATTGGTGCGGCGGACGGGATTGAACAGTGTCTCGCAGCCGATCTTCGGGATGGCGGTGCGATTGGCCGAGCAAAAGGGAATCGGTATGCTGTCGCAATGTATTGAGCCGGTGCTGAATACCATGCAGTGTCAATTCGTTATCATGGGACAAGGCGACAGTTGGGCACAGGATTACTTTGCCTCGCTGCCAAGTCGGTATCCGGGTCGAATCTCGGTTAATATCGGATTTAACGGAGAAATGGAACACTTGATTGACGCGGGAAGCGACTTCTCGCTGGTGCCGTCTATTTACGAACCGTGCGGATTAAAACAAATGGTCAGTCAAACCTATGGCGCCTTGCCGATTGCACGCGCCACCGGCGGATTGGACGATACCGTCAACAACTATAACGAATACTATGGCGTCGGAACGGGATTCAAATTTCGGGATATCTCGTCGTCGGCTCTGTATAACACGATCGGGTGGGCTAATGCAACTTACTATGACAGGCCCAGCCATATCCGCATGATGCGGAGTTTGGCTATGAAAAAAAACTATTCGTGGTCTAAATCATCATTGGATTATAAACAACTGTATCAGAAAATGTCTGGAGGTAATTGATGCAAAAAATTTCAGTAGCAATCATCGGGTGGGGTAATGTCGGACGCGGCTGTAAGCGCGCAATTGCGGAAAACCCTGATCTGTTCTTGGCCGGCGTGGTGCGGCGGCCGGTGTCGTTGGGCAAGCAAGATCCGAGCTTGGATAACGTCAAAGTTGTGGCTGATATTAAAGAATTGGGCAAGGTTGACGTGGCCCTGTTGTCTATCCCGTCGCGCGAAGTGCCCGAACGCATTAAAGAATATCAGGCTATGGGAATCTGCACCGTGGACAGCTTTGATGAGCACGATCGGATTGTGGCCTTGAAAAAGGATTTGGATATTAATGCCAAGGCGAAAAAAGTGGTCTCTATCTTTGCGACCGGTTGGGATCCGGGTACCGATTCGGCCATTCGGGCCGTAATGAAGGTGGCCTCGTATATGGGGCATACAACGACCACTTTCGGCGGCGAAAAAGGCGGGCGCAGCATGGGACATACCGTGGCCGTTAAAACAATTGCCGGCGTGAAAGATGCCGTGGCATTGACCTTGGCAAACGGACGCGGTAAACAAAAACGGCGCGTCTATGTGCAGTTGGAAGCCGGGGCTGATCCGGAAACCGTGGCCAAGGCAATTCAAACCGATGCCTATTTCCGGACTGAACCAACGGAAGTTCTGTTTGTTAAGAAAATTGATAAATATAATACCCTGCACCACGAAGGAGAATTGGAACGCACCGGTATGCAGGCCAACCAACGCTATACCGTGGAGGGAAACAACCCGGAATTGACGGCAAACATTATGGTGTCGTGTGCAAGGGCTTGCGTGGCATCGCGCGATCGGGGCGAATTCGGAACCTATACCTTTATTGAACGGCCGTTGGTGGACTATTTGGTCGGGGCAACCCTGGACGAAAAATTGGAAGGATACTAAATCCCGAAAAAAAATAAAGAGGCGTCGTCTGAATATCGGGCGGCGCTTTTTTGTTGACTTTCGGAAGAAAGCGGGATAAAGTAAAAATCAGTCATTTTGAACAAAGGGGAATAAAATGAAAAAAATCATTTACTTGATTGCGTGTTTGTTGATAAGTGTGTCGGCGTCGGCCAAAATCTGGATACCGATTATTCGGGTGCCAGATGCGTCTAAACCGATGGTGCTGCAAGACTTGGATATTGATTTGCGCGTGGAGGGAAACCTGGCGCGGACAACCTATACCATGACTTTTTTTAATCCGAACGAGCGTGTGTTGTCGGGTGAGATGATCTTTCCCCTGATGCCGCGGCAGGCGGTGGTCGGTATGGCTCTGGACATTCGGGGAAAGATGCAAGACGCCTCGGTCGTTGAGAAAAAACGCGCACGAAAAATCTATGATCAGCAAGTAAACCGCGGTATTGATCCGGCGTTGGTGGAAAAAGTATCGGGCAATCAATATCGGATGAATATCTATCCCCTGAACCCCAAAGGAACGCGCCAAATTCGAATCGTGACAGAAGAAGTTTTATCAGCGCACGACGGACAAATAACGCTGTCTTTGCCGTTGGGATTGGAGCAAACATTAAAGCACTTTGTTTTAAAATTGGCGGTGGAGCAGGCATCGGCCGGTAAGCCCGAACTCAAAACAGACTTCCGAAACTTGGCCTTTACCACGCAGCAAGGGTGGTTGGAAGCATCCGTGGAAAAGACGGACTTTCGGTTGGATAACAGCCTGACTTTGACTTTCCCGACGAAAACACAGCCGTTTGTCTATACCGGGGCGCAGGACGGGCAAGACTATTTTTATGCGCGGGTGCCGATGAAAGTGGAACGCAAGGCAGCCCCTGCCCCCAAAAAAATCGCCGTATTATGGGACACTTCGGCGTCGGGCAACCAGCGAAACACAACCTTGGAAACGGCCTGGCTGAGCGCGTATTTGCGGGCAATCAAGCAAACGACCGTGGAATTGATTCCATTTCATATCACACGGCAAAAAGCGCAGTCTTTCGTGATTAAAGGCGGGGATTCAAAGGCTTTGACGGATCGGATTAAAGCCCTGGCCTATGACGGGGCGACACGGCTGGACAACCTGAACCCGGGGGAAATCAAGGCGGATATAATCCTGCTGTTCACGGACGGAATTGCGACAATCAGCGAATCAGACTTGGGCACCATAAAAGTGCCGGTGTATGTGATTACGACGGCCACGGCGACGCAAGGGCCGATGTTGGCAGACCTGGCTCAAAGAACACGGGGAGAAGTATTGGACCTGAACCAAATGAAAATACCGGAAGCGGTGGCGCGGTTGACGCATACGCCGCTGCGGTTAGTGAGTGTATCGGGGCAAGCACGGGATATTTATCCGCGTATCGGGGCGGTGGTCGATTCGGACTTGATCGTTGTGGGAAAATATGACGGCAAGCCCCAGGATTTGACCTTAAACTTTGGGTATGCGGCAGGGAAAGCCACTCAAAGCAAAACAATTCATATCGGGACAAATCAAAATAATCCGATTGCACCGCGGCAATGGGCCATTCGGCGCGTGCAAGACCTGGAATTGGACAAAAAGAAAAATCGGGACGAGATTGTTAAACTGGGAATAGCCTTTGAACTGTTGACCGAGGAGACTTCACTGTTGGTGCTGGATACCTTGGAAGACTATCTGAAATATGATGTGGTGCCCAAAGATCCCGAAATGCGGGCCAATTATGAACGGTGGAAGAAGCCCGAAGGACACATCATCATAATGGGTGATACAAAAGTCGCCAAACACTATCGGCAGACCCAAAAAGATTTGCCGCCGGTGCGGACAACGGAATATCGGCGCTTGGTGGATAATATACGGGCGATGATTCCCCTGAAACGCTGGTTTGACAAAGACGAAAAAGCACCTGATCCAATGGTGCCGGATGAACCGAATGACTTTGAGATTGATCCCAAAGAAGTCGGAGAAGAAAAGCGAGATTGGGTATACGATAAGGGGAGCGTTAGCGGTCGCGTAATAGAGTCGGACGGTATGGCAATAAACGCTCGTATGATGGCCAAAGGTGCCAACGGTGAAATACAAGAAACCCAAGAAACCCGGGTGGAAGTGCGCCTGAGAGAATGGTCGCCCAATACACCATATATGAAGCAACTGCGCCCCGTGGCGGATAAGGACTTGTATCAAGCCTATTTGAAGCAACGGGAAGCCTATGCGGATATGCCGGCATTTTATCTGGATGTGGCGGAAGAGCTGGCCAAGCGCGGGCAAACGAATTCGGCTGTGCGGGTGCTGTCTAACCTGCTGGAAATGCTGCCGGATAACAAAACGCTGATTCGCATTGTGGCTCAGAAATTGATGACTTGGCAGCAAAATGAATTAGCCGAAATCCTGTTCAAATCGATCGTTCGGGAGTGGCCGGAATTGGCAGAGGGAACCTATGATCTGGCGGCCTATTACGACTCGGTCGGGCAAAATCAACAGGCGCTAAATCTGTATCTGAAACTGCTGAACAATGATTGGGAAGACAATGTGCGCCGGCAGACGATCCTGATCGCCATGAACGGTTTGATCGCACGGGATAAAACCCTGAACACACGCGCCATTCACCCGGACTTGATTTTCGCGCTGCCGATGGATTTGCGAATCACTTTGGGAAAGACGAGTAATGCGGGCTGGGTGGACCTGGACATCGTGGATCCGTTCAAGAATTGGGGCAACCCCCGTGTGTGGGGCGAAAATAACGACTATCGCCTGAAGCATGCGCGGGAGGGCCTGTATCAAATTCGAACCGATCGCGGGTGGGCACGCTGGGAACGCGGAGGCCTGCTGCCGCCGGTGGTGTGGTTGGACATCTATACACACTTTGGACAGAAAAATCAAACACATGACCGCGTTGTGGTGCGCCTGGACGAAGTGCAAAATCGCAAGCTGGGCTCGGTGGTCTTTACGAACGGAACCTGTGAAAACAATCCGGCAAATCCGATCCGGTATCTGGGGGCCTGCACAAACTGTGCGGATGCGCGGGGGTTGTTCCTGCCGAAACTGATATGCGATCAATGTGAAAATCGCGTGATGGTCGGGGACTTCTGTATGCCGGAATGCACCGAAGCCGCACCGATGCAAAGCAGAATCGGGAAATGCTATGCCTGCGACAATGCGAAAGCGCTGAAATTGAGCGCGGAAGAATGCGCCAAATGCCCGAACCGCGAAATGGTGTGTGGCTATTGCGCCATTAAAGGCTCGGTCAAAAATGAGGCCTGTCGCTTGGAAGAGATCACGATGGACTGCGATAACAAGCAGCCGGTTTCAGCCTCGGCCGAAGACTGCGCGAAATGCCCGAACCGCGAAATGGTGGGGAAATACTGCTCGTTAAAGCAATGTCCGGCAGAGGCTCCTTTGCAATCCGACAACGGGAGATGTGAGGACTGCAACACAGCAGGAAGTATCATCGTGTCTGCGGAAGACTGTGCGAAATGCCCGAACCGCAAAATGCAGGGAAAATACTGTGTGCGACAGGCCTGCGACGAAAATGAGCCGTTGCTGTTGGAAGACACCGATATGTGTATGGCCTGTGAATTTGCCGGACCGATCAAGACAGATGCCAAAACTTGTGCAAAGTGTCCGAACCGCCACATGGTGGGTGAGCAATGTCGCCCGATCTGTGCGGATAAAACACCTTTGGAAGATGCGTATGGGAAGTGCCTGTCCTGTAATGAAAACGATGAGGTGGAGACAACGGCGGAAGCTTGCGCGAAGTGTCCGAACCGGCGGATGGAAGATGGGCGCTGTGTTAAAATATCTTGCCAAAGCGAGGCGGAAATTGAGTCCAAAGACGGCAGCTGTTTTGCCTGTGATGCCACGTATGGCATTACGACTTACCCCGAGGAATGCGCCAAATGTCCGAATCGCAAAATGCTGAACGGCGAATGTGTTCCGGTGTGCGCCGAGGCAGGAATGTTGCAAGCTGAATCAGGACGCTGCTATGCCTGTGATACCAAGGAGCATGTCTGGACGGACGAAGAAAACTGTGCCAAATGCCCGAACCGACACTATAAGGACGGACGGTGTGTGGCGGCCTGCCCGGCGGATAAGCCGATTTTGGATCGCTGGGGCGATTGTCATTCCTGCGATGAAGAGGAGGACTTTGAAACCGACGAACAGACCTGTGCGAAATGTCCGGCGCGCAAGCAATTCGGCGAAATGTGCCGCCGGCCGTGCGACAAATACACACCAATGCAGGAAACGCAATGGGGACGGTGCTATGATTGCTATGCCGACAATGACGAGAACTTCACCGCGGAAGACTGCGCCAAATGCCCGAACCGGCGGATGGTGAACGGACGTTGTATGGACTATGGCCCCGAGATGTATCGGCAATTCCTGAGCGAATAGGCGGTGTTTGGGGCGACAAAATCCCTCGGCATTGTCGGGGGATTTTTTGTGTGCGGCACGCCAGGCGATAAAAAAGCCATTGGCTTCGCCACCAGCCGGGATCTCGCCCCAAAACGGTGTTGCATAACACTTGTGATACAGGGGTTGGTGAAAGCGTTTATGCTTGGCACTTGTCATTTTGTCAAGCGCGAACAAGAACACCGGCACCAGAGTCAGACAGTATTTCAAATATGTCTTTTAAAAAACAAATATAAGAAAGCCCCCCAAGCGAGTGCTTAGGGGGCAAAGGAGGGAGGAAAGAAGAAGGAGAGTGAAAGGATACTCATTAAG